>CBFGMY010000252.1:0-4935 GCA_965650055.1 uncultured Devosia sp.
AGCGGCCTGGATCATGCCGAGCTTGCCATCAAGGAAGATGGCACGGACTTCGTTCTGCTCGTAGGCGGTCGGGCCTTCTTCGGCGAACGGAACGATGTCGCGCAGCGCGGTGAGCGATTCCAGGTTCTGCGGGCTGTCGAGCACGATGTTGTTGTCGGCATCGATGACCAGGCCGTCATTGGAATAAACCCAATGGAGGAACTGGTGCATGGTGTTGTCGAAGGTCTTGGCGACAACGCCGAAGCCGGCTGCATCGGTCTTTTCGGTGATTGCCTTGGCGTATTCGATTTCCTCGGCAAACGTGGTCGGCGGCTTCTCGGGATCGAGGCCGGCGGCGGCGAAGAGGTCCTTGTTCCAGTACAGCGCCTTGGTCGAGAAGGCGACCGGGCGGCCCCACTGGGTGCCGTCAAAGGTCACGGTGTCGGCGACGTAGGGGTAGTAGGAGGCCTTTTCCTCGTCGGTCATCGGCATATCGACGATGAGATCGTTGGAGGCGAGCTGCTTGAGGGCGCGCGAACCGATATAGGCCAGACCCACTGGGGTGCCGGCGACGGCGAGCGTGGTCACCTTGTCCTGGCACTGGCCCCAGCCCACGACTTCGACCTGAACGTCGAAACCAGGATTGGCGGCTTCCCAGGCCTCGATGGTAGCGACGTGGACCGGGCTGGGCGTATCGCCGCATTCCACGAAGGAGATGACCTGGTCCTGCGCGGCGGCGTAAGCCGTCGAAGCAAGCAGTGCGACAATCGCACCACCCAGAATCTTGGATTTCGTCATTGTTGTTACCTTCCCTTGCTTCACTGCCCCGAAGGGCGAGTTGCTTGTTCGCCCCGAGGGGCAAGCATCCTTTTTTCGCCCCGAGGGGCAAGACTCTTGGGCCGTGGTGTTACCCGGAAACCTAAGTCCCTTTTGTTTCCGGCCACGGCCTAAGTTTTCACGGCGCCGGCCGTAAGGCCCGCGACGAGATATCGTTGTAGAAAGACGATCAGAATGAGCACTGGCGCGATGCCGACGAAACTGGCCGCCATGAGCTCGTTCCACACCACTTCCTGGCGGCCGAAATAGGCGAAGAGGCCGATCGCAAGGGGCATGAACTCGGTTTTGGAGTTGAATGTCAGCGCAAAGATGAACTGCTGCGCATAGGCTCCGATGAAGGTGGTGATGGCGACGACCGCGATGCCGGGCATGGCGATCGGCAGGATGACGCGGCGCAGGGTATAGAGGCGGCTGGCGCCATCGACCCAGGCGGCTTCGTCAAGCTCGCGCGGAATGCGCATCATGTAGGTGCGCAGCAGCCAGATGGCCGACGGAATGAGGAAAGCGGCGCCCGGCACGATCATGGCCCAGTAGGTGTTGAGCAGGCCCATCTGGCGCATGAGGCGGAAGAGCGGGATCAGCAGCACGGCGCCCGAGAACATGTTGACCGCCAGGAAGGCTGCCAGCAGCGCTCCACGACCCGGGAAGGGGAAGCGGGCGAAGGCATAGGAGGCGGGCACGACCATGATCAGCACGATGGCCGTGGCGGTGGTCGAGATGAACAGCGAATTGACGATGTAGCGCCAGAAGCCGGGCACCGATTCCCACATGGTGAAATAGGCGGTCAGCGAGCCTTCCTGCGGCCAGAAGCTGTAGGGCGAGGAGAACAGGCGCGACAGCGGCTTCAGCGAAACCATGAAGCCTTCGATGAACGGCGCCAGCACGAAGAACAGGAACAGCGCAATGCCGGCATAGATGGCCGCGTATTCGTACCAGGTGTAGCGATCGATCATGGCGCGGATGGCCTTGACCGGCTTGGCCTTGACCGCGCCGATAGGGGCGACGGCAGCATCATCGGCGGGGTGGGCGACCTTTTGCGCAGCAGTCATCGGTTCGCTGGTCATGCGCGTTCTCCGGTGTTGATCTTGCCCACGACGCGGAAGTAGGCGAGGCAGAACAGCGACAGGAAGATGCAGATCATCACCGCCCGGGCGGCGCCTTCGCCGTATTTGTAGGAGCCGATGGCGGTCTTGTAGGTGTCGATGATCATGGTCGTGGTGGAGCCGGACGGGCCGCCACGGGTCAGGATCCAGATGATGTCGAACGAGTTGAACGTCGCGATCAACGAGAGCAGGCTCATGGTGACCATGGCCGGGATGATCATGGGCAGCGTGATGCGGCGGAAGCGGTAGAAGCGACCGGCGCCATCGGTCCAGGCGGCCTCGTAGAGATCGCGGGGGATCGATTGCATGGCGGCCAGCAGGTAGATGGTGACCAGCGGCACGCCGATCCACACGTCGGTGACGATGGTGGCCCAGAAGGCGGTGTTGCCATAGGCGAGCCAGGCGACGGGCCCATCGACGATGCCGAAATTCTGCAAGAGCCCCGAAATCATGCCGAACTGGCCATTATACATCCAGCCCCACATGAAGATGCCGATGGCCATGGGCACGACCCAGGGCGGCATGGTGAGGATGCGGAACAGGGCCCGGCCGGGCACGGCGGCATTGAGCAGCACGGCGCCACAGGTGCCGATGATCATCTTTATGGAGACCGAGAAGAAGGTCCAGATGAAGGTGCGGACGATGACCTCGCCGAAATTGGCGCCGAAGATCTTCTGGTAATTGGCCCAGCCGACCCAGCTATAGGCCGGCTTGAGGGCGGCATTGGTGAAGCTGAGATTGATGGTGTCGACCAGCGGATAGGCGACAATGGCAATGATGTAGACCAGAGCCGGGGCCAGCAGGGCGAAAGCGAAAATCGAAGCGCTACGGGTACCGGTCATCTGCCTTCTCCTCAGCTCGCTCGCCCGAGGGCAGCATCGAATTGCTGCCAGATCGGGGTCATGTCGACGACGGAGCGGGTTCGCATTGCCTGGTCCATCGAGAGCGCCAGCAGACCTGCCTCGAGCGCGTCGGTGACCGAAACCGGCAGTGGGGCGCCCTCCAGCATGTGCTTGAGGATATCCTCGGCCATCTGCTCGTCGGCGCCGTAGTGCTGGCTGAGTTCGCTCATCTTGTAGGTGGTGTCGATCAGCCGGTCGGCGGTGCGGGAATCGGTGACGCGCAGGAAATTGCGAATGAAATCACCCTCGGCCATGCCCTGCGCCCCCATCACGGCGAAGCGCCGGAAGTCATCGGGAACGTTGAGATTGGTGTGGAAGGTCAGCGCGGCGCCATTGGCGTATTGCACGATGGCGGTCTGGAAATCGATGATGTCGCCATCGCTGTCGAACACCTTGTCGCTGCCCAGCCAGCCGCTCGGCTTGCGGTGGTAGAGTTCCATGTCGTTGATGCCGGCACTGGCAGGCGCATTGGCCGGAACGAAGGTGCGGCGGCCGCCGAAGCTCGACACATATTGGGGCCGGCAGCCCATGACGCCATTATAGAGATCGAGGTCGTGGCAGCACTTTTCGAGCATGAAGCTGCCGGCATAGCGCTCGTAGCGGCGCCAGTCGCGCATGAAGAAGGCGCCATGATAGGGCGGGATATGCTCTGACGCCTCGATGGAGGTGATGTCACCCAGCAGGCCCTCGGCCTGCGCCTTGCGCAGGTCGACATAGAGCGGGGCATAACGCAGCACGAGGCCGACCATGACATTGTCGGAGCCGTATTGGGCAATGAGCCTGGCCAGCTCCATGGTCTCGTCGACCGTGGTCACCACAGGCTTTTCGGTGAAGATCTTCTTCCCGCGCTCGAGGCCGATGCGGATGTGCTCGAGATGGAGATGATTGGGCGAGCCGACCATCAGCAGGTCCAGCTGCTCGTTGTCGAGCAATGCCTCAAGCGAGTCATATTGCTTGCCGACGGAAATGCCGTGCTCGGCCGTATAGGGCAGGCCAGCCGGCGCCGGATCGACATAGCCGGCAATGGTAAAGTCCGGCCGGGCGGCGGAGAATATCCGCGCCAGGTAGCCCAGACGATATCCAAGGCCAATAATGCCTACGCGCATGCTGCCATCCCTGCTTTTAAGTCCGCCAATCTCTGCCGGATTGGTGTGGTATTCTGTAAACGATTTTCAAGATTAGGATCGTTTCGAAACTGATGTCAACATGAATCCGTCACACTTTCAATACCAATTTAAGCCACCCGTGCATTTTGCCTAACGAGGCAGCGTTTTGCTGAATTTCTGGGCGTTTTATTCCGATTTTGTACGTCACCGGGTGTGGACAAGCCCGATCGAAACGGGCACGTTGTCCAAATTGGTATTCATCTGGGCTCCACATGTCGGCCTGACCCTTGCGGTCCCAATGAAAATTTGGAACACAATTGTTCCACAGCATCCGAGCGCAATTTTCACGACCGGATCGAACCCGTGAGAGCTTTCATGAGCAGTATCAACCCTTTCCCCAATGACCCCGATCGCAGCGCCATCTGGACCATGCTGGTGGAGCGCGACATTGCCGCCTTCGTCGCCGCCGACTGGAGCATGGTGGACGGCGATTTCATCAAGGAGGGGTTCCTGGGCATCAACGGCAAGAAGTCCGGCAATCCCGATGACTGGCGCATCAGCTTCCCGACGCTGGAAGCCTATCGCGACGACTGGATTCGCCAGGCCAAAGAGAGCCAGAAGCTCGACTATGCCGAAGACGTGCTCGCAGGCATCCACCGCGCCACCAGCCTCACTGAGATCGAGATCAACGGCGACATCGCCATCGCCCACAAGAAGTTCGACGGCGAGATCAGGCTCAGCGATGGCGGCAAGGACGTGCTGAACTGGCAGACGCTGTATTTCCTGCGCAAGGTCGCCGGCGCGTGGAAGCTGACGGGGTTTGCCGGGTATCTGCCCTATCCGATGGGCTTGGCGGCGTCCCTCTAGGGCAGATCGCTCCGGTGGAGCGATTTGAGCCGACAAGGCCATGAGAGCTACGCTCGAATGGCCGGGATCGCCCCACACCCACCGGGGCGGCACCTCCCCCTCGACGGGGGAGGTTGGGAGGGGGTGTTGAGAGCCCCGATA
>CBFGMY010000253.1:0-4719 GCA_965650055.1 uncultured Devosia sp.
CAGGGCATCCGGCGGCAGCGAGCGGCCAGGCTCGCGGGCAACCGCGACCGCGCCGTCCTTGATGCGGATGACGCAGCCCAGAACGGTTGTGGCCTTGGCGAGCCCCTGCTCGGCAATGGTCTGGCGCAACCGCTCCACCTGTCCCAGGGCGCGTGGTTTCTGCCGGCCGCCGACAATGTTGAGCACCCGGCCCAGCAGGCGGGTCGAAATGGCGTGGCTGAGGCCGACAAACGGCGTCAGCTCGATCCGGGCGGCGCCGAAGCCATCGAGCCGCACGATTTCGGTGAAGCAGCCATCGGCCATCTGGCCGATGGCCGCATCGGCCTCGGCCATGCGGTCGGCGAACAGGGTCAATGCGGGCGCATCGAGACCCAGGGCGGCCAGCTGCGGCAGCGCCTGGCGCCAACGCACGCGCTCGTAATGGGGATCGGCATTGGAGGGGTCCTCTGCCGGCACGAGGCCAGCCGCATCGACCACGGCGCGCAGCGCCGCCGGATCAACCGCCAACAGCGGACGATGTACCCGGATACCCTCGATATCGGCCATGCCGGCCATGCCCTTGAGGCCCTCGATGCCGCTGCCATGCGCCATGCGCATCAGCACCGTCTCGGCCTGGTCCTGCTGGTGATGGGCCGTCAGCAGCACCGTGGCGCCATCTTCGGCCATGGCTGATCCCATCAGCCGGTAGCGGGCAATGCGCGCCGCTTCCTGCATGCCGGTTTCAGGCTTGGCGCCCGTCCAGGGGAGGCCACGCGCGGCAAGACCGAGCGCTTCTGCGGTCCGCAGCACCATGGCGACCTCGGACGCCGCTTCGGGGCGCAGGCCATGATCGACCGAATAGACGAAAAGGCGCGGCGGAGCATCAAGGCTCGCGGCCCAGCGTTGCGCCAGCAGCATCAAGGCAAGGCTGTCGGCACCACCCGAGACGGCCAGCGCAATGGCCTGCTCGCCTGCAACGGCCGCGAACAGGGCATTGAGCCCTGCCGCGTCGTCGATGTCAGGGGTCACGCGGGCGGGCATTCAGCCCGGGACTTTTCCTCGCCCAGTCGCGTGATGAAGGCCGCTTCGAGCGTGGTGTAGCGCCTGTCGATCTCCGCAAAGGTGCGGCAGGCGGTCTCGCGCTCGCCGGCGCCCGAAAGCGACATGCCCAGCTTGAGCAGCAGGTCCGGCGCCTGCTTGCTATCAGGCGCCTTCTGGAAGGCGTTGAGCAGCACCTCGGCAGCCTCGTCATAGGCGGCGCGCTGGATCAGCACATCGCCCAGGAAACTGGCGGCGTCGGGCGCCTGCTGGCTATCGGGATAGAGCTCCAGATACTGGCTGAACTGGTCTTCGGCAAAGGCATAATCGCCCTTGGTGAGGGCGTCGTAGCCGGCGGCGAACTGCGCATCGGCGTCCGGATTACCCGAATTGGCCGCTGCCGGGTCAAAGCTCAGGTCCATCGGCTGACCGGTGGTGAGGTCGACGCCGCCGTCCGCCCCGGTGCCAACCAGCGGATCGGCGGATTCGCCGACTGCATCGGTCGGCGCGGCTGAGCCATCGTTGAAGGTCGGGTCGAATTCGGCCTCGCCCGGCAGCGGCTGCACGCCCTGTTCGGGAATGTCGGTCAGTGGCACGCCATTGGCGTCGGTGGGCACCGCATTGGGGTCGACTGGAACGCCGTTGGCGTCCAGGGGAGCGGGTACGGCATTGGGGTCCTGCGGCAACGCCTCGGGCTGCGTCGCGCCGCCCGGTTGGGTTGCCGCATCAGGTTTTGGGCCGGCACCGCCTTCCAGCGCCTGAAAGCGGAACTCGTTGTCTTCCTGCATGCGGTTGAGGATTTCCTGCAGCTGCGTCAGCTGGAAGGTCAGGCCCTCGATCTGGCCGTTCTGCAGTCGCAGCTGCTCTTCGAGCTGCTGGATGCGTACCAGCAGCTGCGCGGTATCCTGCGCCTGGGCGACATGGATGCGCTCTGGCGCGGCATCGGTGAGGGTGAGGCTGCCAAGGTCGGCCGGCGGCAGGATGGTGGCCTGCGCCGCCATGACGGGAGCGGTGATGATCAGGGCGGCAGCGATCGTGCAAAGCGCCGTCCGTCCCTCTCGAAGAATTGCCGATAACTGCAAACGACGCCTCCAACGCGCTGAAACTCGTGCACAACATGGTGCCGATGCAGCTGCGGATAAAGGGCAATTTTGGTCAAAAGAAAGCGCCCGGGCCAAATACGCGGCTCCGGGCGCTCTTGCCTCCAGTTTGCACTGGATGGGTGTGGCTCTCCCGCTGGGGAAAGCCGAAGTCTTACTGGACGACGGTGACCGCGCGGCGGTTCTGCGACCAGCAGGAAATGTCGTTACAGATCGCCACCGGGCGTTCCTTGCCGAAGGACTGGCTGGTGATGCGCTGTCCGTTGACACCCTTGGAGACGAGGTAGTTCACCACCACCGAAGCGCGGCGGGCGCCCAGGGCGATATTGTATTCGCGGGTACCGCGCTCGTCGGCATGGCCTTCGATCATGATGCGGTAGTTCTGGTACTGGTTGAGCCAGGCGGCCTGCTTGTCCAGGGTCGCTGCGGCTTCCGAGGTCAGCGAGCTCGAATCGGTCTCGAAGAACACGCGGTCACCGACCGAAACCAGGAATTCCTGCTGGCTGCCCGGGGCACCACCGCCCGGTCCGAGGTTGCCGACGCCGGTCGGCATGGCATTGGGCGTGCGCGAACAGGCCGCGATGACCACGACGAAAAGCAGCATCGCGGCAGCGCGCAACGCGGTGTTGAGGGGTGCGGTAATGACCACGGGGAAGCTCCTGAAAGGCAACAATCTTAAGTACGGCATTTACCGCGCTTAATCTTAAGGCCGGGTTTTCCAGAGTGGTTAATCTTGTCCTATTCGGGCGCCAATGTGGCGGGAATCCGGGCTTTTTCGTGATGATGCAGGTTTGCCACAGGAATGGTGGGCGATCACGTTAAGGTTAAGTCCGGGCGTGTTTTACCCGCGATGTCATTCCGGCGAAGGCCGGAATCCATGCGGTGGCCTCGCCCCGACGCTGGATGTGCTGGAACGCCACGGCGGACATGGATCCCGGCCTTCGCCGGGATGACATCGCGTATGGGTTGGATCAGGCAGCTGACAGCCGATAAAGTGCCGAGCCGTGGCTGGGCAGGGTGACCGAAATCTCACCGCTGGCGCTGCCAATATCCCGCTGCGTCCAGAGATCGCGAACCGCTACCGCCCCGCTAATACCCAGCCGCGACAGCTTGAACGGCACAACCTTCTCGGCCTTGGACGTGTTGAACAGTGCCAGGTAGTGATCGCCATTGTCCGCCCGGGCCGACCAGATGCGGGTGCCATCCAGTTCGAAATGCGGCTGGTTGTCGCTCGAGCGCTGGTTGACCTCAAGCACCTCGGCATTGGTCAGCAGCTTGAGCGTGGCATCGTCGAGATGGCGCAGGTCGCCGCCCATGATCAGCGGCGAGCGGGCGATCGACCACAGGGTCATCAGCGTCTGCTGCTCGTCGACGGTGAAATTGGTGTCGCGGTCGCCCAGCGCCAGCCGGCCCAGCGGCAGCATGTCGGCATCGGGCCAGGCGCCCGGCTTGCGCCACGGGTTCCAGTTTTCGAGCCGCGTAAACTGCGCCTCGAGCATGGCCCACTCGTCCCAGAAATCATCGCTGATGCGCCACATCTGGGCATGGGCCTGCACATGCGCACCCCGCAGCAGCGGCGTCTCGCCCGGCGACAGCGATAGCACCATCGGCCGGCCGGAACTGCGGATGGCCAGCGCGGCCGCCTCGATCTCGGGCGCATGCGCATCATAGGGCCGGCTCATGTCGTCCATCTTGATGAAGTCGACACCCCAGGAGGCATAGAGCGCGAAGATGGAGTCGTAATAGGCCTGGGCGCCGGGCTTGGACATGTCGACGCCATACATGTCCGGGTTCCAGCTGCAGATGCTGCTCGTGTCGGCAATATCGGCCGCATGAAGATTGGTGCCCGATACCGGCAGGTTCTGTTCCACCGCCAATTTGGGGATGCCGCGCATGATGTGGATGGCGAATTTCAGCCCCAGCGCGTGCACCTTGTCGGCAATGGCCTTGAAGCCCACGCCGTTGGCGGCCGACGGAAAGCGGTTGAGGGCCGGCGTCACCCGGCCGAAGCCGTCCATCGTTGGGATGGGCCTAGCATTGTAGGTGTAGCTCTGCGCCGCCGGCTCATACCATTGGATGTCGATGGTAAAGACGTCATAGCCCGAAGGCAGGAGCTTGTCGGCCATGATGGCCGCCGTCTCCAGCGCCTGCGCCTCGTTGATCGTGGTGGCAAAGCTGTTCCAGCTGTTCCAGCCCATGGGCGGCGTTGGGGCGAGGATGGTCATGGGTTCACCTGAGCTTGGAGGTTGCATCCGACGGTATCAGTCGGGCTTCCCTCCCCCTTGAGGGGAGGGATCGAGGGTGGGGGTCCTTCAGTGAGCCACAGATCCACCCCCTCCCCAGCTCCGCTATGGCCTCCCGGCCTAGCTGCGCTACCCTCCCCTCAAGGGGGAGGGAGGGCAAGAGCCGCAAGTACGGTGCTAAGCCCGCAGCCCCGACCAGGCTGGGTCGCTGGCATAGCTTTCGGTCGGGATGGTCAAGAGGTTACGGCCCCAGATATCCACGCTCATCAGCTTGGGGCCGTCATTGCCGCCCGGATCCTGGAAGAACATGATGACGCGGCCATTGGGCGCCCAGGTGGGGCCCTCGGCGTGGAAGCTCG
>CBFGMY010000254.1:0-4712 GCA_965650055.1 uncultured Devosia sp.
CGACCGCGTGCCTTGGCCCGATAGAGCGCGATGTCGGCATAGATCAGCAGGCGCTTGGCGTCGAGCGGCGCTGCGCGGTCGGCGGCGATGCCGATGCTGACGCCGAAGCGGCATTCATGCCCCTCATAGGTCACGGGCTGGCGCATCTGCGTCACGATGCGTTCCGCCAGCGCCCCCAACTCGATATCGCCCCCGCTGGCCGTCGTCAGCACCACGAACTCGTCGCCGCCGATGCGGGCGACGAAATCGTCCCGGCTGCAATTGTCGCGCAGCACCGTACTGGCATGCACCAGCATGGCATCGCCTGCGGCGTGGCCCATGGTGTCGTTGATCTGCTTGAAGCGATCCAGGTCGATATGCAGCAGCGCCATGCTGCCGCTGTCGCCATAGCCGGTCGTGGCATGGCGCCGGAGCATGTCGTCCAGATAGCGCCGATTGGGCAGGCCGGTCAGGCTGTCATGCAGGGAATTGTGCTCGATGCGGACGCGGGCGAGCTCCAGCTCGTAGTTGCGCGCCTCGGTCAGCTGGGTGGCGCGGCGCAAGTCCTCGTTGAGCGCCACGTCGGCCGTGACATCCCAGTTTACCCCGATGACCCGTTCCGGCACGCCAGGTTCGCGGAACAAGGCGGCGACGGACCGGACATGGCGCAGCGTGCCATCGGCGAGCATGACGCGATAGGTCGCCTCATAGCGGCCGCTATCGATCATGCGGCGGAAGTCAGCCTCGAAGCGGGCCTGGTCTTCCGGATGCACCGCCCGCTGCCAGTCGTCATGGTTGCGCGGGCCGCCATCGGCCGGCAAGCCGTAGAGTTCATTGGTCCGGTCGTCCCAGGTTTCCTTGCCGGTCTTGAGGTCCATTTCCCACACACCCACCTTGGACACGTCAAGGGCGAGACCCAGCCGGCGGGACAGTGCTTCGAAAGCGCGCTCGCGCACCTTGAGCTCAAGGAAATGCTGCTGCCGTTCGCCGAGCAGGCGTCCGGTAATGCCGATGGGCAGCAGGATCAGCGCGCCAGCCAACACCATCAGCGCCCGCATCGGCCAGTTATTGCCGGCAGCGGTCGACCAGCCGCCCTTGGGGATGGCGGCGATCTCCCAGGTGCCCGATGGCAGGACGACTTCTGCCGTCAACGGATCGGCATAGCTGAGATCGGGCCCGAAGAAGGGCGCGCCGTGGTTGCCAGTGCCATCCCGGCCTCTGATCGAAACCAGGATGCCCAGATTGTCGTCGGTCAACCCGCTATCGGCATAGAGCCGGTCGGCATCGACCACCGCGGCGATAATCCCCCAGAAGATGCGGCCGCCCGGCGAGTCGGTGTAAACGGGGAAACGGCCGACAAAGCCGCGTCCGCCCTGCACCAGCAGGACCGGCCCGGCCAGGACCAGTTTGCCGGTATCGCGGGCGCGCAGCGCCGCCTCGCGCTGCGCATCATTGCGCCGATAGTCGAGGCCGATCACCTTTTCATTGCCGGCCAGCGGGTAGGTCATGCTGACCACCAGGTCTGGCGCTGCGGCGACCGAGCGCAGCTGGGTCCGTTCCTCGAACAGGTTGGAAACCAGCGCCGCGAAGCGCCCCTGATCCATGTGGGGATCGGTGGCCATGACCGCGACCAGGCCGCGCACCAGCTGAATATTGCTGCTGATATTGCCTTCGAGCTTGGCGCGGATCAGCGACATCTCGGCCTGGACCTGGGCACGCGCGCGTTCCTGGTTGAGTACACTGCTCTGGCGATCCAGATAGACGCCGCCTGCGATCAGCAAGGCCAGCGCCAAAAGGCCGGGCAACAGCGCGGGCCGAAGCCAGCTCAGGCGATGCTCCTGCTGATGTGCTGCGTTCGCGTCCAAGTCACCATACCCGCCATGGCCCTGGGGCCAGCCAAGCAGGCAATGTGCGCCCCCCGGGTTTATGGGGGCTTACGGCAAGGCAGAACCGGGCTGTTTGGTTAGCGGGGCGCTAACGCGCTTCGATCAAGTCGACGCCAGCGACCTGGCACTGGGCCCGGAAGCGCTCGGACGGACAATGATCGGTGACGAAAGTCGCGACCTGGTCGATGCGGGCGATGCGCACCGGGGCCGAGCGGGCGAATTTGCTCTGGTCGGCCACCAGGATCACATGGCGCGCATTGGCGATGATGGCTTGTGCCACCTTCACCTCGCGATAGTCATAGTCGAGCAGCGTGCCTTCGTCGTCGAGCGCCGAGGCGCCGATAATGGCGTAATCGACCTTGAACTGGGAGAAGAAGCCGGCGGCGGCTTCCCCGACAATGCCGCCATCGGAGGGGCGCACCACACCACCGGCAATCACCACCTCGAAGCGCGGATAGACCCGCATGCGGTTGGCGACATTGATGTTGTTGGTGATGACCAGGAGCCCCGAATGGTCGAGCAGTGCCTGGCTCACGGCCTCGGTCGTGGTTCCGATGTTGATGAAGAGCGACGCGTCATTGGGAATGAGCGCCGCCGTGGCCAGGCCGATGGCATCCTTGGCCTCGGCTGCGATGCGCCGTCGCGCCTCATATTCGAGGTTCTCCACCCCCGATGGCAGCGTCGCGCCACCATGGATGCGCGTCAGCAGGCGCTGATCGCAGAGCTGGTTGAGATCCTTGCGGATGGTCTGCACCGAGACGCCGAAATGCGCCGCGAGGGTATCGACGCTGACGCGGTTTTCGGCGCGGGCCAGTTCCACGATGGCCTGGTGCCGATCGGTGGTTTCGCTCATGGCTGGATCAAACCTCTTCGAGTTCGATCAGCGTGCCATCGAAGTCTTTCGGATGCAAAAACAGCACCGGCTTGCCATGCGCACCGATCCTGGGCGTGCCGTCACCGAGCACGCGCGCGCCACCGGCGCTGAGCGTGGCCGCCGCCGCGGCGATGTCGGGCACTTCAAAGCAGATGTGATGCATGCCGCCGGATGGATTCTTGGCCAGGAACGCCGCTATGGGCGAAGCCTCGCCGAGGGGCTCGAGCAGTTCCACCTTGCTGTTGCCGGTGTCGATGAAGACGACGGTGACACCATGCTCGGGCAGCGCCTGCGGCTGGCCGACATGGGCGCCAAGCAGGTCGCGGTATTTCGCCGAGGCGCTTGCGAGATCGGGCACGGCTATGGCGATATGATTGAGGCGGCCGATCATCGATTGCTCAGCCTTCCCTCGATCTGGCTCAGCACCGAAAACGCTGCGCTCAGCACGTTGGTGCCGGGGCCGAAAATGCCGGCCACGCCGCAATCGAACAGGAAGTCGTAGTCCTGCTCGGGGATGACGCCGCCCACGATGACGGTGACCTCGCCCAGTTCGCGGTCCCGCAATGCCGCGATCAGTTCGGGCACCAGCGTCTTGTGCCCGGCGGCGAGCGAGGAGACGCCGACCGCGTCGACCTTGAGGTCGTCGACATGGGCGGCGACCTCAGGGGCCGTTTCGAACAGGTCGCCCATATGCACGGCAAAGCCCAGATCGGCGAAGGCCGAGGCGATGATCTTGGCGCCGCGATCGTGGCCGTCCTGGCCCATCTTGGCGATGAAGATCGAGGGGGCGCGGCCGCGGGCGGCCTTGAAGGCGTCGATGCGGCCGGCAATGGCAGAGAATTCGGGGTCGTCGCCATAGCCGCCGGCATAGACGCCGGAAATGACGCGGGTGACGGCCGAATGGCGGCCGAATACGTCTTCCATCGCCTGGCTGATCTCGCCCAGGGTGGCGCGGGCGCGGGCTGCCTCGATGGCCGCTTCGAGCAGGTTACCCTCGTCCTTGGCGGCGTATTCGCGGAGGGCCGACAGCATGGACTGGCACTTGGCTTCGTCGCGCGTGGCGCGAACGCGTTGCAGCAGTGCCACCTGTTCGGCGCGCACCTTGGCATTGTCGATCTGCCGCACCTCGATGGCGTCCTCGACGTCGAGCCGGTAGCGGTTGACGCCGACAATGACATCCTCGCCGCGATCGACCCGGGCCTGGCGCAGCGCCGCCGCCTTCTCGATTTCGAGCTTGGGCAGGCCAGATTGCACCGCCTGGGTCATGCCGCCAACGGCTTCGGCTTCGCCGATCAGGATCTTGGCGCCCTTGACCAGCTCAGCCGTCAGCGCCTCGACATAGTAGGAGCCGCCCAGCGGGTCGACCACGTCGGTGATGCGGCTTTCATGCTGCAGGATCAGCTGGGTATTGCGGGCGATGCGACTGGAGAATTCGGTCGGCAGCGCGATGGCTTCGTCGAAGCTGTTGGTATGGAGCGACTGCGTGCCGCCCAACGTCGCCGCCAGCGCCTCGATGGTGGTGCGCACGATATTGTTGTGCGGGTCCTGCTCGGTCAGCGACACGCCCGAGGTCTGGCAATGGGTGCGCAGCATCTTGGAGCGCGGGTCTTTCGCCCCGAGCCCCGTCATGATCTCGCTCCATAGCTGGCGGGCGGCGCGGAGCTTGGCGACTTCGAGGAAGAAGTTCATGCCGATGCCGAAAAAGAAGCTGAGGCGGCCGGCAAAGGCATCGATATCGAGGCCGCGCGCCTGGGCGGCGCGGACATATTCCATGCCGTCGGCCAGGGTATAGGCCAGTTCCTGCACCGCCGTCGCCCCGGCCTCGTGCATGTGGTAGCCCGAGATCGAGATCGAGTTGAACTTGGGCATGTGCCGCGCCGTATGGGCGATGATATCGCCGACGATCCGCATGCTGGGTTCGGGCGGATAGATATAGGTGTTGCGGACCATGAACTCCTTGAGGATGTCGTTCT
>CBFGMY010000255.1:0-4656 GCA_965650055.1 uncultured Devosia sp.
GTCGCCGGGCCGGCCGTCAGGCGGCGCGCTCCAGCTCGTCTGCCAATGCGAAACGCACGGCGGCATCGGCGTGGATGGCGGTGGAGTCATAGCCGGGAAGGGGCAGGGCGGCGGGATCGACCAGCAGCGAGATTTCGGTGCAGCCCAGGATGACCGAGTCGATGCCCCTGGCTCGTGCCGCCTCGATGATGGCGAGATAGCGGGCGCGCGAGGCGTCGCGCACCTGGCCCTGGCAGAGCTCGTTGAAGATCACATCATGCACCACGCCGCGATCATCGCTGTCGGGCACGACGACTTCGATACCATGGCGGGCCATGCGCTCGACGTAGAAACCGTGTTCCATGGTGTAGCGGGTGGCGAGCAGCAGCGGCTTGCGCCTGTTATCGGCGCGCAGGGCAGAGGCGGTTTCATCGATGATGTCGATGAGGGGGACGCCGCTCATGGCGGCGACCGGGTCGGCTACCAGGTGCATGGTGTTGGTGCAGATCAGCACGCAGGCCGCGCCGGAGCGCGCGAGGCCGGCGCCTGCCTCGCCCAGCAACCGGCCGGCCTCGTCCCAGCGACCGGCTTTCTGCAGTTCGACCACGCTGACAAAATCCAGCGAACGCATGGCAATCTCGGCGGAGTGCAGGCCACCCCGCTGGCGTCGCACCGCCTCGTTGATGAGGCGGTAATAGACTGCGGTGGATTCCCAGCTCATGCCGCCGATCAGGCCGATGGTCTTCATGGTGACGCACTCCTCTAGTGACACCAGTGTGCGGCAGATGCCGTGCAAGCGGTGTGCAAAGTGGGCCCGTCCCCACAAAGTGCACGCATCTTGCGATTGTAAAATTGCCTGACGGCGCTTCCTGTTTGCGCAGCGGTGCTGAATCATGCAGAAATAGCGCATGCTTGACGACCGCGACCGCAAAATCCTCGATCTGCTGCAGGCCAATGCCGAGATGGCGGTGAACGATGTCGCCGATGCGGTGGCGCTGTCGGCGTCGGCCTGTTCGCGGCGGATCACCCGGCTGCGCGAAGATGGCTATATCGCGCGCAGCGTCGCGGTGCTCGACCGCAAGAAGGTGGGTCTGCCGACGACCGTGTTCGTCATCGTGCGCACCGGCAAGCATGAGGCGGGGTGGCTGGACGAATTCCACGCGGCGGTGAGCGCCATCCCCGAAATCGTCGAGGTGCATCGGCTCACCGGCAATTTCGACTATATCCTCAAGCTGGTGCTGCCCAATGTGGAGCATTACGACGTGATCTATCGGCGCCTGGTGGGACGGGTCGAGCTGTTCGACATGTCGGCCTATATCTCGATGGAGACGGTGAAACTGGCCACCGGCGTGCCGACGAATTACATCGACTAGCACGCAACTGGCGCGGCGGCCGTTCGTTACTGGCGTGGCCCGTCGATGTGGTCATGGGGGAGGCAAGACTGGAGCAGCCACGTATCGCCAGGAGGACAGTGTCCGCCATCCCGGCCGCCATCGGTCTCATGCTGGTGTTTCTTGCCGTCTTTGCGGCGATATTCGGGTACTTTCTCGCCATTGGCATCAGGCAGACGGAGGAGCGGCTGGTCGAGCGCTCCAGCGCCGCCGTGCAGGTCGTTTCAAGCAATGCGTTCTGGATCGCCGAGGTGGCGCACCAGACGCTGCGGCGCGTGGATGCCGCATTGGGCCCGGCCATGTCGGGCACCATCGCAGACCTGGGGCCGGTGCTCGAAGGGCTGCCGTCTGTAACGCAGGTTTACATCATCGACGCAGAGGCCAAGACGATCTACGCGACGGTGGAAGGGGCCAGCGCGGTGTCGGTGGCCGACCGCGACTATTACATTGCCGTGCGGGACGGCGCGCCGTTCTACACCTCGCCGCTGCTGGTCAGCCGGCTGACGGGCGACCGCATCTTCGTGTTCAGCAAACGGGTGGAACGCGCGGGCAAATTCGCCGGCGCCATCATGGTCTCGTTTCCCGAGACGCTGTTGGAGGAGCTGTGGCGCAACCTCGACTTCGAGGATACGTCGACGATCAGCCTGGTGCGCGACGACGGGCAACTGATCGCGCGCTTTCCGCCGACCGAAGGGCCGGTCGATCTGAGCTCGACGCCGCTCTTCACCCAGTATCTGACAGCGGCCGATACCGGGACCTATACTTCGGAGCGCTCGCCGGTCGACGGGGTGGCGCGCGTCGTCAGTTATCGCCGCGTGCCGGACACCAATATCATCGCCATAGCCTCTGTGGGTTCGGCGCAGACCTGGGCGAACTTCAGAGGTGCGGTGGTCGCGGTGTTCATCATCGTCTCGCCCATCGTGCTCGGGCTGGTGCTGGGTTGCGCCTGGATCGTGCGGCTGCTCTATCGCGACGCGGCCCAGGCGAGGGCGCTGCAGGCTTCGCTCGAGGCCAACACCATGCTGTTCCGCGAAATCCACCATCGGGTGAAGAACAACCTGCAATCGGTGCAGTCGCTCGTGCGCATGCAAGACTTGCCACAGGCCGCCAAGCTCGACCTGCAGAGCCGGTTCGCTGCCATGGCGGCGATGCACGAGCATATCTACAAGCACGACCGCTACGAGGATATCGACGCGCATGACTTCATCCCCGCGGTGGTCGATGAGGTGATGATGGCCTATGGCTCGGCTGCGGTGGTCAACTACGAGGTCGACCATATCCCGGTCGATCGCGACCATGCGACGCCGCTGGCCCTGCTGCTGAGCGAGCTGGTGACCAATGCCTGCAAATATGCTGTTGCCGATGGTGGCGGCACCATCACGGTGGGGCTGCGCCAGAGTGCGGGTGGACGGGCACAGTTGTCGGTGCGCGACACAGGCGTCGGGATCGAGCCGGAGCGCCTGACGGGCGGCAGCATGGGGATGCGGCTCATCAAGGGCGTTGTCGCGCAAATGGACGGCACGCACACATTCCGCAATGAGGGCGGCACGGTGTTCGAGGCCGATATCGCGCTCTCGACCGGGGTAAGGAACGGCTAGCTGATCTGGCCCAGGGCTGCTGCCATGGCGGCTTCGTCATAGCCCAGCGTGGTCAGCGCCGTGGCGACGATGCCTGACCGGTCCAGGCCGGCGGCGGCATACATGTCGGCCTGGCTGGCATGCTCGACAAAGGTATCCGGGATCATCAGCGGGCGGAAACGCAGCTTGCCATCGAGCAGGCCGTTGCTGGCGAGGAAGGTGGCGACATGGCTGCCGAAGCCGCCGATGGAGCCTTCCTCGGTCGTCAGCAGCACGTCATGCGTGGTGGCCAGGCGGGCGATCAGCTCTTCGTCGAGCGGCTTCAAAAAGCGGGCATCGGCGACGGTGGGGTTGAGGCCCAGTGCGGCCAGCTTGTCGGCGGCGGCGAGCACTTCGCCCAGGCGCGTGCCATAGCTGAGGATGGCGATGGTGGCGCCCTGGCGGACGATGCGGCCCTTGCCGATGGGCAGGACCTGGCCGCGGGCCGGCATGTCGACGCCCAGGCCTTCGCCGCGCGGATAGCGGAAGGCGATTGGGCCATTGTCATAGGCGGCGGCGGTGGCCACCATATGGCGCAGTTCGGCCTCGTCGGCGGCCGCCATCTGCACGATGCCGGGGATGGCGCCGAGATAGGCGGCGTCATAATTGCCGGCATGGGTCGGGCCATCGGCACCGACATAGCCGGCACGGTCGATGGCGAAGCGCACCGGCAGGTGCTGGATGGCCACGTCATGCACGACCTGGTCATAGGCGCGCTGCAGGAAGGTGGAATAGATGGCGCAGAAGGGGCGCATGCCTTCGCTGGCCATGCCCGCCGCGAACGTCACGGCATGCTGCTCGGCTATGCCGACATCGAAGATGCGGCTGGGGTGGATCTCGGCGAACTTGTCGAGGCCGGTGCCCGATGGCATGGCCGCGGTGATGGCGACAATGCGTGGATCGTCATTGGCTTCCTGGATCAGGCTCTCGGCGAAGACCGAAGTATAGGACGGCGCGTTGGACGCAGCCTTGGCCTGGGCGCCGGTGATGACGTTGAACTTCGAAACGCCATGATACTTGTCGGCGGAATGCTCAGCCGGGGCATAGCCCTTGCCTTTCTGGGTGACCAGATGGACCAGGATCGGGCCCTCAGCGGCGTCGCGCACATTCTCGAAGATGGGCAGCAGGTTTTCGAGGTCATGCCCGTCAACCGGACCGACATAGTAGAAGCCGAGTTCTTCGAACAGCGTGCCGCCGGTGAAGAAGGAGCGGGCGAATTCTTCGGTCTTGCGGGCTGGTTCGTGGATGAACTTGGGCAGCTTGCTGACGACAGTCTTGGCCGCCTCGCGGGTGCCGCGATAGACCGGGCCGGAGACGAGGCGCGCCAGATAGGTGCGCAGCGCGCCGGTCGGCGGGGCAATGGACATGTCGTTGTCGTTGAGCACGACGATCAACCGGGCATCCATGGCGCCGGCATTGTTCATCGCTTCATAGGCCATGCCAGCGGACATGGCGCCATCGCCGATGACGGCCACGACATTGCGCGGCTTGTCCATGAGATCGCTGGCCACTGCCATGCCGAGGCCGGCGGAAATGGAGGTGGAGGAATGGCCGGCGCCGAACGGGTCGTATTCGCTCTCGGCCCGACGGGTGAAGCCGGAAAGCCCATCCTTCTGGCGCAGGGTGCGGATGCGGTCGCGGCGGCCGGTCAGGATCTTGTGCGGATAGGC
>CBFGMY010000256.1:0-4494 GCA_965650055.1 uncultured Devosia sp.
CGTTCTCCCCATCAAGGGGAGGGACGAAACAAGGCGTGGCACTCACTAAAAGAATCCGAGCGCCTTCGGGCTGTAGCTCACCAGCACGTTCTTGGTCTGCTGGTAATGGTCGAGCATCATCTTGTGGGTCTCGCGCCCGATGCCTGACTTCTTGTAGCCGCCGAAGGCAGCATGCGCCGGGTAGAGGTGGTAGCAATTGGTCCACACCCGCCCAGCCTGGATACCGCGGCCGAAGCGATAGGCGCGGTTCATGTCTCGGGTCCATATACCGGCGCCAAGCCCGTAGAGCGTGTCGTTGGCGATAGAGAGCGCCTCATCGTCGGTGTCGAAGGGCGTGACCGACAGCACCGGCCCGAAGATCTCCTCCTGGAAGATGCGCATCTTGTTGTGGCCCTCGAACACCGTCGGCTTGACGTAGTAGCCGCCGGCCAGCTGGCCATCCAGATGGTTGCGCTCGCCGCCGGTCAGGACCTTGGCGCCTTCCTGCCTGCCGATATCGAGATAGCCCAGGATCTTTTCGAGCTGTTCGCTGGATGCCTGGGCGCCGATCATGGTCGACATCTCGAACGGCGACCCCTGCTTGATGGCCTCCACGCGCTTGATCGCCCGTTCCATGAAGCGGTCATAGACGCTTTGCTGGATCAGCGCCCGGCTGGGGCAGGTGCACACCTCGCCCTGGTTGAGCGCGAACATCGCAAACCCTTCCAGCGCCTTGTCGAAAAAGTCGTCATCCTCGGCCAGTACGTCGGCAAAGAAGATATTGGGCGATTTGCCGCCCAGTTCCAGCGTTACCGGGATCAGGTTCTGGCTGGCATATTGCATGATCAGCCGGCCCGTCGACGTCTCGCCGGTAAAGGCAATCTTGGCGATGCGGTTGGACGAGGCCAGTGGCTTGCCGGCCTCGAGGCCGAAGCCGTTGACGATGTTGACCACGCCGGGCGGCAGGATGTCCTGGATCAGTTCCATCAGGAACAGAATCGAAGCCGGCGTCTGCTCGGCCGGCTTCAGCACCACCGCATTGCCGGCCGCCAGTGCTGGCGCCAGCTTCCATACTGCCATCAGGATCGGGAAATTCCACGGAATGATCTGCCCCACCACGCCCAGCGGCTCGTGGAAGTGATAGGCCACCGTGTCATTGTCGAGTTGGGAAATGCCGCCCTCCTGTGCCCGGATCGCCCCGGCAAAGTAGCGGAAATGGTCGATGGCCAGTGGAATGTCGGCCGCGGTCGTCTCGCGGATCGGCTTGCCATTGTCCCAGGTTTCGGCCAGCGCGATTTCGTCCAGATGCTCCTCCATCCGGTCGGCTATCCTGTTGAGCAGCAATGCGCGCTGCGCCACCGAGGTCGTGCCCCAGGCCGGAGCCGCCTTATGCGCCGCATCCAGCGCCCGCTCCACGTCGATCGCCTTGGACCGCGCCACTTCGCAGATCACCTGACCGGTGACCGGCGATATGTTCTCGAACGTTTCGCCGTCCGCGGCGTCCACCCATTGCCCACCGATATAGTTGCCGTACCTGGCGTTGAACGGAGACTTGGTCCGCTGGCCGACGAATTCCGGTTTGTTCATGGCATCCTCCCTTTATTGGATGGCCATGTCTCTGCAACCGCTGTGCCAGTAGAGGCTAAGTCATTGATGCAAAAGCGGAGCTATTCCCGCGTCGCAATTTTCTGGACGGACCGGAAGTTCAGGTGCAACACTTTGCCGCAACCTAGAACGATGGCGGGCGCAACACCTGTTGCAAACTGCCACAATAGGGAGGATTGAGAGATGAACTTGGCGTCTGCCACGGCCCTTGCATCGGCCCGCGAAAAATTCTTCTCTGGCCACATGCCACCCGATGGCCTGGTACCGCCACCGATCCTGCGGTCGTGGCAGCGCTGCGCCGAGCAGGGTCTCGACGCGGGCAGCGCCATCCGGGCCGAGCCGATGACCACCGCCGAATTGCGAGCCCTGCACGAGCGGAACGAGACCCTGCGCCTGCTCTCGCGCTCCGAACTGGTTTCGCTGCGTATCGAAGCCAAGCTGACCGACAGCGTGGTCATCCTCACCGATGCCAAGGGCATCGTGCTCGACACTGCCGGCAGCCCCGAATTTGCGGGGCAGGCGGCAGCGGTCGCCCTGCGCCCCGGCGTTGCATGGTCCGAAACCGTCACCGGCACCAACGCTATCGGAACGGCCATGGCCGAACGCCGCGCCATCGAGGTGCACGGGGCCGAACACTTCTTCGAGCCGCACGGCATTCTCCACTGCGCCGCCAGCCCGATCTTCGACCCCTACGGCAAGCTCGCTGGGGTCCTCGACATGTCAGGCCACGCATCCGCCGAGCACACCCACGCCATGGGCCTGATCCGCCTCGCCGTCGAGCAGATCGAGCATCGCTTCTTCGCGCGCGATTTTGGGGAGATGACCGTGGTGCGCTTCCACCGCTCGGCCGATCTGCTGGGCACGGCGCGCGAGGGTATTCTCGTTTTCGATGGCGCCAGGCTCGTCGCGGGCAATCGGCGCGCCCTTCATCTGGTTGGCCTTGACCGCAAGGCGCTGCGCCAATCCACCCGTGAGGAGATATTCGAAGGGGCTGACCTTGCCATGGATCGCGGCGAGCTCCGTACCCGCGGCGGCGAGCGGTACTTTGCCGCCATCAGCCAGCCACGCGTCGTCAGGAGCCGTGTTGCCGGCCTGCCTGCGGGCGTCGCCAGGTCCGTCCAGCCCGCGCCCTTTCTCACCCCGCAGACCCGCGCCGACCTTGCCAAGGCGGTTCGCCTGGTCAATGCCGAAATACCCTTGCTCATCACTGGCGAGACGGGCGTCGGCAAGGAGGTCTTCGCTCGCCACCTGCACGCCCAGTCCGTCCGCGGCGGCAAGCCCTTTGTCGCCGTCAACTGCGCCGCGCTCCCTGAATCGCTGATCGAAGCGGAGCTCTTCGGCTATGAACCGGGCGCCTTCACCGGGGCGCGCAAGCAGGGCGCCAAGGGTCTGGTTCAGCAGGCCGAAGGTGGCATCCTCTTCCTCGACGAAATCGGCGACATGCCGCTGCTGCTGCAATCGCGCCTGCTCCGCGTCCTGCAGGACAAGGAAATCTCGCCGCTTGGTGGGGGAACGCCTCACAAGGCCGATTTTGTTCCCATCTGCGCCACCAACCGCGACCTCAATGCCATGGTGGAAGCCGGCACCTTCCGTGCCGATCTCTATTTCCGCATCGCGCAATACACGATCAGGCTTCCCACATTGGCCGAACTGCCTGATCGGCGCGCCGTGGTCTCGTCCTTGTGGCGTCAAATCTCGCCAGCGCATGGCCTTCTGCCGGAGCCGGTATTGGAGCAGCTTGCGCTCTGTCACTGGCCCGGCAACTTCCGCGAGTTGGCCGGCTGCCTGCGAACCATTGCGGCTCTGCACGATCCGGGCGAACCGATCAGCCTGGCGGTTTTGCCGCGATCCGTGGTCCAGGCCGCGTCAACCGCATCGTTGCACGGGGATCTCGGCAAACTCACCGAAGCGGCGATGCGCAGCGCTGTCGACCTGCACAAGGGAAACCTGTCCGCGGCGGCCCGTGCGTTGAACGTCGATCGCTCCACGCTGTATCGGCGTCTTGTCTGGAAGGAGCCCAGAGGCTGAGCGACGGGGCGGCGGGGACTGTGAACACGCCAGACAGGGGTATGGAGAACGCGCCGCCCACCGTCAGGGGCGGCGCCACGGGGTCAGGTGCGCTTGGAGGCGAGGGCTACCGGCAAGGCGAGCAGGGCCACGATGCCGGCGAACAGCAGGGCGCTGGCGACGCCATAGACGTCCACAAGCTGCCCGCCGATGGCGGCGCCGAGGGCGATGGCCACCTGGAAGCAGACCACCACCAGGCTGCCCGATGCTTCGAGGGCATCGAGCGCCTCCTTGGAGAGCTTGGTCTGCAGCACGATGGGGGCGGTGCCAAAACCGAAGCCCCAGAGCGCCACCAGAGCCAAAGCCGGCGCTGCAGAACCGCCCCACAGCATCAGCCCCAGAATGGCGCCGCCCAGCACCAGGCCGGTAAAGACCAGGGCGGTGCGCACATTGCTGTCCGCCATCTTGCCGCCAACGACATTGCCGACGACGCTGGCTACGCCATAGCCGAGCAGAGCCAGGGCAACGGTGGCGGTCGGCAATTGCGTGACCTGCTCAAGATAGGCGCGGACATAGACGAAGGCCGAGAAATGGCCGGTCACCACGAGAATGATGGCCAGCATGCCCAGCTGCACGCCGCGCCGGGCGGTGAGGCGGAACACTTCGAACAGGCTGTTGCTCTCGCTGGCGGGCAGGCTCGGCAGGCTGACTGCCTGCAGCAGCATGGCGAGGACCGCGGCGGCCGCGGTTGCTGTCATGGCGGCGCGCCAGCCGATCCAGTCGCTGATGACGGCGCCGATCGAGGGGGCGGCGATGGTGGCCAGCGAAACGCCGATGAAGATGATCGACATGCCGCGGCCCAGGGCCTTGACGCCAACCAGGCGCGCGACCACCGCGGCCGAG
>CBFGMY010000257.1:0-4444 GCA_965650055.1 uncultured Devosia sp.
GCTTGCCTTTGCGGCCTGCGTTGGGCACAACGCGGGCCACTTTGTCGCCTCCCCGATGAACGAGAGCTGAAGCCAAATGAACATCGACGCCATCCCAACCGGCAAGAACCCGCCCGACGACCTCAACGTCATCATCGAAGTGCCCATGGGCGGCGAGCCGATCAAGTACGAAATCGACAAGGCCAGTGGCGCCCTGTTCGTCGACCGCTTCCTCTATACCCCGATGCGCTACCCGGGCAATTACGGCTTCGTGCCCCATACCCTGTGCGGCGACGGCGACCCGCTCGACGTCATCGTCATGAATTCGCGCCCCCTGGTGCCCGGCGCGGTCGTCCGCTGCCGCCCGATCGGCGTGCTGTTCATGGAAGACGATGGTGGCCAGGACGAAAAGATCCTCGCCGTGCCGGTGTCCAAGCTCACCAAGATGTATGACGCCATCCAGGATATCGGCGACATGCAGGCCATCCAGGTCGAGCGCGTGAAGCACTTCTTCACCCACTACAAGGATCTCGAGCCTGGCAAATGGGCCAAGATCAGCCATGTCGGTGGCTACGAGGACGCCAAGAAGGTGATCCTGGACTCCATCGAAATGGCCAAGAACGCCAAGTAGGCCCCTTCATTCGCCCCATGTCGCCGCCCGTCAGGGATAGCCGGCATGGGGCACGCTGACCCGGGTGGAAAAGACCCGGCCGGTGGGCGTGGTCACATCCACCGTTCCGGTCCATTCATTGGCGACCATGTAGAGCGTCCGTCCGTCGGCGCCGCCCAGCATCACCGCAAAACACATGCGGTCGAGCTCGAAACGCTCGAGCACTTCGCCGCCATCGCGGACACGCAGCACGGTGGGACCGGTCGAGGTCCAGATGGCGCCTTCCGCATCGGCACAGATGCCGTCATTGCCATAGCTGCCGACATTGGCCCACAGCCGCCGGCCCGACAGGCTCCCGTCCTCGGCAATGTCGAAGGCGGTAAGATTGCCCGTAAAGCTCTCGGCGCAGACCAGCGTCCTGCCATCGGCCAGGATGGCCATGCCATTGGGAAACGACAGGCCCTCGGCCACCTTGCGGGCGCTGCCATCGGGGGCGACCAGGGCGATGAAGCCGGGCTGGAATGCGCCGCCCGGAAAGTCGAAATTGACGTTGTTGACATAGATATGCCCGGCCGGATGCACAGTGATTTCGTTGCAGCCATAGGCCGACAGACCCGATAGATCGGCAAAGCGGGTGAAGCTGCCATCGGCCTGCCGAACCTTGAGGTCATTGTCGGCGGCGTGCACCAGCAGCATGCGTCCATCGGCCAGCCAGTCGAACGAGAAGGGCAGCGAGGCAATGCTCGCCTCCACCACCACGCGGCCATCGGCATCGATGCTACGAAGCTTCTGGCCGACCCAATCGGCGAACCAGAATTTGCCATCGTGCCAGCGCGGGCATTCGCCAAGCAGGATGCCGTCCATCAACTGGACTATTTCGGCCATTGTGTCGCTCCATCATCTTGTTCAAGACAATGTCGCGGCAGGGTGGCCGATTTCGACACCGCAGCGCAAAAAGGAGCCCGGCATGAGCGGCCGTATCGTCATTCTCAACGGCGCGCCACGCTCGGGCAAATCCTCGATCGCGGCGGCCATGCAGCAGAGCCTGCCCGGTCGCTGGATCAATCTGGGCGTCGATGCGCAGAACCGCATGCTGCCCCCGTCCCTGCTGCCGGGGATCGGTTTGCGACCGGGCGGGGAGCGTCCGGACCTCGAGCCCATGGTCGTGGCGCTGTTTGCCGCGCTTTACGAGGCCATCGCCGCCCATGCGAACCAGGGGTTCGACGTGGTTGTAGACCTTGGCCACCACGATAGCTATTCGACCCCGCTGGGCATCCTGCCCGCCTGCGCCCGGCGCCTTGGCGGACACGACGTGCTGTTCGTCGGCGTCCGCTGCCCGATCGAGATCGTCATGGCGCGCCGCAATGCCGACCCGCAGGGCGGGCTCTATGCCGGTGGCGACAGCGTGCCCGAGCCGGTGCGGCGCTGGCAGGAGGCGGTGCATGCGCCCGGCATCTATGACCTTGAGGTCGATACGAGCGTGATGACGCCGGAAGCCTGTGTCGCCGCGATCGAGCAAGCGCTTGCGGCAGGACAGCACCACGCCTTCGCGACATTGGCCGCACTATAAGCCACCCGCTTTCGTGACTTGCCTGATGTGCCCGACACAGCGCACCTTTGGCGAGCAATCGCGGAGGCCGCAGGTGAAAATCGCCAAGATTATTATCGGCATCGTGCTGCTGCTCATTGGCCTGCTGTGGATTTTGCAGGGCGCCAATATCGTGGGCGGCAGCGTCATGTCGGGGCAGAGCCAGTGGCTCTATATCGGCATCGTAGCCGCGCTGGCCGGCGCGGGCCTGCTCTATTGGACGCTTCGGCGGCGCAGCGCCTAGCGGCTCACGCCCATCCGCGCCAGGAGATGATCGCGCCTGACGAACTGATGCCAGAGCGCCGCGCCGATATGGCCGATCAGCAGGACGATGAGCCCACGCGCCAGAAGGCCATGCACCGTAAAGGGCGGCAGGGTGAAATCGGGTAGCGGCGGAGGCGCCGCGCCGAGCAGTTGCGCACCGGCGCCGCTGAGCACGATGGTGGCAATCCCGCTCGATACCATCACGAGGATCACGGCATAGAGGCCGTAATGCACGACATGGGCGGCCAGCGCCTGCCCACGCGACATGCCGGCAGCGTCGCTCGGGCGCCGATCGAAAAACAGCCACCAGATGATGCGGAACAGCGTGAGCACGCCAACCAGGCTCCCCATGATCACATGGCCGCGCAGCAGCGTGACTTCGGTCTGCGGATCGGCGCTGTTGGCTGCCACCAGGCCCGTTCCCAGCATGGCGATGATGGCGATCGCCGTCACCCAGTGGATGGCGATGGCGACCGAACCATAGCGGCTTGGACTGCTTTTGAGCGACATGGCAGGCTCCTTGCGGAACAGAGGCTGAGGCTATATAGATAGCACACTATATATTTACATAGCAAGCTATATAAATGGCACTGACGCGCGAGACTTCTGCCGGCTACATGACCAACTGGGCGGCCCGGCTGTTCAGCCGCGAACTGGAGCGACAGCTCGCGCCCACGGGCATTGCCCCGGCCTATATGCCGGTGCTGTTCGCCCTGGCCGATGGCAGCAGGCTGACGCAAAAGGAACTGGCCCGCCGCGCCGCCGTTGAACAGCCCACCATGGCGGCCACGCTCAACCGCATGGAGCGCGACGCCATGATAGACCGGCGGCCCGACCCCGGGGATAAGCGCAGCGCCCTCGTGGCACTGACACCTTTGGCCCTGGGCAAGGTGGAGACGGTGGAGCGGGTGGTGAGCGCCATCAACACGCTGGCGCTCGAGCAGCTCACACCGGCCGAACGCAGCCAGTTTCTCGGCCTGCTGGCGCGCGTCATCGGCGTGCTCGAAGCCCAGGATACGACATTGGGCGATTGAGCCAGCCCTGAGGCCGGCCCGCCGGTTGAGCGTTACCCAGCCTTCTTGCCGTAAGTCACCACCACATTGCCCTTGGACGTGATCTCGCTGCGGATGAGTTCCAGCCTTGTGGTCGGCATATCCTCGAACAGGCGCCGGCCGCGGCCCGCAACCACCGGATGGATGATCAGCGTCAACTCATCCATCAGCCCCGCCAGCAGCAATTGGCGCACCAGCGACATGCCGGCCATGACGGCTATCGTGCCGCCTTGCGTCGCCTTGAGCTGGCGCACGTGGGCTTCGAGATCGCCTTCGATCAGGCTGGAATTGCCCCAGGCCGCCATGTCGGCCGGCTTGAGCGTGCGCGAGGCGACATGCTTGGGCGTGGCATTGATGAAGCCGGCAAAATCCATGTCCTGGCCGGCATTGGGCCAGTAGCCGGCCCATTCCTGCCAGCCCTTGCGGCCCATCAGTACCGTGTCGACCTCGGCCATGACGCTGCCCAGCATCGCCCCCAGCTCGTCATCAAAGCTGTCGAACTGGAATTCGTTCGGCGCCTCGGCGACGCCTTCGACGGAATAGAACAGGCCGGCTGTGACTTTACGCATTTGCTTTCTCCCTGGGCGACCCATCATTGGCCGCCATCTGACCAGGCGACGAGCGGGGCGCGGCGGCTTCGACATTTTTACGTGAAGATTTTTTGCACCGGAACCGGCAATGGGGCCGGCGAGTGAACCCTTCAAAGACTTATCCCCGCCAACGGCGCCTGGATCACAATACCCCTGCCAATTGGGGACCAGGAGTAGCTGTGCGCACAAACCTGCTGAGAAGAGCGGAGTACGCAATTGCGTCGGGCAGGTTGACCCTGCTCGGAATGAGATTTGAACGACTGTTGCGAAAATACGATCCGGCACAGCCACGCGTGCCTGCCGGTCAGTCGACCGGCGGACAATGGACAAGCGACCGCGTCCACGTTGCCGGGCCTTGGAA
>CBFGMY010000258.1:0-4429 GCA_965650055.1 uncultured Devosia sp.
GGCCGGGCCATGCCGAATGTCACGCGCAGGTCGGCCAGCGGCACGACGCGGCCGCGGACATTGATCAGCCCGCTGACAAAGGGCGAGGCGTTGGGCACTTCAGTAATCGGCACGAGATCGAGGATCTCGCGCACGCTGCCCGCCTCGATGGCGAACAGTTCGTCCTCCAGGCGCAGGGTCAGTGCCTTCATGGAGCCGGCTGCGATAGCGCTCATGCCGCCCTCCCCTGATCGACATAGAACTGACCATGCGCAACCAGATGCGCGGTATCGAGAATGAGCGCGACCGTGCCATCGCCCAGGATGGTTGCCCCGGAGAACGACTTCAGCGAGGCGTGCAGCTTGCTCAGTTGCTTGATGACCGTCTGGTTGTTGCCGATGATCTGATCGACCACGAGGCCGACCCTGCCCTCACCCGAGGAGACGATGACGACCTTCTGATGCGGCTCGAGCGGCACTTTGGTGCCGAAGACTTCGCGCAGGCGGAGGAAGGGCACCAGGCTGCCGCGGATATCGAGGAAGTTGCGGCCGCGGGCATTGGCCTCGATGCCCTCGGGCAGCTCGACGCATTCTTCCACTGCGGCCAGCGGAATGGTGTAGCGGCCATTGCCGACGCGCACGAGCATGCCGTCGATGATGGCCAGGGTCAGCGGCAGGCGCAAAGTCATGGTCGAGCCGCTGCCCGGCGTGGTGGCGACATCGATGCTGCCGCGCAACCCGTCGATGGTGCGCTTGACCACATCCATGCCGACGCCGCGGCCCGAGAGCGAGGTCACTTCCTTGGCCGTCGAGAAGCCGGGCGCGAAAATCATCTGCCAGAGGTCGGCATCGGCGATCTTGGCGTCGGGCGCGAGCAGGCCGGCTTCCTCGGCCTTGGCGCGGATGCGCTCGGCATTGAGCCCCGCCCCATCATCGGTGACCGAGATGGCGACTTCGGCGCCGGCATAGACCGCCGACAGGCGCACCGTGCCCTTGGCCGGCTTGCCGGCGGCGAGGCGTTTGTCGGCGCCTTCGAGGCCGTGGTCGACCGAATTGCGGATCAGGTGGACCAGCGGGTCGGCCAGCCGCTCGATCATGGTCTTGTCGAGCTCGGTATCCTCACCCGACGTGATGAACTCGATCTCCTTGCCCAGGTCGCGGCTCAAGTCATGGATCAGGCGGCGGAAGCGGCTGAAGAGGCTACCGATAGGTACCATGCGGATGCCCATAGTGGTGTCGCGCAGGCCCGAACTCAGGCGCTCGAGTTCTTCGGCGATGGTCTTGAGATTGCCGTCCTGGCTCATGGCGGCGATCTGGGTCAGGCGGGCCTGGGCAATCACCAGTTCGCCGACGCGATCCATCAGTTCATCGAGCCGCTCGGCATCGACGCGCATGGACGAGGAGGCGGCCCGCTCCGGCATGGCAGTGGCGGGTTTTTCCTCAGCCACGACGGGCGCCGCTTTGGGCTTGGAGGTCTCGGCCACTGGAGCCGGCGGCTCCGCCACGGGCTTGGGATCAGGATCGAGCGTCAGATCGATCTCGGCACCCATGGGCGCGTCGATAAGGTCGGCACTCGCATCGGTTAGCGGTTCGACCGACAGCTCCATGCCGTCCTTGAGGAACATGAAGACATCGTCGATGGCGCCACGCGGGTCGTCATGTTCGATATCGATCTGCCAGCCGAGATAGGGCACTTCGGGGTCGATGATATCGAGCGGCGGGATGGTGTCGGTCAGCGCGGTGATCGTGCAGGGGCCGATCTCGCGGATCTCGTCGAGCAGGAGCCGCGGATTGGTACCATAGACCAGCGCATCGCCGGGCAGGCGGAAACGGATGCGCCAGAGCGTGGCTGGCGTAGTGGCTGGCGCTGCCGGGGTCGGCACGGTAATTGGGGACAGGCCGGCCGCAATGGGTTCGGCGCTGCCGCCTGCGATAACAATGTGCAGGGCATCGAGAATTGCCTCGCCGCCGGAAGGAGGCGCGTCGGGCTGCTCGATCAGCCGGTGGATATGGTCCTTGGCATCGAGCGCCACCGCGATCAGCTCCGAGGTAGCCGGGGTATGGCCCTTGCGCACCTGGTCGAAAGCGGTTTCGAATTCATGCACGAAGGCAGCGACGGCGGTGAAGCCGAACATGGCGCCCGAACCCTTGATGGTATGGAGGGCGCGGAAGGTGGAGTTGATCAGGTCGCCATTATCAGGGTTCTGCTCCAGATCGAGCAGACCCAGTTCAAGCTGCTCGAGCAGCTCGCGGGCTTCCTGGCGGAATGTCTCGGTCGGATCGGGGAAGCTCATGTGCCGGTGACCTTCTTGACCACGGCCAGCAATTGCTCCTGCTTGAACGGCTTGACGATCCAGCCGGTAGCGCCGGCCTCCTTGGCCTGGCGCTTGAGTTCCTCATCGGATTCGGTGGTCAGCAGGATGATCGGCACGCCCTTGCTGGAGGGGTGCTGGCGATACTTCCTGATGAACTCGATGCCGTTCATGACCGGCATGTTGAGGTCGGTGATCACGGCATGGACAGTCTGGCCGGTGGCCTTCGTATAGCCATCGGCGCCGTTGATGGCCTCGATGACGTCGAGGCCGGCGGCCGACAGCGTCATCACCACCATCTGTCGGATGGATGCTGAATCATCGATGGTCAGGATGGTCTTGGTCATGCTGGCTGGCCCTCGCCCGGTCTTGCAGTTTGTGTCCAGAAATCGCCATCGGCCGTGAGTGGATGGCCATCGGCATCGAGGCAACCGACATCGATCAACAGCGCGCGCAGCGCGCCCGCGGGCGGCGCCGTCAAGGCAAGCGACTTGCCGGAGGCGCGAGCCTGCTTGCTGGCAGCCAGCAGCAACTGGATGGTGGTGATATCGGCGCCGGTAACGCCCGCGGTCGTGATGGTGACCCGGTCATGGCCGGCGAGCGCCTGGCGCAAGGACAATGCGATGTCCTGGGCCGCGCGAAGGCCGGCATCGCCTGAAATTTCGACCACATGAAAGCCGTCTCTGGTCATGGCAATGACCGAGCCGAAAAGCACAGAACGCAACGCATGATTTTTACTACCGTTGGATGGGTCGTCGCAGCAGAAAACCGTCTCAACTACCGGCTAATACTACCGCTAACCGACGCATTCCTTGACTTCATTACGCGCACCGTATTCCCATCCGATGCATTACAGACGGTAACCGAAGTTGATTAAGGCACCCTTACTGAATGATACTTGGCATTATCAATTTTTGCTCAATCTCTATCCACGAACAACTTGCCATTGATTCAGAATCTTCGCGACGCGTTCCTTGAATCGACTAAATCTCGATTCTGTCACAGCGAGTCTTCGACTCTGGCCCGGTGAGTCCGGCCTGAGTCATGCGCCAAGTATTACTTGGCGTTCTGCCGAGTATTGTTGCGCCTGATCGGTTTTGGCCCGCTGCTTGATCTTGCAGGAAATCAGCGGCCGGGACGTTTGGTCCGTTGCCGGCTGTCGAGTACGCATCGGCAAGCGGGTGCGCGCGCAAACCAGCGGGCTTGTCCGCTGGGAGCGACTGATCCGGGGTTGAAACGATGGGAGTGCGCTAGAAGCCGACGGCCCTGGCCTGGGCCTCGGCGCCACCCATGATCGCCTCGATCTCGGACCATTGCGCGCAGAAGGCGGCGACGCAGGCGGGATCGAAATGGGTGCCGCTACAGGCGACAATCTCGGCATAGGCCCTTTCGATCGACCAGGCCGCCTTGTATGGCCGCTCGGAGCACAGCGCGTCGAACACGTCGGCAATGGCAACCACGCGCGCCTCGATCGGGATATCGGTACCGGACAGGCGGTCGGGATAGCCGGTGCCATCCCAGCGCTCGTGGTGACTCTGGGCGATCAGCTCGGCGGTACGGATCAGTTCGGATGAGCCGTTTTCCAGGATGCGTGCACCAATGGTGACGTGACCGCGCATGATGCCGAACTCTTCTGGCGTCAGCTTGCCTGGCTTGCCCAGAATGGCATCGGCGATGCCGATCTTGCCGATATCGTGCAGCGGCGCTGCCAGGTAGATGGTGCGGCAGCGCTGGGGGCTGAGGCCTATGCCTGACGCGATGAGCTGGCTGATCTGGGCGACACGCGAGACGTGCTCGCCGGTATCGCCATCGCGGTATTCGATGGCGCGCGCCAGGCGCCAGATGATCTCTTCCTCACGCTCCAGCAGATGCGCCGTGGCGGTTTCCACCTCGCGCGCCAGCCAGTTGGCGCGGTCGGCCAGCTCGACCTGCGCGGCCCGCAGGGTCAGCAGGTTGGCGACGCGGGCCTGCAATTCGGTGGGGTCGAACGGCTTGTTGACGAAGTCGGTCGCCCCGGCCCTGATAGCCTCGATGCGCGTATTACGGTCCATGTCGGAGGTGACCATGACGATCGGCACCAGCCGGTAGGCGTCGCGGGCGCGCAGGGCGCTGGTAAACTGCACGCCGTCCATTTCGGGC
>CBFGMY010000259.1:0-4429 GCA_965650055.1 uncultured Devosia sp.
CGGGCGCATGGCGCCTCGGAGGTGCAGGGTTTCCTGTTCTCCCCGCCCTTGCCGCCAGCCGCGCTCGCCAGCCTGCTGCATTCGGAAGCCGCCAAGCACCAGGTCGAGCGCAAGAAGGCGTCGTAGGCTTGCTTGCCTCTCCCCAAAGGGAGAGCCGCAGATTGCCTTCATCCCCGATCGCTGAGGTGGCGCGCCTTGCAAGTGAGGTTTTTTTGCCACAGATGAACGGTCTTGTCCAACACGCGGCAGCATAACGATTTTATTGTGTTGCGATGCCCCGGCGGGCGATGGCAAACAACATCGAACTTTCTTTCTAGGACCAAACTTCATGATCATTCGTTCGCTGGCCGTTGCTGCCGTCGCCCTGCTCTCCACCACGGCCGCCTTTGCCGCCGACCTGATCATCCCGACCTCGCCCGAGCCCATCATGGAATCGGCTGGTTTCTCCTGGGACGGTCTCTATGCCGGCGTTCAGGCTGGTGGCCAGTTCTACCCGGGCCAGACCTACGGTCTGCTCGGCGCCCATGTCGGCGTGAACTTCATCGTTGCCGACCCGGTGCTGATCGGCGTCGAAGGTTCGGCTGAGTGGATCTTCAACAATGCCAGCTTCGGCGAGTTCTTCATCAACGGTCGTCTCGGCGCCGTCGTGACCGACCAGGTCCTGGTCTACGCGCTTGCCGGTACCGGCGTTGAAGTCAACAGCGCCGGCAACACCTTCGGCACCTACCAGCTCGGTGGCGGCGTTGAATTTGCCGTGACCGACGCGATCTCGGTCCGTGGCCAGCTGGTTGGCGTCGGCTTCTACAACGACGGCAACAACGACTTCTTCGACGGCGCCAAGGCAACCGTCGGCGTCAGCTACCACTTCTAATCTCGTATACGTTGTAGATGTCGGGAGTTGGGGGCACTCACCACTTCTATGGACGTCATCAACGGCAGATAGCCTCGCGACCGTAGTCAAACTGAAGCGTGGCTATCTTGGAGCGGCAATCCGAAAGGGTTGCCGCTCTTTCATTTCGCCCTTGTCCGGTGGCCGTCTGCCTCGCCGGGGCGATTTACCCTGCGGCACGGTTTTGAGGCCCCGCAACCCACCTGTGCGTGGCCCGCGCTTGTGGAAAACCCCTTCTTCCTGTAAGGCAGCGCCAAATGCGCCGATCCTCGTGTTTGCGAGGTGGGCGCGATTGTTATCCTGCATGGTTCAGCCGTTTGCCGCCGCCCTTCGCGGCCCAAGGTTTTGGGATCATGCCAAAGAGGCCTGACCCTAAATGTCCCTGCGCAATATCGCCATCATCGCCCACGTTGACCACGGCAAGACCACGCTGATCGACGTGCTGCTCAAGCAGTCCGGCTCGTTCCGCGAAAACGAACGCGTCGAAGAACGCGCCATGGACAGCAACGATATCGAGCGCGAGCGCGGCATCACCATCCTGGCCAAGGTGACTTCCCTCCTGTGGAAGGACACCCGCATCAATATCGTGGATACCCCCGGCCACGCCGACTTTGGCGGCGAAGTCGAGCGCATCCTGTCCATGGTCGATGGCGTGGTGATCCTGGTGGACGCGGCCGAAGGCCCGATGCCGCAGACCAAGTTCGTGCTCGGCAAGGCGCTGAAGCAGGGCCTCCGCCCGATCGTCGCCATCAACAAGATCGACAAGGCCGACGAGCGCCACCTCGAAGTGCTCGAAGAAATCTTCGATCTGTTCATCGCGCTCGACGCGACCCCCGAGCAGCTCGATTTCCCGGTGCTCTATGGTTCGGCCAAGCAGGGCTGGATGGCGATGGAGCCCGAGGGCCCGAAGAACGATCTGGGCCCGCTGCTCGACAAGGTCATCGAACACGTGCCGGAGCCAGCCGTCGAAGAAGGCGCGTTCCGCATGCTGGTCACCACCATCGAGCGCAACCCGTTCCTCGGTCGTATCCTGACCGGCCGCATCACCTCGGGCACGGTCAAGGCGAACGATCCGATCCACACGCTCAACCGTGAAGGCAAAGAAGTCGAAAAGGGCCGCATCTCCAAGGTCCTGGCTTTCCGCGGCCTCGAGCGCACCCCGGTCGACTTCGGCGAAGCCGGCGACATCGTCGCTATTGCCGGTCTTGTGACCTCGACCGTGGCCGATACGCTGTGCGCCACCTCGGTCACCAAGGCCATTGAATCCAAGCCGATCGATCCGCCGACCCTGTCGGTGACCTTCCGCATCAATGACGGCCCGCTGGCCGGCCGCGAAGGTGACAAGGTGCAGTCGCGCGTCATTCGTGAGCGGCTGATGCGCGAAGCCGAAGGCAACGTGGCCATCCGCGTCACCCCCGGCGACGACAATGACAGCTATGACGTGGCCGGCCGTGGCGAATTGCAGCTCGCCGTGCTGATCGAAAACATGCGCCGCGAAGGTTTTGAGCTCACCATCGGTCGCCCGAAGGTGCTGTTCAAGGAAGAGAACGGCCAGCGTTTGGAGCCGATCGAGGAAGTCATCATCGACGTCGATGACGAGTTCACGGGCACGGTCGTGCAGAAGCTGACCGAGCGCAAGGGCGAGCTGACCGACATGCGTCCGTCCGGCGTTGGCCGCACCCGCATCCAGCTGCTGGTCCCGACCCGTTCGCTGATCGGCTACCAGCCCGAACTGCTCTCGGATACCCGCGGCACCGCCATCTTCAACCGCCTGTTCCACTCCTTCGTGCCGTTCAAGGGCGACCTGCCGGGTCGTCGCACGGGCGTCTTGATCTCGAACGCCACCGGCCAGTCCGTGGCCTTCGCGCTGTGGAACCTCGAAGAGCGTGGCCCGATGATGATCGACGCCGGCGTCGACGTCTATGAAGGCATGATCATCGGCGAGCATAGCCGCGACAACGACCTTGAAGTGAACCCGCTCAAGGGCAAGCAGCTCACCAACATCCGCACCACGTCCAAGGACGAAGCGGTGCGGCTGACCACGCCCAAGAAGCTGACGCTGGAGCAGTCGCTCGGCTACATCGCCGAAGACGAGTATGTGGAAGTGACCCCCAAGTCGATCCGCCTGCGCAAGATCTGGCTCGACCCCAATGACCGCAAGCGCATGAGCCGCGCCGCCAAGTCGGCGTAAGCTTTGGTTCCGGCCCGTCAATTTGTTCGTGGCGCGGTCATCACAACCGCGTCCTGCTCCGTAGCCGTCGCCTTGCTCTTCGTATTTGGCGGCTCCAGCGACATCTTTTTCGGAGCAGGAGCAAAGGTCCTCTTGGCGATCACCGGCCTAGTCTACGGGGCGGTGATCGGGCTGGTCCTGTCTCTGGTTGCCGGTGGGATACTCTGGGCCATGGGCAGGATGAGGCGTCGTGGGCCCGAGATGACAGACAAGGACCATCCATGACCGACTGGATCATCCAGACCATTTCCGATCTGGGCTATCTCGGCATTTTCCTCGTCATGCTGGCGGAGTCGATCTTTCCGCCCATCCCGTCCGAACTCATCATCCCCTTTGCCGGCTTTGCCGCCGCCAATGGCGATCTCAACCTGTTCGGCGTCATCGCCACGGCCACCGTCGGCGCCGTGGTCGGCATGCTGCCCTGGTATTTCGCCGGGCGGCTGTTCGGGCTGGAGCGCGTGCGCTTTCTGGCCGACCGCTTCGGGCGGCTGATGGCCTTCAATGCCGACGAGATTGACACGGCGGTCAGCTGGTTCACCCGCTTCGGGCCGGTCATCGTGCTGTTCGGCCGGCTGATGCCGATCATCCGCACGCTGATCTCGATCCCGGCCGGCCTTGCCCGCATGAGCCTGCCGGTGTTCCTGCTGGCCTCGACCGCGGGCGCGCTGATCTGGAACACCTTCCTGACGCTGGCCGGCTATGTCCTGCACGAGCATTACGAGAGCATCGAAGTCGTGCTCGATCCGCTGAGCTACCTCGTGCTTGGCCTGGTCGTGCTGCTCTACCTGTTCAAGGTCGCCACCTGGAAGCCGAGCCAGGCCTAGGCGCCGGCCCGGCAGGATAGTCGCATTCTGCAACGCGACTTGCATTCTGCAACGCAGCTTCCCTCGCAAATTGGCAATGTTCACAGGGCTTTAATCTCTGCCCTCCGGTTCACCGGTGCCTTCGACTTGGCACGCTTCATGCAATGGAGTGTCCGTCCGGAGAGTGTAGTTTTGCGTACCGGATCCAAAGTCATTGGGGCCTCGTTCCGTGCGACCGGAGCGAGGCTCTCATGTCTGGCGGCTGCCCTTGCCGCAAGCGTCCGCAGCCATTAGATAATTCCCACCAGTTCTCCGGAGACGCCCATGCGCGCCGTGCTCGACATCATCCTGCTGATCCTCGATCTCTATCGCTGGGTGCTCATCGCCATGATCATCATGAGCTGGCTGATCTCGTTCAACGTGATCAACACGCGCAACCCCTTTGTCGAAGGCGTGTGGCGGGTGCTCAACCAGCTGACCGAGCCGGTGCTGCGCCCAATCCGTCGC
>CBFGMY010000260.1:0-4414 GCA_965650055.1 uncultured Devosia sp.
GCCAGCGCCGCGCTGGGCAAGCGCTTGTCAGGGTCTGTCAGCGGGAGGGGGCGTATGGGCTTGCGTTGGGATGGGGGTTAAGGCGAGCCAAAAGTCTGCGTCGCGGGAGTCAGCGAGCACCATATAAAGTTTGTTGTACAAAAAAAGCGGAGAAACCGTGGCGCGAGGCTGCCGCTGAGGTTGTCCGCGGAACCTGCGGGGCGACTGATCGGAACAGATTCTGCCTAAAATGGCCGCAAATTCAGTACATTGCACTTCGAGCGGCAAACGTTCGGGAAGTTATGCTCCACCGTTCGAACAACTATAGCGTGCAGAGAGCGGCCAGTCTGGGTCGACAAATCGAAAGGAACGCGCGCCATGACCAAATTTAGGCCAAAGTATATCACCTTTGACTGCTACGGGACCCTGACCAATTTCGACATGGCTGGTGCGGCGCGGCGTGTATATGCCGAGCGCCTGTCGGCCGAGGCGATGGACAGCTTCGTCGAGGCTTTCAGGGGCTATCGCCTGGACGAGGTCCTGGGCGCATGGAAGCCCTTAGCTGACGTGGTGCACAACTCCGTTGAACGCAGCTGCAAGCGCATCGGCATCCACTTCAGGCCAGAAGACGCGCAACGCATCTACGACGAAATTCACACTTGGGGCCCGCACCCCGACGTTCCTGCGGGCCTTGCAAGGGTGGCCAAAGAAATGCCGCTGGTGATCCTGTCGAACTCGATGAACAACCTCATCATGTCAAATGTGGAAAAGCTCGGTGCGCCCTTTCACACCGTCATCACTGCAGAAGAGGTGGGCGCCTACAAGCCGCTGATGAAGGGTTTTGAGTATATGCTCGACAAGCTCGGCTGCGGCCCAGAAGACATCACCCACGTATCCTCTTCTTTCCGCTACGACCTGATGCCGGCCTATGATCTGGGGATCAAGAACAAGGTCTGGGTCAATCGCGGTCACGAGCCCGCAAATCCGTTCTACGAATATACCGAAATCAAGGACATCGGCGGCCTCGCTGCGGCCGTCGGCCTGGAGCCCGCCCTGAAGCGCGCCTGAAATTGGGCAGGCGGCCTGCAATCCGGCAGGGAAGGGGGGGGGCGGCCCGTCCGCCCCCTTTTCGCGTGATGGGGGAGCCGCAAGCAGAATGTGCCGCGGCGGCTGCGCATTCGGCAGAACGAGCCGCGGCGCTCCGGCAAAGCCAGCACCGCCTTCCGTGCGACCAGCGATAGCGTCGGAGCACATGAAGCCGCTCGAAAGCTCGAAAAGTGCAGACTGAAACCCTGGAACTGACCGCGTTCGAAGCCCGCCACCTGGATGGTGCGTTGAGTCTGTCGCATGCGGCAGGCTGGCCGCACCGTCGGGAGGATTGGGCCTTGTCGCTCTCGCTCAGCTCCGGCGTCGTGGCACTTGATGGAGACCGCGTTGTCGGTACCGCGATGATGACCTCGTTTGGGGAGAGGAGCGCCACCGTCAACCTGATCATTGTCGATAGGCAAATGCGCGGTCGCGGCCTGGGACGGCGACTGACCGCCGCGGCGCTCGCTTTAGCGGGTGACCGGACCTGCCGCCTCATTGCTACCGAGGACGGCTTGCCGCTCTACGAGAAGCTCGGCTTCAGCGCCACACAGGAAATCTATCAGCACCAGGGATTTGTGGAGGTCAGCCAGCCGCTTGTCGGCATTGAGTGGGCCGACGCGGCCGGCCTAGCCGAGCTGACCGCGCTGGACGGCTTGGCATATGGCGGCGATCGTCAAGCCCTGCTGACGCAGATCGCCCGCACGGGGCAGTTCGCAGCCATGCGCCGGGCGGGCTCAATCGTCGCCTTTGCCGCCGTTCGGCCGTTTGGCCGAGGCCAGGTAATCGGGCCGGTCGTGGCGCCCGACGAAGAACTTGCCCGCCAACTGATCCGGTTTGTTGCCGCCTCGAGGGACGGCCAGTTCCTGCGTGTCGACGTGCCCGGCGACAGCGATCTCTCCCATTGGCTGGAGAGCCTGGGCTTCGCCCATGTCGGTGGCGGCGTGGCCATGTCGCGTGGCAACAGCGGCGCCCAGCAGTCACAGCGCCCGCGGACCTTTGCCCTGGCCAGCCAGGCCTTTGGATAAACAAGGATCTCACACATGCACGCCAATTCAATCGTTGAACTTGACCGGGCCCATCTCATTCATCCCGTCGCCTCTTGGCGCGGCCACGAAAAGGCGGGCGTCCGCCTGCTGCAGTCTGGCAAGGGGGCCTGGGTGACTGACGCCGCAGGCCGCCAGTTGGTGGACGGCTTTTCGGGGCTGTGGTGCGTCAATGCCGGATATGGCCACGAGAGCATCGTGGAAGCGGCCAGCAAACAAATGCGGGAGTTGCCCTATGCGACCGGCTATTTCGGGCTGGGCAGCGAACCTGCGGCGCGCCTGGCGGCTGAATTGGTCGATCGCACGCCCGGTGACCTCAACCATGTGTATTTCACCCTGGGTGGCTCGGACGCCGTCGACTCGGCGGTACGGTTCATCCGCTACTATTTCGGTGCCAAGGGCGAACCGCAGCGCGACCAGTTCATCTCGCTGGAGCAGGGTTACCATGGCTCGACCACGGTCGGCGCGGGGCTGACGGCCCTGCCGGTGTTCCACCAGGGCTTTGGTTTGCCGTTCCCCTGGCAGCACAAGATTGCCTCGCATTATCCCTATCGCAACAGAGCAACATCGGACGCCGACATCGTCGCTGCCTCGGTGGCCGCGCTCAAATCCAAGGTCACCGAAATCGGGCACGACCGGGTCGCAGCATTCTTTGCCGAGCCAATCCAGGGATCGGGCGGCGTGATCGTGCCACCGCCCGGCTGGATGAAGGCGATGCGCGACACCTGCCGCGACCTCGGCATCCTCTTCGTCGCCGACGAGGTGATCACGGGCTTTGGACGCACCGGCCCGCTCTTTGCTTGCTCGGAGGACGACATCGTGCCGGACCTGATGACCGTGGCGAAGGGCCTGACCTCCGGCTACGCGCCGAAGGGGGCGGTGTTCCTGACCGAGCATGTCTACCAGACCATTGCCGATGGCGCCGGTGCCTCACTGGTGGGTCATGGCTTCACCTATTCGGCCCATCCGGTCAGCGCCGCCGTTGGCCTCGAAGTGCTGCGGCTTTATGAGGAAGGCGGCCTGCTCGAGAACGGCCGGGCCATGGGAGCAAGATTGCAGGATGGGCTCAACAGCCTGCGTGACCATCCCTTGGTGGGCGACGTGCGTGGCCGAGGCATGCTGGCGGCCGTGGAGCTCGTGACCGACAAGGAAGCGAAGACGCCGTTGCCCGCCGCGGCCGAGCCCGGCCGGCGAATATTCGATCGCGCCTGGGACAATGGCCTCATCATTCGCGCCTTTGCGCAGGGCGTGCTGGGTTTTGCACCACCGCTCTGCTGCACGGAAGCGGACATCGACGCCATTGTCGAACGGACCCGCACGGTTCTCGATCTGACATTGGCCGACCCCGATATCCGCGCGGCGATGTAGCTGCCGAGATAGGGCGCCACCAACCACCGTTTGTGTCGAGGTTGCAGCCGGGGATGGCCGTGCCGTCGTCGCGTCATCCCATCGCGATGACCGACAGCGCCCGTCCGATCGGTAACCCGGTGGGCTGGTTGATACGGCGCATGGCCACCCTACTGGACGGCAAAACTCGCAGCGATATGCCGCCGGCGCGGGTGCTTTCGGCGAAATCTGCCGCGCTCGCAGTCGATGATAACGAGAGACGGTCCCGCTGCAAGCTCAAGAGCAAATTGCGAGCTCAGCACACCGGAACGCCCAGTGGGGGAGACATGAAGGAATATTCCATTGCGCTTATTCCCGGCGACGGGATCGGGCCGGCCGTGACGGAAGCGGCCTGGCGGGTGGTCGAGGCTGTCGCGCGCGGCGCGGACTTCACGGTCCAGGACACGCGCCTGCCGTGGTCCTGCGACCTTTACCTCGAAACCGGCGCCATGATGCCGGCGGATGGCATCGAGGTTTTGCGCGGGCACGACGCCATCCTGCTCGGTGCTGTTGGTTGGCCCAGCAAGGTTCCCGACTCCGTTTCGCTGCATGGGCTGCTTCTGCCTATCCGCAAGGCCTTCCGGCAATACGCCAATGTCCGACCCCACCGGCTGCTGCCGGGCGTAGAGGGGCCGCTGCGGAAATCCGGTTTCGACATCCTTTGCGTGCGCGAGAACACCGAGGGCGAATATTCGGGTGCCGGCGGCCGTGTGCATCAGGGCACCCAGGACGAGGTCGCAATCGAAACCGCCATCTTCACCCGCAAGGGTGTCGAGCGCATCCTGCGCTTCGGCTTCGAGCAGGCCCGCCATAGGCGCGGCAAGCTGGCCTCCGTCACCAAGTCGAATGCCCAGCGGCACTCGATGGTGTTCTGGGATGAAGTGACCCACGAACTGGCGCGCGAATACGGCGATGTC
>CBFGMY010000261.1:0-4401 GCA_965650055.1 uncultured Devosia sp.
ATCGACCCATCGCTCTCGACGAGCCGGGAGTCGGCCAGGATCACGCCTTCATCGCCCAGCCCGCCGACCCAGAGGTCAGTATTGCCGAAGGCCACGGCTGATCCGAAGAGTCGATCCCCGATGTCCTCTGGGGCCTTGCCTGGCTTCGACACGGGACAGTTCTAGCGTCGCCCAGGGTCAACGGGGAGGCAGTGGCCACGGGCACGCCGCTCGCAGATGCCGTCGATGAGGGAGTCGGTGGGGGTGAGATCGACATAAGTGCCGCCCGCCAGGGTCACTTCGGGCTCGCAGGCGGCCAGGGCGCCAACGCGCTTGCCGCGCACCACACCATCCACCGCGATCAGGATCTGTACGCCGTGGCAGATGGTGAAGATGGGCTTGTCGGCATCGTGGAAGTGCTTGACCATCTGCTGGATGCGCTTGTCGGTGCGGATATATTCCGGACCGCGGCCACCGGCGCAGTAGACGGCGTCATACTGGTCGAGCTGGGCCAGGGCTTCGGAGAAGGTCTTGTTGATGTCGGCATAGTGACCCATTTTTTCGGTATAGGTCTGATCACCCTCGAAATCGTGCAGCGAGGTCTTGATGCGATCGCCGGCCTTCTTGTCCGGGCAGACGACATGCACGGTATGGCCCACGGCCATCATGCCCTGCTGGTAGACGAAGATCTCGTATTCCTCGGTGAACTCACCGGTCAGCATCAGTATTTTCTTGCCAGGCATTATCTGTTCCTCCTCATTTCAGATTGTTCGGGCAATCGGCTCGCCTCGCAGCGGCTGATTGCGGTGCCTCACATCACCTCAGCCGGTCAGACGAAGGCCGGCAAAAGCCGGGTGCGAGAATTCTGGATATGGACGCGCATGGCATCGCGGGCCAGTTGCGGGTCGCCGCGGCGCAACGCGTCCATCAGTGCTTCGTGTTCGTCCAGCGCTTCTGCCGTCACCAGCCGGTGGTACATCAGGCGGAAGATGTGGAAATGGGTGTGCTGCATCCGCAGAACGTCGCGCATCAGCCCGTTGCCGGCGATATCGAGGATCTTGTCGTGGAATTCGGCGTCCTGCCGGGCGAAATCGGAATAGCGCAGCCTTTCATCGGCTCCGTCATTGGTCTTGGCCATCACGCCGGCCAGCTGGTCCAGCGCCGCCAGCCCGGCCTCGTCCATGCGCATGGCAGCCTTTGCCGCGGCCTCCGGCTCCAGCATCAGGCGCAGTTCATAGAGTTCATCAAAGCGGTCGCGGCTGACCTGCGGCGCGGCGCGATAGCCCACCAGGTGCGCCCGCAAGACCAACCCCTCCCCCTCGAGCCGGCCGAGCGCCTCGCGAATGGGGGTGTGTGAGACGTTCAGCTCGCGAACCAGCGTATCGACAGTGATCCGTGCCCCCGGCGGGATCTGCAGCGACATCAGTTGCGCGAAGATGGCGTCATAAACGCTGCCGGCCAGGCTGCTCGGCCGCGCAAGGCCCGGGGCCGCATCGCCCTGGTTGATCACTGTCGACTTCATCATCGCCGCCCGCCACTTGACATGGGCTGTCATCTAGCATGATGGTGGCTTGCCTACAATACTATATCCTATACGATCCTATATCGGTGGGAACGCAATGGGCGGAGGGGCTGTTTCATGGGGCTGTTTGGCGCGCTGCGGCTGCCGGGCGAAATTCTGTTTGGCAGCGGCCAGCGCCGGGCTCTCGGCGCGGTCGCGGCCAAGTCCGGAACGCGGGCATTGGTCTGCACCGACGAGCGCTTTGCCGCCACACTCAGCTTTGCCGAGATGATGGCGGACCTGCGGGCTGCCGGAGTGGACGTGCTGGTCCATGACGGGGTTCTGCCTGACGTTCCGAGCGATACGGTCGGCGCCTGCGTTGCGTCGGCACGGGCCTTTGCGCCCGATATGGTGATCGGCATCGGCGGCGGGTCGTGCCTCGACATGGCCAAATGCGCCGCCCTGTTGCTGACGCATGGTGGGGAACTGGCGGATTACTACGGCGAGTTCAAAGTGCCGGGCGCGGTACTGCCCATCATCGCTGTGCCGACGACGGCCGGAACCGGGTCGGAAGTGACCCCTGTCGCGGTCATTTCCGACCCGGTGCGGACGCTCAAGGTTGGCATATCCAGCCCTCACCTGATCGCCACCGCCGCAATCTGCGACCCCGAACTCACGCTGACCTGCCCTCCCGGCCTGACCGCCATTGCCGGCGCCGATGCACTGACACATGCCATCGAAGCTTTCACGGCCATGCGTCGCGCGGACGATGCCACACTGCCGCAGCAGCATGTCTTTGTCGGCAAGAACGCGCTGACCGACCATTATGCGCTGCTTGCCATGCGCCTGCTGGGCCGCAGCCTGGAGACGGCGGTCAAGGACGGTGGCAATGCGAGTGCCCGCGCCGATGTCATGCTTGCAGCAATGGCCGCAGGCAGCGCCTTTGGCACGGCCGGAACCGCCGCCGCCCACGCCATCCAGTACCCCGTCGGCGCGCTGACCCACACGGCCCATGGCCTCGGCGTGGCGTGCGTATTGCCCTATGTGATGGCCTATAACCGGTCGGCGAGCCTGCCCGAAATGGCTGACATCGGCACGGCGCTCGGGGTTGCCGCTGGTGGTGTCGAGGAGAGGGCGCAGGGCGCCATCGACACCGTGGGCAAACTGTTCGGCGCCATCGGCATAGCCCCGACGCTGGCCAGGCTCGGCCTTGCCGAAGACAAGCTCGATTGGACGGCCGAGCAGGCGCTCGGCATCGATCGCCTCATCAAGAACAACCCCCGGCCCTTCGACCTGCCGGGCATGAAAAGACTGCTTCGCGCCGCCTTTGATGGCGACATGGCGGGCGCAGCGGCATGACTGGACCAGTTACAATGACCACGACTCCCGACCTCAAGGCGGCCTCGCAGGGCCTCTACATCGATGGACAATGGCGCCCATCCACCGGCGGCGGCACCATCAACGTCGTCGATCCCTCGACGGAGACCGTGCTGGCTTCGGTGCCCGATGCGACCCTGGCTGATGCGAGCGCGGCGGTGGAGGCGGCAGCCAAGGCGGCCCCCGGCTGGCGCAACATGGCCCCGCGCAAGCGCTCGGAAATCCTGCGCCGTTGCTTCGAACTGATGACCGAGCGGGCGGAGATGCTCGCCACGCTGATTTCGCTCGAAAATGGCAAGGCGTTGCGCGACTCTAGGGGCGAGGTCGCTTATGCGGCCGAGTTCTTCCGCTGGAATGCCGAAGAGGCGGTGCGCATCACTGGTGAATTCGGCACCGCTCCTGGCGGCACCAACCGTATCGTGGTCGATTACCAGCCCATCGGCATCTGCCTGATGATTACGCCGTGGAATTTCCCGGCGGCGATGGCCACGCGCAAGATCGCCCCGGCTCTCGCGGCCGGTTGCACCGTGATCCTCAAGCCGGCATCGGAAACGCCGCTGACGGCTTATGCGCTGGCCGCAATCTACCAGGAGGCTGGCGTGCCGCCCGGCGTGGTCAACGTGCTGACCACCACCTCGCCCGGCCCGCTCACCGCAGCGATCCTGGCCGATCCGCGCGTGCGGAAGCTGTCATTTACCGGCTCGACCGGCGTCGGTCGCGCGCTGCTGGCCGAGGCCTCCAAGCACGTCATTTCCTGCGCCATGGAGCTCGGCGGCAATGCGCCCTTCATCGTCTTCGATGATGCCGACCTCGATGCGGCGCTCGATGGCGCGATGATCGCCAAGATGCGCAATGCCGGCGAGGCCTGCACGGCCGCCAACCGGCTCTATGTCCAGTCCGGCATCCACGATGACTTCGTCGCCGGGCTTTCCCGGCGCATGGAGGCGCTGCGCGTCGGCGCGGGTGCCGAGGCCGAAACCGAATGCGGCCCGATGATCACGCGCAAGGCTGTCGACAAGATCGAGCGACTGGTCGACGACGCCATTGCCAAGGGCGCCAAGGTGGTGACCGGCGGCGCCCGTCCCAATCGGACCGGCTTCTTCTACCCACCCACGGTGCTGACCAACGCCTCGGACAGCGCCGAAATGGCGGTCGAGGAAATCTTTGGGCCAGTGGCGCCGATCTACCGCTTCGACGATGAAGCCGAGGTGATCGCGCGCGCCAACAACACCGAATATGGCCTCGCCGCTTACATTTTCACGCGCGACCTGTCGCGGGGCCTGCGTGTGGCGGGCGCGGTGGAAGCGGGGATGATCGGCCTCAATCGAGGCCTCGTATCGGACCCGGCGGCGCCATTTGGCGGGGTGAAGCAGAGCGGACTTGGGCGTGAAGGTGGTCAACACCACGGCATAGCCGAGTTCATGGAGGCGAAATACATCGCCACCAGTTTCTAGGAAGGCAGTCGCCATGGAAACCGACGCATTTCGAATACGAGGACATGTCGCCAACTTCGACGACATCGTTGCCGATATCGTCGCCCGCAG
>CBFGMY010000262.1:0-4355 GCA_965650055.1 uncultured Devosia sp.
GGCCGTTCTTTACGTCGGCGTCGAAGTAAAGGGCGCGCGGCGCTGGATTTCCTTTGCTGGCCAGTCAATCCAGCCGTCCGAATTCGTCAAGCCGGCCTTTGCCGTGCTTGGCGCGTGGCTGTTCTCGGAGTCCATGATCCATCGCAATGTGCCGGGCCGGATCATCGCCACGCTGATGATGGGCGCGATTGTCGCTGCCCTGCTGCTGCAGCCCGATATCGGGCAGACGGCGCTGGTACTGGGCACCTATGCGGCGCTGCTGTTCCTGTCGGGCATTTCCTGGTTTGTCATCTTCGGCCTGGCCGGCGGCGCCGTGGCGCTGCTGTTCGGCGCCTACATGTTCTTCCCGCACGTGTCGCGCCGCATCGATACCTTCCTCAATCCTGAGGGGGGCGGCAACACCTACCAGATCGATCGCGCCCTGCAGTCGCTGCTAGAGGGCGGCTGGTTCGGCCGGGGGCCGGGCGAGTCCATTGCCAAGAAGCTCATCCCAGACGCCCATGCCGATTATGTGTTCTCGGCTGCGGCGGGTGAGTTCGGCATCCTGTTCTGCCTGGTGCTGGTGACTTTGATCGCCTTCCTCGTCATTCGCGCCATGATGGGAGCACAAAGGCAGACGAGCCTGTTCGCTCGTCTTGCCGCATCGACGCTGGCGATCCAGTTCGCCATGCAATCGGGGATCAACCTGGCCGTGAATCTCAACCTCATTCCGCCCAAGGGCATGACGCTGCCCTTCGTCTCCTATGGCGGCACCTCGATGATTGCCATTGCCTTTGGCATGGGCCTGATGCTGGCCTTTACCCGCACCAAGCCCGAGGAGCGCATGGCTACGGGCCTGCCGAGCTACAAGAGCGCCGTGGCGCCGTTGGCGCCCGCTGAATGAAGACGTTCATGCTCATGGCGGGCGGCACGGGAGGACACCTCTTTCCGGCCATGGCGCTGGCGCAGGAACTGGCGCGGCGCGGTCACACCGTCGAATTGATGACCGATCATCGGGTCGAGAGTTACGGCGCCGATTTTCCGGCCAGCGCGATCCATATCGTCCCCTCGGCCACGCCGTCGCTCACCAATCCGATCAAGTTCATCGGCGGCGGGTTGCGAATCCTGCGCGGCATCGCGGTGGCCTTCGGCAAGCTGCGGAAATCCAGCCCCGATTGCGTCATCGGCTTTGGCGGCTACCCGACCTTTCCCCCGTTTGTCGCCGCAAGCCTGCTGGGCATTCCGGGCATCCTGCACGAGCAGAATTCGGTGATGGGCCGGGCCAACCGGGCCCTGGGCCGGTTCGCCGACGTCCTTGCCATGAGCTTCGCCCAGACCAGGTTCGCCGAGGGGCAGAATCTTGAAAAGGTCGTGACTGGCAATCCCGTGCGCGACCGGGTCCGTGCTGTGTCGGCCATGCCCTATCCGGCGCTGGACACGACCGGCCCCATTCGCATCGTCATCTTTGGTGGCAGCCAGGGCGCCAAGGCTCTGTCGGACATCGTGCCGGCTGCCGTTGCGGCCATTCCGGACGCGCTGCGGCATCGGCTTCACATCGAGCAGCAGTGCCGCGCCGAAGACCTCGACCGCGTGGCCGAAATCTATCGCCAGGCCAAGGTCAATGTCGAACTGGCTGCCTTCTTCGGCGATCTGCCCGAGCGCATGGCCAGGAGCCACCTGGTCATCGGACGGTCGGGCGCGTCGACCATTGCCGAGGTGACCGTGCTGGGCCGCCCGGCAATCCTGGTGCCGCTGCCCGGCGCGATCGATGCCGACCAGAAAAACAATGCGCTTGTCGTGGACGCGGCCGGCGGGGGCTGGATTGTCGAGCAGGCAACTTTGACGCCGCAAACGCTTGCCAGTCGCCTGACGACGCTGTTATCGGACCCCATAACCCTCACCAAAGCCGCTGATGCCGCCCGTTCGCTCGGGCAGCCGCGGGCCGTCGAGAAGCTGGCGGATCTCGCCGAAATGCTCTCAGGCAAGAATGTCGAAGTGGATCATCGTTCATGAAAATGCCGCGCAATATCGGACCCGTCCACTTTATCGGGATTGGCGGCATCGGCATGAGCGGCATCGCCGAAATCCTGCATAACCAGGGCTATACGGTGCAGGGATCGGACGCCTCGCTCAACCCCAATGTGCAGCGGCTGCGCGACATGGGCATCAAGGTCGAGATCGGCCAGAGCGGCGACAATCTGGGCCAGGCCGAAGTCGTGGTGGTGTCTTCGGCAATCAAGAAAGACAATCCCGAGCTGGTCGCCGCTCGTGCCCGGGCGCTGCCCATCGTGCGCCGGGCCGAAATGCTGGCCGAGATCATGCGGTTCAAGACCGCCATCGCCATTGGCGGCACCCACGGCAAGACGACCACCACTACGCTGGTGGCAACGCTGCTCGATGCCGGCAATCTCGATCCCACCGTCATCAATGGCGGCATCATCAACGCCTATGGCACCAATGCGCGCCTGGGTGGCGGCGAATGGATGGTGGTTGAGGCCGACGAGAGCGACGGCACCTTCGTCAAGCTGCCGGCCGACGTCGCCATCGTCACCAATATCGATCCGGAACATCTCGACCACTATGGCGACTTCGAGGGGGTCAAGAAGGCCTTCCACCAATTCGTCGAGAATGTGCCCTTCTACGGCTTTGCCGTGATGTGCCTCGACCACCCCGAGGTGCAGGCGCTGGTGGGCCAGATCAAGGATCGCCGGGTCATCACCTATGGCCGCAATCCGCAGGCCGATGTGCGGCTGGTCGATCTCGAGACGATCGACGGCGTCAGCCACTTCGCGGTCGAGATCCGCGATCGTATCCGCCAGACGCAGTTGCGCATCGACGGGCTCGAACTGCCGATGCCGGGGGTGCACAACGCGCTCAATGCTACCGCGGCGATCGCTGTGGCCGACCAGTTGCATGTGCCGGCCGAGGCGATCCGCAAGGGGCTCAAGGGCTTTACCGGCGTCAAGCGCCGCTTCACCAAAACCGGCGTTGTCGGCGGCATCACTGTCATCGACGACTATGGCCACCACCCGGTCGAAATCGCCGCGGTGCTCAAGGCCGCGCGGTCGTCCACCAAGCGCGATGTGATCGCCGTGGTGCAGCCGCATCGCTATAGCCGCCTGCACGATTTGTTCGACGATTTCTCGGCCTGCTTCAATGATGCCGATACCGTCATCATCGCGCCGGTCTATGCTGCGGGCGAGCAGCCGATCCCCGGCGTGACCCACGAGGAACTGGTGAGCCGCATCCGTGCCCGCGGCCACCGCGACGCCCGCGTCATCGATCGCCCGGAAGCGCTGGCACCACTGATCGCCAGCCGCGCCGCCGAAGGCGACTATGTCGTGTGCCTGGGCGCCGGCAATATCACCCAATGGGCCGCGGCGCTGCCCGCCGAACTTGGCGCGCTGATCGGGAAAGATCCGGAATGAACACGCCCAAGCATGTCGCCGTCCTCATGGGCGGGTGGTCCAACGAACGCCCCGTGTCCCTCAGCAGCGGCGCGCAGTGTGCCGCGGCGCTGCGCCGAGCCGGCTATCGGGTGACCGAGGTCGATGTCGATCGCAACATCGCCAACGTGCTGCTCGAACTGAAGCCGGATGTGGCCTTCAACGCGCTGCATGGGCCCTTTGGCGAGAGCGGCATGATCCAGGGCCTGCTCGAGCTGCTGCAGATTCCCTATACGCATTCGGGCGTGCTCGCCTCGGCGCTGGCCATGGACAAGCACCAGGCCAAGATGATGCTGAAGGCGGCGGGCATTCCGGTCACCGATCACGTCATCGTGTCCCGGCCCGAGGCGGCGCGCAGCCATGTCATGGCGCCGCCCTATGTCATCAAGCCGATCGCGGAAGGTTCGAGCTTTGGCGTGTTCATCGTCAAGGCCGGGGTCAGCCATCCGCCGCAGGAAATCCTGCGCGAAGACTGGAATTGCGGCGAAGAGGTCATGGTCGAGCGCTTCATTCCCGGGCGCGAACTGACCTGTGCGGTCATGGGTGACGTGGCGCTGGGGGTGACCGAAATCGTCACCGATCTCAGCTTCTACAATTACGAAGCCAAATATGCCGCAAATGGTTCTCGCCACATCATTCCTGCCGACCTGAAACCTAAAATTTACGACAAAGTGCAAAAGCTAAGCCTAGCCGCTCATGCGGCGCTCGGCTGCCGCGGCGTGACGCGGACGGACTTCCGCTACAATGACGCGGCAGGCGAGGACGGCGAGCTGGTTTGCCTGGAAATCAACACCCAGCCGGGCATGACACCTACCTCGCTCGCGCCCGAGCAGGCGGCCCATGCGGGCCATAGCTACGAAGAACTGGTCGCCTGGATGGTGGAGGACGCGAGTTGCAACAGGTAAAAAGCGAGGCTTTTCTCGCTGGCGC
>CBFGMY010000263.1:0-4326 GCA_965650055.1 uncultured Devosia sp.
CACCCGCCAGCGCATCGAGCATGTGGAAGCGGGCCTTGCCTCACTCGGCGACCTGCTGGAGTCAGGCAATCTTGAAGAAAACCAGAAGCAAGCTGCGAGCAATCTTGCGGGCAGCTTGCAGGTTGCCCAGCTCTCCGCTGCCGCCGCCGCCTTCGAAAATGACGTAGCCGAAGCCGGCACTGCCCTGCGCGATCTCGCCGCCGACGCCCGTATCATCATGGACCAGAGTCGCGCCATCTATGGCCAGGACGACGAAGCCGGCGCCTCGTCGCTGGCCGCCCTCAGCCAGGCGGTGCGCCACGCCGCAACCGTCCTGCGCGATTGCGAAGCCGAGCGCGGCAAGCTGGAAAGCGTTGCCACAGCAGTCCTTGGCACCGTCGGCACCCTGCTCAGCCATGTCGAAGCCGTGCAGGAAATCGAGGCCAATATGCGCCTCGTCAGCCTCAACGCCGCCGTCAAATGCGCCCAGCTTGGTCCGCGCGGCGCTGCTCTCAACGTCATTGCGCGGCAGTTGCGCGAGCTGACCGGGGAAACCGTCGCCGCCGCCGAAGGCGCCATGGCCGGCCTGCACGAGGCCGCAGGCCTCGCCCAATCCTTCGGCGCCGCCGCCAATGGCGATGCCGCCGGTCGCGTCGGCCAGCTCGAACAGGAGGCGACCGCCGCCCTGCTGCTGCTGCAGGGTGTCGATACCGCCCTCGCCGAAGCCCTGGGGGCTCTCAACCGTGATGGCCCCAGCGTTATCGGTCTGCTCGAAACGGCCGCGGAAACCTTCGCCAGCCAGGCGGCCATTTCCGAGACCATGCGCGATCTCGAGATGCAACTGGTCGCCGAATGTCCGTCAGAGGCGTCGGTGGCCCCGATGGGCGCCATTGCCGAGCTCCTGGCCGCGCATCGGGCCCGCTACACCATGGATGCCGAGCGCAAGATCCACGAAAAGCTGCTCGGCAAGGAAATCGTGGAGGCTGCGGCGCCTGTCGAGCCTGTCGAGGAGGTGGACCTGGACGACGTGTTCCTCTAGGGGCGAACCACCCTGGATGGGGGTTGAGACGGGTTGCGCGAGGACTATGGTGGAGGCAGTGCCGCGTGTTGCCCTTGCCACTTTCCTGGAGCTCCGCCTTGCGCAAAACCCTCCCCATGGCCATCGCCGCCGTCCTGATGCTCGCCAGCCCAGTGCTGGCCCAGAATGATGTCTGCTACGACGAACGCGGCAACTACGCGCCGGATGTCACGGCGGGCTGGCAAGCCTTCCAGGCCAACGCGCAGGCGGACGCGATGCAGCGCCTGATCGGCACCTGGTACACCGAAATCCCCAATGCCGACGCCTCGGCGACCGCCTATATCTACCAGACCTACGAGCCATCGGGGCTGTTCACCACGCAGGTTCGCACCTGCGACGTCATGGGGCTCTGCCGGGACGATCCGGCGCATGGCTTCTGGGCCGCACAGCAGGATGCGCAAGGGGTGATCACCACCATGAGCGTCACGTCCAATACGCGCATGAGCAACTATTGCTCGCTTGGCCAGGCAGTGGTCGAGGGCAATTTGCTGCGCAACAATGCCGGCCAGACCTGGCAGCGGGTGCAGTGATCAGCCCGAATAGGGCTTGAAGTGCTTGGACAGCTTGAGCGTCTGCGCCTGGTAGTTCGAGCCCAGGGCCGAGCCATAGAGCCGGTCCGGCGCCTCGGCCAACCGCTCATAGATCAGCCTGCCGATGGTCTGACCATGGCCGAGCAGGAACGGCACTTCGCGGCTGCGCACTTCAAGAACGGCGCGGCTGCCGGTGCCACCGGCCGACGAATGGCCGAAGCCAGGATCGAAGAAGCCCGCATAGTGGACGCGGAACTCGCCCACCAGCGGGTCGAACGGCACCATTTCCGCCGCATGGGTAGGCGGCACATGCACCGCCTCGTCGCTGACCAGGATGTAGAACTCGTCCGGGTCGAGGATCAGTTCCTCGCGGCCGCGATTGGTCAGCGGATCCCAGAAATCCAGCACGTCGAGCGCGGCTTTCTTGTCGACATCGACCACCGCGGTATGGCGCTTGGAGCGGAAGCCGATCAATCCGTTACGGTTTTCGCCCTTGAGGTCGATCGACAGCGCCACGCCTTCGCCCACCGGCACATTGTTGTTGAAGACCAGCGTATCGGAGGCATGCAGCGCCTGGTGCTCGGCCACGCTCAAGCGGTGGTCGCCGGAGCGGAACCGCATCTGGCTGAGCCGCGAACCGGTGCGGACCAGCACGGGGAAGGTGCGGGGGCTGACTTCGAGATAGAGCGGGCCGTGATAGCCCGTGGGCATCTGATCAAAGCCGCGGGCGCGATCGCCGATGACGCGGGTGAAGACGTCGAGGCGGCCAGTGGAGCTCTTGGGGTTGGCTGAGGCGCTGACGGCATCCGGCAAAGCCAGTTGCTCCTGCAGCGGCACGAGATAGACGCAGCCGCGCTCCAATACGGCGCCCCTGGTCAGGTCGATCTCATGCAGCTTGAGCGCTTCGATACGCTCCGCCACCGAATGGCTCGGCCCGGGCAGGAAGCTCGATCGCACGCGATAGGCCACATCGCCCAGCCGCAGGTCGAGGCTGGCCGGCTGCACCTGGTCGGTGTCGAACGGGCGCGTCGCCACGATGGCGCCCTGCTGGTGCAGCAGCTCGATCAATCGTGCCGGAAAGACGCCTTGCGGCCAGGCCTGCTGCTTGTCCATGCTGTCGCGCCCCACGGAAACCGTGGCTACCCCTAGCAACCCATGCAATTGACGCCAACAGGCAATTGGCCTTACATCACAACCCAGTGGTGATTTGGCCGGTCGCTTGCAGCCACTTAAAACAAGTTGCTAAAGACCGTTTGGGAACCGGCCGCCTCTATGCGTGCCGGTTTTTGTTTTTGAAGGCGTTTGCGATGTCCCGAGATAAGAACCCCCTCCTTGATCCGAAGCGGCACGGTGCGGCAACGCTGATGGTCCATGGCGGCGACAAGCGCACGGCGTTCAATGAGACAAGCGAAGCGCTTTTTCTCAATTCGGGCTATTCCTATCCCAGCTCAGAACATGCCGAACTGCTGTTCCAGAACAAGATTCCGGGCGCTCATAACTATTCCCGTTTCGCCAACCCCACAGTCGACATCTTCCAGGAGCGCATGGCGCTGATCGAGGGTGCCGAAGCCGGTCGCGCCTTTGCCTCCGGCATGGCCGCGGTGACCAATGCGGTGATGAGCCAGGTACGCGCCGGCGACCATATCGTCGCGGCCCAGGCCCTGTTCGGCGGCTGCCGCTATGTGGTGGAAGATTACGCCCCGCGCTTCGGCGTGGAGTCGACGCTGGTCGACGGCCGCGATCCCGAGAACTTCGCCCGCGCCATGCGTCCAAACACCAAGGTCGTGTTCATCGAAACGCCGACCAATCCGACGCTCGAACTGGTCGACATCAAGGCGGTGGCCGATATTGCGCATGCCCATGGCGCCAAGCTCATCGTCGACAACGTCTTTTCAACGGCGCTCTACCAGAAGCCGCTGCAGCTGGGCGCCGATCTCGTCACCTATTCGGCCACCAAGCATATCGACGGGCAGGGCAGGGTACTGGGCGGCATCGTGCTCGGCTCCAAGGCGCTGATCGAGGGCGATGTCCATACCTTCCTGCGCCAGACCGGCGCAACGCTGAGCGCCTTCAATGCCTGGGTGCTGCTCAAGGGCCTCGAAACCTACGAGCTGCGCATCCGCCAGATGACCGACAGCGCCGAAAAGGTTGCCGACGCCCTGGCGTCCCATCCCAAGATCAAGCGCGTCATCTATCCGCACCACAAGAGCCATCCGCAATACGACCTGGCCAAGCGCCAGATGCAGCGCGGCTCGACGCTGCTGGCCATCGATGTCGGTAGCCAGGAGGCGGCGTTCACCTTGTCCGACAGCCTTGCCGTGATCCTGATTTCCAACAATCTGGGTGACGCCAAGTCGCTGATCACCCATCCGCGCACGACCACCCATGCCCGCCTGACTGAAGAGGTACGGCTGGAAACCGGCGTGACGCCGGGCCTGCTGCGGTTGTCGGTGGGTCTGGAAGCCAGCGATGACCTGATTGCCGATCTGCTGTATGGGCTGGATCAGGTTTAGGTCGATCATGGTCCGGTTCGCGTTGCCCCACCCCCTCCCAGCCTCCCCCATCAAAGGGGAGGTGACGCCCCGTGGGTTGGACCGCATCGAGCGACGGGAGTGGAGAGAAACCTCCCCCTCTGATGGGGGAGGTAGGAGGGGGTGGGGCCGTATGCTCTGCACCCTCATCCTGGCCCTCTTCGCCGCCCCCGCCTTCGCCCAGGCGCTGCCCTATCACACCGCTCCC
>CBFGMY010000264.1:0-4320 GCA_965650055.1 uncultured Devosia sp.
GCCGCGCGGGTCAGCCATGGAGCGCTTTATACCGTCACCATGCTGGTGGCGGTGAGCCAGCGCGCCAGCGTCAGTGCCCGATTGGCGGCGGCCATCGTGGCGCGCGGCAATGGCGCGGTGACGCTGCGGCTGCTGCGCCGCCATGATGTGGCGCTGGACGCAGTTTTGCTGACGGAACTGGCAACATCGCAGGGCGACAGTGCCGAAATGCGCGGCGCTCTGCTGGCGCGCAGGGACCTGCCGGCGGCAGCGCGGCTGCTGCTGGTGCAGAGGGCGACCGAGGCCCTGCGTGGTGCCCGGATCGTCAAGGGCGCGGTGGCGGAGGACCGGCTGAGCCGCGTGCTGCGCGACAGCTGCGATACGGCGCTATCGGCCATCGGCGAGCGCGAAGCCGTGCGGACGAGCGCTGCCGACTATGTATCGGCGCTGATCGTCAGCGATCGGGTCAATACCAGGGTGCTGCTGCATGGGGTGGTGACCGGTCACGTGATGTTCTTCGCCGAATGCCTGGCCGAACTGGCCCAGACGCCGCGCGCCAAGGTGTTTGCTTTGCTCGAGAATGGCAGCCGGCCGGCGCTCAATGCGCTGCTGGCGCGCTGCGGCCTGGGGGAGGGTGTGCGCAACCTGCTGGCCCGGCTGGTGCTGCATGCGCGCTCCGCCGACCTGGCCGACGATGCTGCGGCGCGACACTATGTGGTGACGGCCCTCACAGAGGAGCTGATCGCCGAGCATAGCGGGGTTATCCCCGAGGAGCTGGAGGAGGCCTTTGCCTATCTCAGCGAGCAGAATATCCTATTGGCCCGCAAGGCGGCGCGTGGCGTGATGGCGGCCTTTGCCGAGGACGCCACGGCGCCAATGGCGCTGCCGGTGCAGGAAGTGCGGCTGGCACTGCCGGCGGCTTAGCGACCGGCGGTCAGGCCCGGCCGAACTCGTCCTCGATGCGGATGATGTCGTCTTCGCCCAGATAGGAGCCGGTCTGCACCTCGATCAGCTCCAGCTCGATCTTGCCAGGATTGGCGAGGCGATGGACGCAGCCCAGCGGCAGGTAGATCGACTGGTTCTCGTTGAGCACGGTGATGGTGCCATCAAGGGTCACTTCCGCGGTGCCCCGCACAACGACCCAGTGTTCGGCGCGATGGTAGTGCTTTTGCAGGCTGAGCTTCTTGCCCGGCTTGACGAACAGGCGCTTGACCTGGAAACGCTCGCCACTGAGCACGGAAGAATAGCCGCCCCATGGCCGATAGGCCGTACGATGGATCTCGGTCAGCCCGACGGTGTCCTTGCCTGATCGCAGGGTCTTGACCATGTGGCCGACCTTCTGGGCCTCCGACAGCCGGCCAACATAGATGGCGTCATTGGTGGCGATGACGGCGACATCGTCTAGGCCGTTCACCGCGACATGGGCCTGATCGGAGATGACGAGCGAATTGGTTACGTCGGCGAGGGTTACCGGGCCCTGGGTGAAGTTCTCGGCGGTGTCGCGGCCGGCGTTCTTCCAGATAGCGTCCCAGCTGCCCAGGTCCGACCAGCCGAAGTCGACGGCGACGACGGCGGCCTTGTCGGTCTTTTCGAAGATGGCGTAGTCGACCGAAATGTTTGGTGCGGTGGCGAAGGCTGTCTCGTCGAGCCTGATGAAATCGAGGTCGGCCACGGCTTGCGCCACCGAGAGGCGTGCCGCCGTCAGCGTCTGCGGTGCCAGCGCCTCGCATTCGCGCAGGAAGGACGCGGCGCTAATCATGAACATGCCCGAGTTCCAGAAATAGCCGCCTTCGGCCAGCATCTGGGTGGCGCGCTCGGCATCCGGCTTTTCGACGAAACGATCGACAGGACGGGCGCCGCCTCCCACCGTGGCATCCGCCTTGATGTAGCCGAAGCCGGTTTCGGGGTGGGTCGGCATGATGCCAAAGGTCACGAGCTGTCCTGTGGCGGCGGCATTGGCAGCTTCCTGGACCGCGACCCAATAGCCCCCATCGACGGCAACGTCGTGGTCGGATGGCAGGACCTGCAGGATGGTGTCAGCGCCAAAGCGCTCGCTGGCAAAAGCCGCGGCAGCGGCGATGGCGACGGCGGTGTTGCGGGCCAGCGGCTCGAGCAGGATGCCCGACAGCGGCATGCCCAGTTCGGCGGCCTGCTCGGCCACGATGAAGCGATAGTCGGAATTGGTGATGACGATGGCCGGCGCGTAGCGCCCGGTATCGGCAACACGCTGCAGCGCATTCTGGAAGAGGCTGGTCGATCCGGTCAGGGGGAGGAACTGCTTGGGGCGCGCCGCGCGGGACATCGGCCAGAGCCGCGTTCCCTGGCCGCCAGCGAGGATAACCGGAACGATAGTCTGGGCCATGGCGGGTAAGTCCTGTTTGATTCCGAACATATAGGCGACACCAGGCAGGATGAATACTGCCCGGCGACGGCGGTTCCCCTCATCGGCCCCGGTGGTTAAGAGCTTGTCACTGTTGGCAATGATACGAGACGGATCGACAGTTTCGGCGCCGTGGAACTTTTTTTCCGCGCAACAGCCGACATGCGCATTTTCAGCCGCCCGGCAAAAGGCCCGGCGGCAGGAGCTTGTCCGCAAGCGGGGCATGGGGAGACAAATATGCCCAAGGCCTTGTCCGGAGGGCGTTCCGGGCTCTTTTGGGACTTGATGGAAAGCCCATCGCGGCCTTACTGACGAGCAGCAAACAGGTGCATATTTCACTGTGCCGGCGGAGTATCGATCGAGTGACCACCAGTTCGTTGACGCATCTGCAAAGCCTCGAGGCCGAGAGCATCGAGATCTTGCGCGAAGTCGCTGCCAGCTTCGAACGTCCGGTGATGATGTATTCGATCGGCAAGGATTCCAGCGTCCTGCTGCATCTGGCGCGCAAGGCCTTCTATCCGAGCAAGATTCCATTCCCGCTGCTGCATGTGAACACGACGTGGAAGTTCGGCGAGATGATCGCCTTCCGCGACCGCATGGCGGAAAAGCATGGCTTCGACCTGATCAGCCACACCAATCCAGATGGGCTGCGCGACAATATCAATCCGTTCGACCATGGCTCGTCGCGGTTCACCGACATCATGAAGACGCAGGCCCTGCGGCAAGCGCTGAATGCCGGGCGCTATGACGCGGCCATTGGCGGGGCGCGACGCGACGAAGAGAAGTCGCGCGCCAAGGAGCGCATCTTTTCGCACCGCAATGCCAGCCACGCCTGGGACCCCAAGAACCAGCGGCCCGAACTCTGGCGCGTGTTCAACACCAGGCTCAATCCGGGCGAGAGCATGCGGGTGTTCCCGATCTCGAACTGGACCGAGCTCGACGTCTGGACCTACATCTATTCGGAAAACATCGAGCTGCCCTCGCTCTACTATGCCAAGTCGCGGCCGGTGGTGGATCGCTCCGGCACGCTCATCATGGTGGACGACGACCGCTTCCGGCTCGAGCCGGGCGAGACGCCGCGCCAGGAAGTCGTGCGCTTCCGCACGCTGGGCGACTATCCGCTGACCGGCGCGATCCGTTCGACCGCCGCAACCCTGCCGGAAATCATCATGGAAATGCAGGCCAGCCGCACGTCGGAGCGGGAAGGCCGGCTGATCGACAGCGACAGCGTCGGTTCCATGGAGAAGAAGAAGCAGGAAGGGTATTTCTGATGAGCCTGCCGATGACCACCCCGGATACCGATATCGAGCTCTGGCTCGCCCAGCAGACCGACAAGTCGCTGCTGCGCTTCCTGACCTGCGGCAGCGTCGACGACGGCAAGTCCACGCTGATCGGCCGGCTGCTCTATGACAGCCAGTTGATCCTCGACGACCAGCTTGCCAGCCTCAAGAAGGAAAGCCGCAACCGCACGACGGGCGACGAGGGCATCGATTTCTCGCTGCTGGTCGACGGCCTGACTGCCGAACGCGAGCAGGGCATCACCATCGACGTGGCCTATCGCTTCTTTTCGACCGACAAGCGCAAGTTCATCGTCGCCGACACGCCGGGCCACGAGCAGTATACCCGCAACATGGCGACCGGTGCCTCCAATGCCGACTTGGCGCTGGTGCTGATCGATGCGCGCAAGGGCGTGCTGACCCAGACCAGGCGGCACAGCTTCATCCTGTCGCTGATCGGCGTGAAGCACGTGGTGCTTGTGGTCAACAAGATCGACCTGGTCGACTACGACCAGGCGGTGTTCGACCGGATCGTGGCCGAATACAAGGCCTTCGCCGAGCCGCTGGGCTTCAAGACACTGGCGACGATCCCCGTTTCCGCACTGCGTGGCGACAACATCCTGACGCCGAGCGAGAGGACGCCGTGGTATTCCGGCTCCGCCCTGGTGCCCTATCTCGAAACGA
>CBFGMY010000265.1:0-4262 GCA_965650055.1 uncultured Devosia sp.
GCCCTGGCCTTCGAGCGCAACGACGCCGGCGACCTCGCCATCGGCGAGATCGAAGGAGACATCGCTGAGCTTGGTGCCGACGCGCAAATTGTGCACCGAAATGCGCGGCTTGGTAGCGGCGGGCGCTGCCTTCTCGGCGGCGCTGCGGGCGGCGACATGGGTTTTCACGATGCGGGTGCCGAGCATCAGCTCGACGATCTTTTCCTCGACGCCCGGCACGATGTCGACGACGCCGACGGTCTCGCCGTCGCGCAGCACGGTGGCGCGGTCGCAGAGTGCCGAGATTTCGACGAAACGGTGCGAGATGAATATCACGGCGCGGCCCGAGTCGCCCTGCCGGCGCACCACTTCCAGCACCTTTTCGGCGAGGACCAGGTCACGCTTGACCTTGCTCTTCTTGCCCCAGAGCAAGCCGAGCAGCGTATCGAGATAGTTGCGGACGACCGTAGCTTCGGCCGACATCGGGCTCATGGACTTGAGCTTCTTGAGCTCGGCCTCGGCCTTGGTGCGGGCTTCCTTGGACAGCTTGGTCTTGGCGATGCGCTCTTCGAGCTCGGCGATCTCGTTGGAGCCCTCTTCGCCGTCGCCCAGTTCCTTCTGGATCGCCTTCATCTGCTCGTTGAGGTAGTATTCGCGCTGCGTCTTCTCCATCTGCCGCTTGACGCGGCTGCGGATGCGCTTTTCCACCTGCAGGACGCCGATTTCGCCTTCCATCAGGCCCAGGATCTTCTGGAAGCGCTCGGCGACCGAAACGGTGGAGAGCAGGTCTTCCTTCTCGTTGATCTTGATGACCAGATGACTGGCAATGGTGTCGGCAAGCTTGCTGTGGTTCTCGATCTGCCCGACGGCAGCGACGACCTCGGCCGAGATCTTCTTGTTGAGCTTCACATAGCTCTCGAACTCGGTCGTGGCCGAGCGGCTGAGGGCTTCGATCTCGGTGGCGTCTTCCACCGGCTCGGGGAGCACGGAGGCTTCGGCTTCGAAATACTCGTCGGTCTGCAGATAGCGATCGATGACCGCACGGCTCAGGCCCTCGACCAGCACCTTGACGGTGCCATCGGGGAGCTTGAGCAGCTGCAGCACGGTGGCAATGGTGCCCGTGGCATAAATCTGGTCCGGGGCCGGATCGTCATCCTGCGCATTCTTCTGGGTCACGACCAGAATATGCTTGTCGTCGCGCATGACCTCTTCGAGCGCCTTGACGGATTTCTCGCGGCCGACGAACAGCGGCACGATCATGCCGGGGAAAACGACGATATCACGCAAGGGAAGAACTGGGTAAACCCGGTCCCGGCTTGCATCGCCAGTGGCGGGGGTGACGTCCGTCATCTCGTATCCTTTCCGGGGCGCGCGGGAGGAAGGGAGATGGTGCGCGCCCGTTGTAGACAGCTCCAAGCGTTAAGGTTGGGCTGATTCCGGTTAATAAATAGGTTCGCCTATGAGCGCCGCAAGTCAACCTTTGCCGAAATATGACGGTTAATCTGTGACTGCACAGGAGATATGTGCAACGGCCCGGGAACAGCGGTGTGCCTTAGGATTCAAGTGGATGCAGGGCCTTCACCCGCTTCGAAATGAGAAGTGGATTACCCTAGCTCACGCTCCGCCGTGCCTTGAGCAGGATACTGGTATCGGTCGAGGCGATGCCGTCAATCTGGCGGATCTGCCGCAGCAGGTCGTCGAAGGCCTCCACGTCGGGCGCTTCGAGCTCGGCCACCATGTCCCAGCGACCATTGGTATTATGAAGCTGGCGCACCTCGGGCATACCGAGAAGGCGCTTCATGACGGCAGCTTCGTGCTTGCCATCGACCTCGACCATCGTGATGGCGCGAATGCCGTGGCTGGGCGCCGACGCCATGACCACGGTGAAGCCGGCAATGGCGCCGCCCTGCACCAGCCGGTCAATGCGCGCCTTGGCGGTGGCGCGGGACACCTTGAGGTCCAGCGCCAGCTTGGCGACGGGCGTGCGGGCATTGGTGCGCAGCAGCGCAATCAGGCGGTAGTCGAGATCATCGAGGATCATTTTGCGCAGCGTGCCCTATCATAGTGATCAATCGGCTGCGCAAATATAGCACTATTCCGGCTATTCGTACACATCGGCTGGTCGCATGCTGATGGCTCAATTCGAGGAGCCCGTTCAATGAGCCAGCCTGCCAACCACGCTATCGATCTCTTCGGCATTCCCAGCGATGCCGGTGCGTCCTGTCGTGGCAGCGGCATGGGTCCGGAGGCGATACGGGTGGCGGGTCTGCTCGAGACGCTGGCGACGCTCGGACACACGGTGACCGACCGCGGCAACATTACCTGGGACGATCGCGCCACCGGCGGCACGCCCTGGCGGCTGTCCAGCGAACGCAAGGCCGAAGTGCTTGGCATTGCGCGGCAGAGCAGCACGCTGGCGCTGGCATCGCTTGGCGCGGGTCGCCTGCCGGCCTTTGTCGGCGGCGACCATTCGCTCAGCATGGGCACCATTTCGGGCGTGGCGCGCCACTGCAAGGCCATTGGCAAGCCGCTCTTCGTGCTGTGGGTCGATGCGCATGGCGATTTCAACACGCCGGCAACGTCCGAGACCGGCAATATCCACGGCATGCCGCTGGCTTTGCTGTGCGGCGAGCCCGATTTCGGCCCGGACTATGATGGCGAGTGGCGCGGCCTGGTCGATCCGCGCAACGTGACCATTTTCGGCGCCCGCTCCATCGATCGGCCCGAGCGCCAGTTGCTCGAAATGCGCGGCGTCAATGTCGTGGACATGCGCCGCATCGACGAAATGGGCGTGGTGGCGCTGATGCGCGACGTGCTGGCCAAGGTTGAAGCCGTCGGCGGGCATCTGCATGTGAGCCTCGATGTCGACGCCATCGATCCATCCATCGCGCCCGGCGCCGGCACGCCGGTGGCCGGTGGCCTCACCTTCCGCGAGGCGCATCTGGTGATGGAGATGATCCATGACAGCGGCACCATGGGCTCGCTCGATATCGTCGAACTCAATCCATATCTCGACCAGGCGGGCATGAGCGCCCGGCTGCTGGTCGACCTGGCGGCAAGCCTCTTCGGCCGCCAGATCATGCCGCGGCAGCCCGCGCGCATGGACATTTCAGAAGCGGTCAACAGCATCTAGGGAGCGCCAGAAATGACGCAGTTCATCGGGGTCCAAGATATGAGGAGGCTAGTCCGGTCCACCGGCACAAAGGCTTTCCTCACCCAACTGGCCGGCTATGTCCGGCAAGACTTTGCACGCTGGAGCGAATTCGAGAAATCCGCCCGCGTCGCCAGCCACTCGCGCGAGGGCGTGATCGAGCTGATGCCCACATCCGATGGGCAGCTTTACACCTTCAAATATGTCAACGGTCACCCCAACAACCCCAGGACCGGTAAGCTGACCGTTACGGCTTTCGGCGTGCTGGCGGATGTGGCGACCGGCTATCCGCTGCTGATCAGCGAGATGACGCTGCTGACGGCGCTGCGTACCGCAGCGACTTCGGCCTTTGCGGCATCGGTGCTGGCGCGGCCCGACAGCAAGATCATGGCGCTGGTTGGCGCCGGGGCGCAGTCCGAATTCCAGGCGCTGGCCTTCCAGGCCATGCTCGGGATCGAGGAAATCCGGGTCTATGACCCCGATCCCCACGCGGTCGACAAATTCATGGCCAATGCCGCCGGCTTCGGGATGACGCTGGTGCGGTCGGCCTCGGTGGAGGCCGCTGTCAAGGGCGCCGACATCGTCACGGTCTGCACGGCGGTCAAAGGCCGGCAGGCGGTGATCAATGCCGGCATGCTGAGCCCCGGCACCCATATCAACGCCATTGGCGGCGACTGCCCCGGCAAGACCGAGCTGCATCGCGATATCCTCGACGTCGGCAAGTATTTCGTCGAGTTCACGCCGCAGACGCGGGTGGAAGGCGAAATCCAGCAGGCGGGGCCGGACTATCCGGTGGCCGAGCTGTGGGAAGTGCTGGCCGGGGTGAAAGACGGCCGGACCAGCGACGCTGACATCACCGTGTTCGACTCGGTCGGCTTTGCCATCGAGGATTTTTCGGCGCTGCGGCTGGTGCATGATTTGACCGCCAAGAAGCGTCACATGGTGGACCTGGTGCCGGAGCTGGTTGATCCGAAGAACCTCTATGGGGAACTGATCGGGGCGGTTGTGGCAAGGATTCCTGAGGTCGCCTAGGGCGTTCAGTCGACACCCTCCCCCTCGTGGGGAGGGTGAATGCGGTGGGTGCGAGGAAACTGTGCCACGACCTCGTGGTTCGACAGGCTCACCATGAGGT
>CBFGMY010000266.1:0-4224 GCA_965650055.1 uncultured Devosia sp.
GCAATGGTGGCCAGGGCAACAATGGCAATGGCAATGGTGGCCAGGGCAACAATGGCAATGGCAATGGTGGCCAGGGCAACAATGGTAACCAGGGTCAGGGCAACAACGGCAATACGAAATCAAACGGCCACGGCAAAGGGTCCTGAAGCCACTGTCAGCCTCGGCCGAGGGGCTAACGCGGGTCCGGCAGAGCGCCCTCAGGCGATGTCGGCCTGACGCAGTTGCCCGTCCGCGAGCATTCGCCCGATCAGGGCGCCATCCGCCGGTCTGCCGAAAAGATATCCCTGCCCGCTCTGGCAACCCCAATGCGCCAGTTGCCGCGCCTGCTCTTCGGTTTCGACACCTTCGGCAATCGTGGTCTTACCCAGGCGGCGGCAGAGATCGATGATGCCGTGCAGCAGGGCATCATCGGCCCGTTGACCGATCTGCTGCACGAAGGACTGGTCGATCTTGATCTTGTCCACGGGCAGGGTGGTCAGGTAGCTCAGCGCCGAATAGCCGGTGCCGAAGTCGTCGAGCGAAACCTGCACCCCCATGCGTCTGAGCTCCTGCATCAGCGACTGGGTCTCCGCCAGGGTCTCGACGAATGTCCCCTCGGTAAGTTCGAGATCCAGCTGGTTCGGCGGCAGGCCCGACTGATTCAATGCGTTTCGCACGTCCTCCAGCACGTCAGTCAGCCGCAATTGCGCGGGTGAGACGTTGACGCCGACGCGGATCGGGGAGGGCCAGGCGGCGCATTCCTGGCACGCTGTCGCCAAAGCCCAGCGCCCCAGTTCGGCTATGTAGCCTGTCTCCTCGGCCAGGGGGATGAATACGGTAGGCGGTACGGGACCATGGACCGGATGCGTCCAGCGCATCAGGGCTTCGGCGCCAATCATCTGCCTTGAGGCAAGGTCGACCTGGGCCTGATAGACAAGGCGAATCTCGTTGCGGCCGATGGCTTGGCGCAGTTCGATATCCAGCTGCCGTCGCCGCTCGATAGCCTCGGCCTGCCCGGCCTCGAAGCGGTTGGTCAGATTGCCGCCAAGCAGGGCGATTTCAGCCTGCCTCAGCAGGTCGTCACCCTTGTTCATGCCTGTCGCCGCGGCCAGCCGCAGGTCAATCATGATCTCGTGGGGGCCAATCTGCTGCAGGCGGGTGATGCGAGACAAGATGTCGTTCTGCAACGCCGTCAGAGCTCCCACATCCAGGGCTCCAGCGGAGGCGACGGCAAACGTATCCTGCGCCACGTAGGCCAGCAGGCCCGGGGAGATGCTGCCCAGTTGCTGGCCCAAATGGGCCAGCACGGCGTCGGATACCTCGCTGCCCAGAGTGCCGCGAACCGTGTCGAGGCGCCGCAGCTTGACGAGTATGATTGTCGCGCTACCGCCCAGTCCAGGCAGAATCTCGACGAGACCGGTGCGCGACAAGGTACCGGTAACCGCGTCGTAGGTGGCGAGATAGGCGAGACGCGACTGCGCGTGTTGACGCTGGCGAACCTCGGTGCCCACCTCGGCGGCCAGTTCGAGAACGAAAAGCGCGGGAACACCGAGCAGGAACAGCGCGGTTTCGACGGTGGCGGCATATTGCAAGTAGGCCAATATCGCCGCACTCTCCCAGGCGAACATGGCGATGAGACAGATGGCGCCCATGGGCCAGATCGTCAGCCGGCGGCGCAGCACCAGCATAAGCAAAGCCATCACCGCCAGGGCGACGGCCGATGGAACGAGGCCGTAATTCTGCAGCGCCCGGTTCTGGGCCAGCGTCTCGGTGGCCATGGCCTGCACCACCGGGCCGGGCATCACGCCGAAACGTGGGGCCTGAAAGAGATCGCGAAGCTCGACGGCGGTGGCCCCGATGATCACGTTGCGGTCGCGCAGCGCCGCAGCGTCGACCCTGCCGTTCAACACGTCGCTGAACGAGAAGCGCGGAATGGCATTTGCGTCTACGCCGAAATCGATCCCCACCGCCGGTGTGCCCGATATCGCCCGGCCGGACAATGCCGAGGCGAGGGAAGGGATAATCCTGCCCCCGTTGACCAGGTCCGCCAGAAATTGCCGAACGCGACCCTGCTCATCCAGGAGCACGTTGACCGCTGCTGGTTCGGCGTAGGCGAGGAACTGCGACAGCGGTAGCGAGGCCTGCACGTCCGTGGTCGTGCGCTGCACGAACGCACCGAGCCAGGCGTACCCGCCGGCCCGTTCGAGCGCGGCCGCAAACAGGGCGTCGTCCTCGGGGTTGCTGGCACTGGAAAAGTCGATGTCAAACGCCACATCGGCGGTCCCCAGATCACCAAGGCGGTCCAACATCTCCCCATAGAGCCGTCGCGGCCACGGCCAGACGCCGATCTCGGCGAGACTGCGGCTGTCGATCTCGACAATGACCGTATTGCCCGTTGGGGTGCGGCCGGACAGGCCGAACCGCGCATCCTGCAGCACCGTGTCCTGCGATGCGAAGCCACCCAGCGCCGCAATGCCGATCAGGATTGCGATGAGCGCCGCCGACAAGGCTGCTCGATAGCCGTGAATCACTAAGTCTTCCCCCCGGACGCCAGAGGATAGCATTGCCCCATACCGGTAAAGGCCGAGTTCCCGGCGACGCGGTCTATCCAACCGCCAGCTGAACGGGGCATTCATCTCCACGTCATTCCGCGCATGATTTGAATTGCGCGGTGCTGTGCTGTCCTCGATAAACGAGGCTACAGTTGCCGGAGGGCTACCATGCGGATTGTTCGAAATTTCTTGCTGGGAGCCGTTGCGGCGCTCGGCCTGGCGCTACCGGCCGTCGCGGCCGAACGCGCCATTATCGTGCTTGATGGATCAGGGTCCATGTGGGCCCAGATCGATGGCAAGGCGCGCATCACTATTGCGCGCGAAACCCTGCACGAAGTGCTGGCGACGCTGCCCGATGATCTCGAGCTCGGCTTCATGACCTATGGTCATCGCGAGAAGGGCAATTGCGATGATATCGAAATGCTGATCGAGCCCGCGGCAGGCACGGGCCCGGCCATTGCTGCAGCCGCCGACAACATCAACCCCAAGGGCATGACGCCAATCTCGGATGCTGTGCGTCTGGCCGCCGAAGACCTGCGCTTCACTGAGCAGAAGGCTACGGTCATCCTGATCACCGATGGCCTTGAGACCTGCGAGGTCGATCCTTGCGCGTTGGCATCCGACCTCGAAAGTCAGGGCATCGACTTTACAACCCATGTGCTGGGCTTTGGCCTTTCGGATGAAGAGGGACAGCAGGTCGCCTGCCTCGCCGAAAATACCGGAGGCAAATATCTGTCGGCCAATGATGGCGACGCTCTGGTCGACGCGCTGTCCTCGACCGTGGCCCAGGTGGTACAGGCCGAACCGGAGCCGGCCCCCGAGCCTGAACCGGAGCCGGTTGCCGCCTACAACTACAAGCCGACGGCCTCGCTTTCGGAAGGCGGGCCCGATCTTGTCAACGAAAACTCAGACCTGGTCTGGGAATGGCACACCGTTGCGGCCGATGGCAGCAAAGGCGAGTATGTGGGTACCGACTACAATTCGGATTTCGAGGGCTCGCTCGAGCCCGGCGACTACATCATGACGGCGACCCTGGGCTATGCGAGCTCCGAGCAGCCCGTCACGATCGAAGCTGGCAAGGTCGCCGCCCCGCATTTTGTCCTCAATGGCGTCTATCTCAAGCTACGCCCGCTGCCGGCTGAAGGCGCTGATATAGACGAGAATGCCACGATCGAAATTCGCAATGGCGGTGAGTATGTCACCACCAGCTATGGCGCAATCGACCTGGTCGTGCCCGCGGGCGCGCTCGAAGTCGACGTATCGATCGGCGAGGCCAAGGTGACCCGCAGCTACGACGCAAAGGCGGGCGACACGATCGACGAAGACGTCATCGTCGGCTCGGGAACGGCCCACATCGTCTCTGAATATGTCCCGGGCACCGCGGTCGAAGCCGATATCTTCATCGAAGTTGTCGAGGCCAAGGCGAACCTGGAAGGTGAGCGCAAATCGGTCGCCTATACCTATGGCGGCGACATCAGCTTCGATCTGGCCGAAGGCGACTACGTCGCCACCTACAAGCTGGGCGGCGCCAAGGGCGAAGTACCGTTCTCGGTCAAGACCGGTGAGCGCGTCGAGGTGCCCATCGTCATGGATGCCGGCATCCTGGCCGTCACCACGCCGGGCGACAACTATGTCGAAATCCTGAGCGCCTCCAAGAACCTCGAAGGCAACCGCCAGTCGTTCGATTACGGCT
>CBFGMY010000267.1:0-4210 GCA_965650055.1 uncultured Devosia sp.
CGCGCCCTTGACGCGGATCGGGAAGCCGCCGCCCGCAATGACATAGTCGGCCGGGTCGGCATTGACGATCTCGGGAAACACGCCGTCGCCGCCGCGCTCCAGCGAAATGCGATAGCTCGCCTTGTGGAAGCGACGCACCGTGTTGATCTTGCGGCGCACCCATTCGGCATTATCGACGGTCGTGCCCGCGGTCGCCGCAAAGAACATCTGGCGGTCCCAGGTGCGGATATCGACCACGAGCGAAAGCCCTTCGGCCAGAGCCCGATCCCTGATTGCGCATCCCAGGTCGAACGCCACGGTCTCGTCGAACGCAGCCAGGACCAGGTCCTGCTCCTGCTTTTTGACGAGGGCGATATCTTCAGCGGCGGCCATATTCAGGTGTCCTTGTGGGTAAAGCGCGTCCAGGCATCGTAAAGCGGCTGCCGATCCACGATGCCCTTCGGGAAGTTGGTAAGCGCCGGATCGATACCCGCCCAGGCCGCCTTGCTGTCGGTCCAGATATTGCCCACCGGCGCCGCCCAATCCATGTCGTCGAGCGTTCCGGCGCGCACCACCTTGATGCCGGGCTTGGCCGGGTCGTTCCAGACCCAGCCATGACAATGAGAGCAGAAATTCATGACGATGACATTGCCGCTCTCAGCGGTGCGCCGATACTGTTCCAGCGCGCCGCTGCGCAGATCGAAATCCTCGTCGCGCACGATCATGGACATGGACCAGCCGGCCCCCGAGAAGCGCTGGCAATCCTTGCAATGGCAGTTATAGACCGCCAGCGGGCTCGCCTTGAGCCCATAACGCACCGCGCCGCACTGGCAGCCGCCCTCGACCGGGAATTCCGGCAGGTTCATCACGCTCTCCACGACTCGAAAAAATCGCCCTGTCAGGTTCTAGACCAAGTTGCAGGCGGGCAGAAGCCACCCGGCATGGCGCGCCGAGCCCCTGTCAGGCAATATCGGCCGGTTCGCTGATGCCGTGCTGCGCCCGCGCGATCCGCTTTTCCTGGCTGAGCCAGGCCTGCGCATCGTCGGTCTTGAACAGCTCGAAATCGGCCTCGTCATGGTCGGTGACCGGCGTCATGGCGTGATCGGTATAGGCCAGTCGCCCCGGATCGCGCTCCACCCTGAGCTGGCGCAGCCCGAAACGCAGATAGAGCCAGGCCCAGCGGCTGAGCTTCCAGCCCAGCTCGGCATAGTATTTCGGATAGAACAGGATAGCCGGCTCGATCGCCATGCCATGGCGGCGGTTGCGGCGGGCCTTGAGGCGTATCCAGCCCACTTCGAGCGGATGTACACCCTCGATCTTGAGCGCGCCCATGAACCAGGTCGAAAGCAGCAGCACCTGCGACGTCGAAATGCCCGAAGCCGCGGCACGGCGCATGATCGTCTCGACATGGTCGATCGAGTAATACCGGGTCCAGGCCTCGGCATAGGCCTTCTCGAACTGCGCCTTGCTCATCAGGGCATGGGCGGTCGTGGCGTGATTGAGGTCGTATTTGTTGAGGTCGGGGTCCATCGCCACCCCGGCGCGATGCAGCTTCTGGTGATCCTCCGAGCCCGGCAGCGGCGTCAGGAAGAAGAATTCGAGGATATCGACCGGCAGCTCCCGCTTGACCACATCGATGTCATGCATAATGCGCTCGGGCGTATCGGTGGGAAAACCCAGGATGTAGCCGGCGTAGGTGATCACGTGCCACTGCTTCCACGCCAGCAGCATGGTGCGATATTCGGTGATCTTGTTCTGCCGCTTCTTGGCGTCCTTGAGATTGGCGGGATTGACGTTTTCAAGCCCGATAAACACCCGCGTCACCCCGGCCCGCGCGCATTTCTCAATGAAATCAGGAATGCGGTGGCACAGCGTATCGACCTGGATGATGAAGTTGAACTTGAGCTCCTCGCCTTCACGCATGGCGATGAGGCGGTCGAGGATGGGTTCCCAGTCCTTGTTGCGGGCAAAGTTGTCGTCGGTGATGAAATAGCGGTGCACGCCCTGGCTGAGGTTCAGGCGGATGATCTTTTCGATATCGTCCGGCGAGCGGCGGCGTGACTTGCGGCCTTGCACATTGATGATGGTGCAGAACGAGCACTGATAGGGGCAGCCGCGGCCCGCGTCGAAGCTGGTGAGGTTATAGGCCGTGCGGGCGACATGGCCGGCCGGCATGAACGGCACCGGCGTATCCTCGATGCCAGGCAGGTCGTTCATGAAATTGTAGAGCGGCTTGAGGGCACCCGCGGCAGCGTCGGCCAACACCTCCTGCAGCCGACCCTCGGATTCCCCGGCAAACAGCGAAATCCCCATCTGCTGCGCCAGCTTGAAGTCGGCATCCTCGCCACCGAGCATGGAAATGACGCCCGAGACGTGAAAGCCGCCAATGGCCACCTGCACCCCATCGGCCAGCAGCGGCCGGGCGATATCGAGGGCGCGGGGAAACTGGTTGGACTGCACCCCGATCAGCATCACCAGGCCGACATCGGCCGCCCTGACCTGCCGGGAAATCGCCGCGACGTCGATGACCGTGTTGGTTTCGTCGATGGTGACCACATCGAAGTCCCAGTCGGGCCCGAGCGCCTGGCGATCGATGATGTCGCGCGTCAGTCCATGGACCGAGGCCAGCGAATTGGAGGGGATCGGCGACAGACGCCACTGGATGACATAGCCGTGGTCGTCGTAATGCGACGGCTTGATCAGGTACAGGCAGAACCGCTTCATAGTCATAGTCACCCTACCCTTGAGTAAAGCCCGAGACCGAGACGCTGGAGAACTGTAACTGGGTTGAATGGCGCTGGAAAGACACCAGCGCAGGGGGCTTGTCAGCCCAGCTGGCCGGCGAAAAACGCCTCGGCCACGGCAACCGCATAGGGCACGGCGCCGGCTGCTTCGGCGTCGGCCCGCGAGGCGATGATGACGATGTCGTCCAGTTCGCGGTGCGCCTGGCGCTCGATATTGGCGCGAATGCGCGCGGCCAGTGCGCTCGTGCTCTCGGCGAAGCGGAAGACCCGGCCAAAGGACAGGCGTGGCCCATCGACAACGGCCACCATCGCGCCCGCCTCGGCCTCCTGCGCGCGCAGCCCGGTCTCTTCTTGGAGTTCCAGTTCGATGCAGCGGGCGACATCGACCCGGCCATCGGGCAGCACGTCACGCGGCTCGAGCGACCCGCCCGGCGGATAGACCCGGCTGGCATTGGCGGTGTGGCCGCCCATGACGCCATAGATGACGGCGCCGTCACTGCCCGCGATCAGCGCCCAGCCAAAGGCGTGGCACATGCCGATGTCCGGGAAGCCCTGGTGGCGCCAGAGCATGAAGGCGGAATAGGCGTCTTCACGCGCCTCGGCGCGGAACACCCCCGCTTCGACCCTGGGCATGCCGCCGCCTGGGGCTGACAGACCCAGGATACGCCCATCCCACAGATGCGGATTGGCCGCGACAGCGCCCTGCCAATAGGCATCGACAGCCGCACGCTGCACGGCGCTCAACGGCCATGGGCCGGGCACGCTGACAATCTCGATGTCGGTGAGGGGAACGATGCGCAAGGCAGAAACACAACGGCCGGGGTTTCCCCCGGCCGCCGCTTGTCTTGCTTAGTTCTTGGCCTTGTCGACCAGCGCGCCGGCCTTGATCCAGGGCATCATGTCGCGCAGCTTGGCGCCAACGGCCTCGATCTGGTGCTCATCATGCAGGCGACGGGTCGCCTTGAAGCGCGAACCGCCAGCCTTGATTTCCTGCATCCACTCGGCGGTGAACTTGCCCGACTGGATGTCGTAGAGCACCTTCTTCATCTCGGCCTTGGTTTCCGAGGTGATGATGCGCGGACCGGTGACGTACTCGCCCCATTCGGCGGTGTTCGAGATCGAGTAGTTCATGTTGGCGATGCCGCCCTGGTAGATCAGGTCGACGATCAGCTTCACTTCGTGCAGGCACTCGAAATAGGCCATCTCAGGAGCGTAGCCGGCTTCCACCAGCGTCTCGAAGCCAGCGCGGATCAGTTCGACCAGGCCACCGCAGAGCACGGCCTGCTCGCCGAACAGGTCGGTTTCGCATTCTTCGCGGAAATTGGTCTCGATGACGCCCGAACGGCCGCCGCCAACGCCCGAGGCATAGGCCAGAGCAATGTCGTGGGCGTTGCCGGACGCGTCGTGATTCACCGCGATCAGGCACGGCACGCCGCCACCCTTCTGGTATTCGCCGCGCACGGTGTGACCCGGGCCCTTGGGCGCGA
>CBFGMY010000268.1:0-4195 GCA_965650055.1 uncultured Devosia sp.
GCAGCCATTGCTGCATGCCAAGCCGCGTCTGCGCGTCGAGCGCGCCGAACGGTTCGTCCAGCAGCATCGCCTGGCGGCCGGCGGCGATGGTGCGCATCATGGCGACGCGCTGGCGCATGCCGCCGGACAGCTCCCAGATCGCCTTGTTGCCTTGGCCGGCCAAGCCGACATCGGCCAACAGGGCGTCGGCCTTGGCATACCGTTCACTGCGGGACACGCCGCGCAGGCGGAGAGGAAAGGCGACATTATCGCGCGCGCTGGACCAGGCGAACAGCGCATCGTCCTGAAACACCACGGCGCGGTTGGCTGCGGGACCGGTCACCACCCGGCCATCGACGGTGACGTGACCCTCGCTCGGCTCGAGGAAACCGGCCGCCAGATTGAGCAGGCTGGTCTTGCCCGAGCCGGACTGGCCCAGCACGACGACGAATTCGCCGCGATCGATGCCCAGCGTCACCCTGTGCAGCACCGGAGCGCTGCGCCGGTCGTAGGCAAATGAAACCGCATTGAGACGCAGCTCGGTCATATCAGGCCCTCCGATAAAGGACGCCGCCACCGGGAGGCGGCGGCGCCAAGTGACGGGTCGCGCCCGGTTGAGGCGGCGCGACCCGACAGGGAAAGTTACTGGCCCAGGGCCGCTTCGACATACTTGGTCGTGACATAGGGCGCGTAGTCCGGCAGCGCGGCCGGGATGCGCCCCTGCTCGACGAGGAAGCCGGCGGTTGCGGCCACGGCGGTTGCAGTGCCGCCGCCGAGGAAAGCGGGGCTCGCCTGCTCTTCGAGCGAGGGGAAGACATAGCCCTTGAGCAAAGCCGGCACGTCGGCGGCATTGGCACCCGAGAGTTCGGCGATCGCCTTGGCGGCATCGGACTCGGCATTCCAGGCCGCCGGATCGGCGAGATAGGCCGCATAGGCGTCGCCGGTCACCTTGACGAAGGCGGTGACGATATCGGGATTGGCCTCGGCAAAGTCCTTGCGGACAATCCAGGCGTCAAAGGTCGGGCCGCCCCACTCGGCGACGTCGGCGCTGTCGGCGAGCACAGTGCCGCCAGTGGTCTTGATCTGGTTGAGCACCGGATCCCAAACATAGGCGCCGTCGATATCGCCACGCTCCCAGGCAGCCGCGATCTCCGGTGGCCGCAGGTTGAGGATTTCCAGCGACGCCGAATCGACGCCCCAATGGTTGAGTGCGGTCAGCAGGCTATAGTGTGCGGTCGACACGAAGGGCGTGGCAATCTTCTTGCCGGCCAGTTCCTCGGGCTTGGTCACGCCCTTGACGGCGAGCGCTTCGGCTTCGGCGATGTTGCCGACCACGAAGATGGTCTCGATCGGCAATTGCTGGCTGGCCGCCACGGTCAGCGGGCTCGAGCCGACATAGCCGATATCGATGGAACCCGAGGCGATGGCCGCGACCACGTCGGCGCCGCCTTCGAAACGGTTCCAGGTGACATTGGCGCCGGTGGCGGCTTCGTAGCTGCCGTCGGCCTGCGGCACGCGGCTCGGCTCGACGATGGGCTGCCAGCCGATGCGCAGATCGACTGCGCTGGCGGCCTGGACGCCCAAGCCGCTCAAGGCGATGCCGGCCAGAGCCAGCGAGAGTATGTTGCGTCGTGCAATGGTCATTTCAGTGTCTCCGGCAGCCCCGACAGGCGGGCCGCTGCCACCCCAGAATTGTGTGGCGCCGCGTGTGCATCACCGGCGTCATCTGAGGTTGCAATAGACTACTAATTTTATCGAGTTAGTGGCGTACCAAGCTTGCCCGTGATTGGGAAAGCGTCTTGCCCGCCGAGGGCGCGGCCGGGCATTTTGTTTCTCCAGCAGCAAAATTTGCCCCAAAGGCGTCCGTGAGACGCCCGGGGCGCAAAGTTGTTCCAGAAACGATCAGGCAGCCGGCCCATGCAGCTTGGGGAAGCCGTGCCGTTGCGCCAGGAGCTCCAGGATGCGTTTGGTGTCCTGGATGAAAGCCGTATCACCGTGGCGCGACGCATCGTCGGGCGGGCTGTCGCCGAGCACCAGCAGCGGCAGCGACTGATTGGCTTCGCCGACCGCCGCGATGACCGAAACGCGCGGGCGCGGGAAGTCGACGCGTTCGACGTCAACCTTGCGCGCCAGCACGGGGATGCTGGCCAGGAGCCCTTCCACCTGATTGCAGAACGGGCAGACGAAGGGGCCATCAGTCCGCTTGGGATCGGTAAAGCCCGGCTTGATGAGAAAGAGTTTGTCCTTGGCCATCAGGTATCCTCAGGAATGCATGGCGGCACCAGCCGCCGGAAAAGGAAAAAGCGGCCGCCCCGAAAGGCGGCCGTGAGTCGTTGGAGAGGCTATTTGGCTCAGGTCTTGGGGAGACCGGCCGGATTGGTCTGCGAGGCCTCGACCGCTTCAGCCGAAACATTCCAGCGCTCCAGCGTCTGCGCATAAAGGCCGCTTTCGATGAGGCCGTTGAGGGCAATGGTGATGGCTTCGGCCAGGCCCGAGCCCTTCCGGGTGGTCGCCGCGATCTCGGCCTTGACCGGCCAGCCGCCGCTCTGCACGCCGACCAGGCGCGTATCGCCGGTTACGGCTGCCGCATAGGACAGCGTGGGGTTCGGGTTGAACTGCACGTCGGCGCGACCGGACTGGATGGCCAACTGGGCCGCTGCCGGATCGTCGTAATACTGCACCTCGATGGGGGCGAGACCGGCTTCAACGTTGAGGCGATCCCATTCGAGGATGATCTTTTCCTGATTGGTGCCGGCGCCGGTAATGACCTTGAGGCCGGCCACATCCTTGGGCTCGTTGATCGCGGTGATCGGGCTGTCATTGCGGACATAGAAACCCACCACGTCCTGGCGATAGCTGGAAAAATCGAACTTCTCCTTGCGCTCCTCGGTCACCGTGACGTTGGAGATGACGGCGTCATACTTGCCCGAGGTGACGCCCAGAGGCCAATCGGCCCAGGCGGTCGGCACCAGGTTGAGCTTGAGGCCGAGGGAATCGGCGATCAGCGAGGCCAGGTCCGGATCAACGCCAACCACGACGCTGGTCGAGTCCTTGGCATAGGTGGCGATCGGCGGATCCCACGGCGAGACGGCAACCGTGAAGGTGCCCTGCTCGGCCCAGGCGAAATCGGCCGGAATGGCGGCGATGGCCTCGGCATTGGGCTCGGCCTTGAGGCGGCCGGGCTGCTCGACGCTGAGGTCGAATTCGGTCTGGGCGAAGGCCGTGCCCGAAAGGGTAGCGAGCGCGAGGCCTGCCAGGAAGAGTTTGAGGGAGTTCGGCTTGGTCATGTCTAGGCTTCCATTGTGACGCGCATTGAAAGGGCCACGGCTTGCGCAAGGCCGGGCATTGAGGGTCAGCCGGTCCGCACCACGCGCGGCGCCGGGAATGAGGGGGTGGCCGACCAGCCGAGGCGCGGTGCAATGGCCTCGATGGTGTCGGTCAGGATCTGTTCGTATTCGGGGAGCGTGAACTCGTAGGGCAGCTCGAGCCGCAACTCATCGACCAGTGGTAGGACAGGATCGTTGAGCAACCACTCGACGATCTTATCGGCGCTGCCCACCAGATCGCGCGGGAACAGCGTACGCTTCTCGCCCTGCGGCTGGAGCGTTCGTGCGTGGCGCCCGGCGGCATAGGCCTCGTAGCGCGCGACACGGGCAGCAGGCGCGCTGTCGGTCGGAACGATCACCCGCCCCACAGCCACCCGCCCCGGCCAGCCGTCCGAAGCCTGGCGGTAGGCTTCGATCAGGTTACGCTGCGCGGTGTGGAAGTCGTCGGTGCCCTCGCCGCTGATGACATTGCCTGTCAGCAGGTTGAAGCCGTGTTCGCCGGCCCAGCGCGCCGATTTCAGCGAGCCGCCGCCATACCAGAGCCGGTCGGCCAGGCCCGCCGCATAGGGCTGCAGGCGTGGTCGTTGGGGTCCGAAGGGCGTGGCGATCATGGTGTCGTCGTCACCCAGGTAGGTGCCGCGCAGATGGGAGGCAAAGCGTTCTACCCTGGCGTGGCCGAGGTCGTGGCTCTGCCAATCGCCATCATGCACGAGCGACCCGATAAGCGCCGCATGTGGTGGCACGCCGGCGCTGAGGCCGACATTGAGCCTTGCGCGCGACAGGACGTCGACCATGGACAGGTCTTCGGCGAGCCGGAACGGACTTTCATAGCCGATCTCGATCACCGCCGAACCGAGCTGGATCGTGCTGGAGCGCTCGCTAGCCGCGGC
>CBFGMY010000269.1:0-4193 GCA_965650055.1 uncultured Devosia sp.
CGCCGTGCAGGCTTTCGGCAAGCTGCCCCTCGATTTTGCCGCCTCGGCACCCGAAATGATGGCTGTGAGCGGCCACAAGATCGGCGCTCCCGCGGGGATCGGCGCGCTGCTGGTCAAGGCCCACGCCGATACCGTCCGCCTGATTCCGGGCGGCGGCCAGGAGCAGGGCAGGCGTGGCGGCACGGAAGCCGCGGCGCTGATTGCGGCCTTCGGCGCGGCAGCGGCTTCTATAGAAGCGCGGTATCGCACCGCCGATCCGGCGCGTCTGATCAATCGCCTGGAGGCCGATCTCAAGTCGTCCATTCCGGGCATGGTGATCTTCGGCGCCAACCGCCTGGGCAACGTGACCAATTTCGCCGTGCCCGGCGTCAAGAATGCCACGGCGATGATGGGCCTGGACCTCCTGGGCCTTTCGGTGTCATCCGGGTCGGCCTGTTCATCGGGCAAGGTCGGGCCAAGCCACGTGCTGGCGGCCATGGGCGTAGCGCCTGAGCTCGCCGACTGCGCCCTGCGCATCAGCCTGGGCTGGAATTCGACGGTGGACGACGTCAATGCGTTCGTCACCGGTTACCAATCAATCCTCGCGCGCCAGCGGGCGCGGCAGGGGCAGGCGGCCTAAAGCAAGCGTCGAAAAGGTGGCTACCGGCTTTTCGACATCAAGCTTGCGACAAGAAGACTAGAGCCGGCGATTGGTGTGGCCAATCGCATAAGGCTCTAGCTGCAACAGTTTAGACGGCTCGCGGCGACCTTGAATCACCGCCGGGCAATAGGAGAAGCCGCAATGGCCAGTGACTACGCCGATATCCCGACGCTCAAGGAAAACATCGATCGCGCCACCGTTGACTCGGTGCGTTCGCTCGATGTGGACAAGTACAAGTACGGCTTCGAGACCGATATCGAATCCGACATGGCCCCCAAGGGCCTGAGCGAGGATACCGTTCGCTTCATCTCGGCCAAGAAGAACGAGCCGCAATGGATGCTCGACTGGCGCCTGGAAGCCTATGCGCGCTTCCTGACCATGACCGAGCCGACCTGGGCCAAGGTGCACTATCCGCAGATCGACCTGCAGGACATGTACTATTACGCCGCGCCCAAGTCGTCGCCGGCCCCCAAGAGCCTCGACGAAGTCGATCCGGCGCTGATCGCCATGTACGACAAGCTCGGCGTGCCGCTCAAGGAACGTGAAATCCTGGCCGGCGTCGAGCGCCCCAAGGTGGCGGTCGATGCGGTGATGGACTCGGTTTCCGTCGTCACCACCTTCCGCGAGGAACTGGCCAAGGTCGGCATCATCTTCTGCTCGATCTCGGAAGCCATCCGCGAATATCCGGAGCTGGTGCAGAAGTACCTGGCCTCTGTCGTGCCGGTCTCCGACAACTATTACGCGACGCTGAATTCGGCCGTCTTCACTGACGGGTCGTTCGTCTACATCCCCAAGGGCGTTCGCTGCCCGATGGAGCTCTCGACCTATTTCCGCATCAACGAGAAGAAGACCGGCCAGTTCGAGCGCACGCTGATCATCGCTGAAGCCGACTCGTATGTGAGCTACCTCGAAGGCTGCACCGCGCCGATGCGCGATGAATCCCAGCTGCACGCCGCCGTGGTCGAGCTGGTTGCGCTCGACAATGCCGAGATCAAGTATTCCACCGTCCAGAACTGGTATCCCGGCGACAAGGACGGCAAGGGCGGCATCTACAATTTCGTCACCAAGCGTGGCGATTGCCGCGGCGCGAACTCCAAGATATCCTGGACCCAGGTGGAAACCGGCTCGGCCATCACCTGGAAATATCCCAGCTGCATCCTGCGCGGCGACGGCTCGCGCGGCGAGTTCTATTCCATCGCCATTTCCAATGGCCACCAGCAGGTCGATAGCGGCACCAAGATGCTGCATCTGGGCAAGAACACGTCCAGCCGCATCATCGCCAAGGGCATTGCCGCCGGCTTCTCGGACAATACCTATCGCGGCCAGGTCTCGGCCCATGCCAAGGCCAAGAATGCCCGCAACTTCACCCAGTGCGACAGCCTGCTGATCGGCGACAAGTGCGGTGCCCATACCGTGCCCTATATCGAGAGCCGCAACGGCACCGCGGTGTTCGAGCATGAAGCCACCACGTCCAAGATCTCGGACGACCAGATGTTCTACTGCCAGCAGCGTGGCCTGTCCGAAGAAGACGCCGTGGCGCTGATCGTCAACGGCTTCGTTCGCGATGTGCTGCAGCACCTGCCCATGGAATTCATGGTCGAAACCCAGAAGCTGATCGCCATCAGCCTCGAAGGCAGCGTCGGCTAACCCTACTCAGCGTCAACCCGGGCGGCGCCACGAGCGACCCCGGCACTTTGGAGAACAAACATGACCACCCCGATCCTTGAAATCCGCAACCTGCATGCGCGCATCGAAGAGCGCGAAATCCTCAAGGGCGTGAACCTCACCATTCCGGCCGGCCAGGTCCATGCCATCATGGGCCGCAATGGCTCGGGCAAGTCGACGCTGAGCTATGTGCTCGCCGGCAAGGAAGACTACGAGATCACCGAGGGCGAAATCCTGCTCAACGGCGAAAACATTCTCGACATGGAGCCGTCCGAGCGCGCCGTCGCCGGCATTTTCCTCGCCTTCCAGTACCCGATCGAAATCCCCGGCGTCGCCACCATGACCTTCCTCAAGGCGGCCATGAACGCTCAGCGCAAGGCGCGCGGCGAAGGCGAGATGTCGACCCCGGACTTCATGCGCGCCGTCAAGGAAGCCGGCGCCCAGCTCAGCATCGACAGCGACATGCTCAAGCGCCCGCTCAATGTCGGCTTCTCCGGCGGCGAGAAGAAGCGTGCCGAAATCCTGCAGATGGCTTTGCTCAAGCCCGCGCTTTGCGTGCTCGACGAGACCGATTCCGGCCTCGACATCGATGCGCTGCAGGTCGTCTCCAAGGGCGTCAACGCGCTGCGGGCCGATAACCGCTCCATGCTGGTCATCACCCACTATCAGCGCCTCCTGAACCACATCGTGCCTGACGTGGTGCATGTGTTCAGCGATGGTCGGATCGTCGAGAGCGGCGACAAGGACCTCGCACTGCAGCTCGAAGCCAAGGGTTATGCCGACTTCGACGGACAGGCGGCCTGATCCATGGCACTCCCCGTTCCCGTCCGGCTCGGCGCAGCCGAGAGTACCCTGATCGACCAGCTCAAGAGCGTCGGCGCTCACGCCGATGCCGAGCGCATCACCGTTGCCGGCCTGCCGACGCGTCGCGTCGAGAGCTATCATTATACCGACCTCAAGATGCTGCTGAAGGCCGTGCCGCCGCTGGCGGCTGCCGCCAATGAGGCAAGCGCACCGGCGCTTCGTGTCGCCGGCGCCTATCAGTTGATGATCGCCAATGGCGTCATCCAGGCCGCGGCGACTGCCCCTGCCGGCGTCATCGTCGGCAAGGCCGCTGGCGGCGTGCTCAGCACCCGCGACGACGTGCTGGTGCATCTCAACGGCGCCTTTGCCAAGGAAAGCCTGACCCTGACGCTCGAAAGCAGCGTCGATCCGGTGATCCAGATCGACCGGCGCAGCGAGGGCGAGGCCGCCCATGTCGCCGACTCGCTCAAGATCTTCGTGGCCGATGGCGCTTCGGCCACCATTCTCGAGACCTTCTCGGGTTCGGACGCCGCCCATGTCGGCAACCACGCCACGTACATCGCGCTCGGCAAGAATGCCATGGTGACCCACATCACCGTGGACTTGTCCTCGCGGAGCACGAGCCACTTCGCCACCAACGAATACCATGTCGGCGAGGGTGCCCAGCTCCGCACGCTGGTCATCCATGCCGGTGCGGGCCTCAGCCGCACGCAGCTTTTCCCGCGCTACGAGGGCGCGGGCGCGCATGGCGACATCACGGGCCTCAACCTGGTCAGTGATGGCCAGCACAGCGACATCACCATGGATGCCAGCCACGCTGTGCCGCACACGACCAGCCAGCCGCTGTTCAAGTCGATCGCGCGGGGCAGGGGCAAGGCCATCGTCCAGGGCCGCCTCGTGGTAGCGCGCGATGCGCAGAAGACCGACGCCAAGCTGATGAGCCAGGGCCTGATGCTGTCGGATGAGGCCGAAATCCTTTCGAAGCCCGAGCTCGAAATCTATGCCGACGACGTGGTCTGCGGCCACGGCTCGACCTGCGGCAAGCTCGACGAAGACAACATGTTCTACCTCATGAGCCGCGGTA
>CBFGMY010000270.1:0-4172 GCA_965650055.1 uncultured Devosia sp.
GCGCTTTGCAGGCGGATCTGCAGGGCGTCGAGGAAGCCGAAGAGCAGGCAGGTGAACATGGCTGGCACCGGCTTCCATTTGGCAAAGATCAGCGCGGCGAGCGCGATATAGCCCTTGCCGGCGGTCATGTTGTTGCCGAAGCCCGAGCCCTGGGCGATGGAGAAATAGGCGCCGGCCAGGCCGCACAACAGCCCGGTGATGATGACGGCCTGATAGCGGAGCTTGACCACCGAAATACCGGCGGTGTCGACCGCCTTGGGGTTTTCGCCGACGGCGCGCAGGCGCAGGCCAAAGCGGGTGCGGAACAGCACATAGGCCGTGACCGCCACCATGATGAAGGCGATGTAGACCAGCATGTAGTGGCCCGAGATCAGGTCCGAATAGATCGGCCCGATAACAGGCACGCCAGCCAGTTCGGTGGCGAATGGCAGGGTGATGGGCGAGAAGCGGCCGCCCTCGCTGAGAGCCGGTGTGCGGCCGCCCTGCGAAAACCAGGTCTGGCCGAGGAAGGTGGTCATGCCGGCGGCCAGCATGTTGATGGCGACGCCGGCGATCAGCTGGTTGCCCTTGAGCGTGATGGCGGCGACGCCCTGCAGCAGCGCGGTGCCGAGCGACACCGCCATGCCGGCGAGGAGGCCCAGCCAGGCCGAGCCGGTCAGCGCGGCGACGGCACCGGCGGCAAAGGCAGCCGCCAGCATCTTGCCTTCGAGGCCGATGTCGAACAGGCCGGCCCGCTCGGAATACATGCCGGCCAGGCACGCCAGCAGCAGCGGCGTCGAGAGGCGAATGGTGGCATCGAGAATGGAGAGGACGCTGGCAAGATCCATGTCAGCCCTCCGTCTTGGCTGACGAGACGGCGATGGCTTCGGCCTTCTGTTCGGGCGTGAACAGCATGAAGGCGCGTTCCAGCGACGGGCGGAACAGCCCTTCCATGGCACCGGTGAACAGGATCACCAGGGCCTGGATGACCACGATCATCTCCTTAGTCACCGAGGGCATGACGAATTGCAGTTCCTGCCCGCCCTGATAGAGCGCGCCGAACAGCAAAGCCGCCAGCAGGATGCCGATGGGGTGATTGCGGCCCATCAGCGCCACGGCGATGCCGACAAAGCCGGCGCCAGCGACGAAATCGAGCACCAGGCGGTTCTGCGTGCCCATGACTTCGTTGATGGCAACCATGCCGGCCAGGGCGCCGGAAATGGTCATGGTGATCATGATCATCTTGGAGTTGGAAATGCCGGCATAGCGCGACGCCGTCGGGTTGGCGCCCAGCACGCGCATGGCATAGCCGAACTTGGTGTGCCAGATCAGGATGTAGCAGCCGATCAGCGCCGCGACGGCGAGGACGATCGACAGGTTGACCGGCGAATAGCCGAAGAAGGAGAGGAACTGGCGTAGCTGCGGCACACGGCCGGCCACGTCGAGCGTTTCCGATTCCGGCGCCATGGTCGAGGCCGGCTTGAGCACGCGGTTGACCATGTAGACCATCAGCGCCGAGGCGATGAAATTGAACATGATGGTGGTGATGACCACGTGGCTGCCGCGCTTGGCCTGCAGGTAGCCTGGGATGAAGGCCCAGAAGCCGCCGACCGCGGCCGAGGCGAGCACGGCCAGCGGCATGGCAAGCAGCCAATGGGTCTGGTCGAGCGCCAAAGCAACGACGATGGCGCCCAGGCCCGCCACATAAGCCTGCCCGTCGCCACCGATATTGAACAGGCCCGCATGCGCGGCAACCGCCACGGCGAGGCCCGTAAAGATGAAATTGGTGGCGTAATAGAGCGTGTAGCCCAGGCCATCGCCATAGCCGAAGGCGCCATAGATGATGACCTGCACGGCCTGGATCGGGTTCTCGCCGATCATCAGCACGACAAGCCCCGAAACGAGGAAGGCCATCAGCAGGTTGATGGCAGGCAGCAGGGCCACATCGGCCCAGCGCGGTACGGGTCTGCGGGCGCTCATGGAAGGGGTCCCTGTTCGGCGATGCCGAGGCCGCGGGGCTCTGCCTTGCCAATACCGGCCATCATCAGGCCGAGTTCGCCTTCGGTGGCAGTGGCAGGATCGGCTTCGCCGACAATCACGCCGTCGAACATCACGAGGATGCGGTCGGCGAGCGAGCGGATTTCGTCGAGCTCGACCGAGACCAGCAGGATCGCCTTGCCCTCGTCGCGCATCTTGATGATTTCGTTATGGATGAATTCGATGGCGCCAATATCGACGCCGCGGGTCGGCTGGCCGACCAGCAGCACGTCGGGGTCCTGCTCCATCTCGCGCGCCAGCACGATCTTCTGCTGGTTGCCGCCCGAGAACAGCGACGACTTGAGGTTGATATTGGCCGGACGCACGTCGAACAGCTTGATCTGGTCGGCGGCAGCCTTCTTGGCGGCGCCGATATCGAGCATGAAGCCGCCGCCATAGGCGGGGCGGTCATGGTAGCCGAGGATGGCGTTTTCCCATTCCTGGAACGTGGTGACGAGCCCCATGCGCTGCCGGTCTTCGGGCACATGGGCAAGGCCGGCGGCGCGGGCGCGGGCAGCGCCGTCATCGCCGCGCAGCGACAACGGGTTGCCGTTGAGCGCCACAGTGCCCAGCAACTGGTCGCGCATGCCCGAAACGCATTCGAGCAGCTCGGTCTGGCCGTTGCCGGACACGCCGGCAATGCCGACGATTTCGCCTGCCCGGACGGAGAAGCTCACATTCTTGACGCGCGGCACGCCCATATCGTCCTTGACGACCAGGTCCTGCACTTCGAGAAGGGTCTTGCCCGGATTGGCCGGGCCCTTTTCCACGCGCAGCAGCACGCGGCGGCCCACCATCAGCTCGGCAATGGCTTCGGGATTGGTCTCTGCCGTCTTGAGCGTCGCCACCATCTCGCCCTGGCGCATCACCGAGACGCTGTCGGTAATGGCCATGATCTCGCGCAGCTTGTGGGTGATCAGGATCACCGTCTTGCCCTGTTCGCGCAGGGTGCGCAGCACGCGGAACAGGTCGTCGGCTTCCTTGGGCGTCAGGACGCCCGTGGGTTCGTCCAGGATCAGCGTTTCGGCGCCGCGATAGAGCGCCTTCAAAATTTCGACGCGCTGCTGCTGGCCGACCGAGATGTCCTCGATGATGGCATCGGGATCGACCTCGAGGTCGTATTCATGCTCCAGCCGGTCGAGCTCCTTGCGGGCACGGTTGAGGCTGGGCTTGAGCAGGCCGGAATCCTCGGCGCCGAGCACGACATTCTCGAGGACGCTGAAATTGTCGACCAGCATGAAATGCTGGTGCACCATGCCGATGCCGAGCGCCAGGGCATGGCGGCTGTCGGTTATGGCATGCTGGGTACCGTTGACGCGGATGGTGCCGCTGTCGGCGGTGTAAAAACCGTAGAGGATCGACATCAATGTCGATTTGCCCGCGCCGTTCTCCCCCACGATGCCGTGGATGGTGCCGCGCGCGACCTTGAGGTCGATGTCCTTGTTGGCGTGAACCGCGCCAAACCGCTTGTTGATCTTTTCAAGCTCGATCGCCCAGCCCGAGGCCGGTGCGGAAGCAGCGGCCGTGTCCGGCCGCTGCGGGTTCATGTGATCACTACCACTCATCAAGCGTCGCTTAGAGCGGGCAGGTCGAGTCGGTGGTGTAATCGTGGACGGCGATTTCGCCGGCGATGATCTTGGCCTTCAGGTCGTCGAGGGCTGCGATATCTTCGGCGGTGACCAGGTCCTTGTTGTTGTCGTCGACGGCATAGCCGACGCCGTCATTGCCCAGGCCCAGAATGGTGATGCCGGGCTTGAAGGTGGCGTCGTCGCCCGCTTCGGTCAGCGCGGTCTGCACGGCAACGTCGACGCGCTTGAGCATCGAGGTCAGCACCGAGCCGGGCTGCAGGTAGTTCTGGTTGCTGTCGACGCCGATCGAGTACTTGCCGGCATCCTTCATGGCCTGCAGCACGCCGAGGCCCGAACCGCCGGCGGCGGCGAAGATCACGTCGGCGCCGGCATCGACGGCAGCCTTGGCCAGTTCACCGGCGGTGACCGGATCGTTCCAGGCGGCCGGGGTGGTGCCCGTATAGTTTTCGATCAGCTTGATGTCCGGGTTAACGGCCTTGGCGCCCTGGGCGTAGCCACAGTAGAACTTGTGGATGATCGGCACGTCCATGCCGCCCACGAAGCCCACGGTGCCGGTGGTCGACTTCA
>CBFGMY010000271.1:0-4139 GCA_965650055.1 uncultured Devosia sp.
GGGGTCTGGGCTGGTGCGGAATAGACCTGGCGCGGTCCAGCAGTCCTGATGGTACGCCAGCGGCCTGCAAGGGAAGCGAACGTCCCGGACAGAACGGCATGCCGCTGCACAGGGTTTCGGCAAGGCCGCAGCTCCGAATGCAACTCGGCTAGCCGATTACGCTGCGTATCGTCTCGATCGGCAGCTCGTGGAACGTCTGGGCATAGTAGGCGGCGAAGCGCCCCAGGTGGAAAAAGCCGTTATCCATGGCTATCTGGGTAACGCCCTTGCGCGCCTCTTCGGGGCGAAGCAAGGCCCGTCGCGCCTGATCGAGCCGCAACTGGCGCAGCCAGATTTGCGGACTGACGCCCACAGCCTGTGCAAATGCGCTCCGCACGATATGGTCCGGAAGGTCGAGTGATTTCACCAATGCCGCTACGCTCAGTTGCGTTGGCGGCATGGAATCGAGATGGGCTCGCGCCTTGCGGACCACCGATTGGGCATAGGTTTCCGTGATCCGCTTGTGATTGATCGACGAAAGATGGGCGCACAGTTCGGCAACCCGGTCGATAATGTAGCCGGGCAAGACTGCGCCTAACTCTCTCGGCGAGCGGCGCATGCCCTCGGGTGCTGTCGCCATGACGGAGGAAATCCAGGTGCCCATTTCATGTGCCCCGGGATAGGCCTCGATGCTGCAAAGCGGACCGGTCCGCCGGCGATCAAGGCTGGGCAGGTCCGCTTCGTCCAGCGTCACATAGTAACCGTGCGTCTTTGGCGCGGTGACGACGCTGATCTCGTGACCGCCAAAATGCAGAAACCCCGGCCCTTGCCGCGCCACGCCGTTTATGCGGGCGTCCAGCGTCGGTCCCGGCAGGATCAGGACAACTTTGCCGGGTGGTGGTGCCGTCGATTGCGCCACGCTGACGTTAAGCCGCTCCTCGCTGATGCTGACGCGGCCGAAATCCAGCCGGACCACCGTGCCCTCAAAACGGCCGCTGCTCATCTGGGTGTAGCGCTGGTCCCAACCGGCTAGCCCGCGTTCCTGCTCGGATGCGTCGGCAAAGGCGGCAATGGAAAAGCTCGGCTGCGCGCGCATCTGTGCCTCTGGGACGATGGACTCGTAACTTGTGATCAGAATTGGAGCAACCGAAATTCGTGCCTAAAAAATAGGCCGAATATGTTTTGGTTTCGGATTTCGCGGCGATCCAGACGCTGGTGTGGTGCCCCTCCGTGACAATGGAGATGGCCATGGCCAACACATATCTGGTTCTCGCTTGCTCGGCTTTGCTCGCCAGCCAGCTTGCACTGCCTGCGCATTCCTGGGCGCAAGACGACACGTTCGTACCCGAGACCCTGAGTGCCAAGGCAACCGTCGATCCGGGCCCGAAGGTTTTCGTGAATGTGCAGAACTGGAGTGGCGGACCGAGCGTGGTGCGCTTCTATTCCGCCGATGATCTGTCAGTGGTCGGCACGGTGGATGCCGGGGCGCAGAGCCATTTCGCCATCTCCAAGGACGGCAAGACCGTCTACATGGCTTCCGGTTTTTACAGCCGACTCAGCTCCGGCGAGGGCGAGCATGTGCTGCAGATTTTCGATGTCGACACTGCCACCCTGACCAAGGAAATCCAGCTGCCGCTCAAGGTATCGCAATATACCGACGATGCATCGCTGATGCAGCTCAGCGCCGACGAGAAGTATCTCTACCTGCAGAATGCCACACCCGCCACGTCGGTCACGGTGGTCGACCTTGAAAAGGGTGAGGTGGTCCAGGAGGTGCCCTCACCGGGCTGCTTCGGCATCTATCCGACGCTGGAAGGCCACTCCTATTCGACCATTTGCGGCGATGGCACCTTCACCACCATGACGCTGAGCGTTGATGGCACCAGCTTCGAATCCAAGAAAAGCGAGGTCATCTTCGATCCTGAAGAGGATCCGATCTACCTGTCGTTTGACCGGGCCGGCAGCGATCTGCTGTTCATCTCCTTCAAGGGTGTGGTGCACCGACTTGCCGATGGGGCGGGCGTGATAACGGCGGTGTCCACCACGCCCATCGCTGAAGGCGTCGAAGGCGACTGGGGCACCGCGGGCTACACCGTGGTCAGCTACAATGAGCCCAACGGCATCCTGTTCGTGCCCATGGCATCGGGCCGCTACGACGGCTCGCACCACCATGATGCCGAGGAAATCTGGGCCTACGATCTCGCCAACCAGAAATTGCTCTACCGCTCGCCCGTCGAGGGGATCACCTCCGTCATCACCACCGATGATGCGGTTCCGACCTTGTTCGGTCTCGATATCGGCGGCAGCAGGGTGGTGAAGTACGACGTGGATCCGGAAGCCAAGTTCGCGGCCAGGCCGGTTGCCGAGCATGGCACGTCGGGTTTCACCACCACGCTCGCGGCCAAGCCATGACCGACGCCAACCTGGTTTCCCTGCTGGCGGCAGCCCTCACCGTCTTTATCAGCCTGATCTTTGCCCGGGCCGCCTGGCACAAGCTCGGTGAATTCACCGAATTCACCGGCTTTGTCGCGGACTACAAGCTTGTGCCGGAACGGCTGGTCATTCCAGCCTCCTGGGCGATTGCCGGGGTCGAGGTGCTGACTGTGGCACTGCAACTGGTTCCGTACGGACGGCCATTTGGCCTGGTCCTCGCGGTGCTGATGCTGGTTGCCTATGCCGGCGCCATGACCATCAACATCCGCCGCGGTCGCACCGCGATAGAATGCGGCTGCGGCGGCGCGGTTCAGCCACTTGCCTGGTCGCTGGTGGTCCGCAACGGGCTGCTCGCGACGATGGGCCTGCTCGCCCTTTTCCTCCCGCTCGGTCCGATGAACGCCTCCGATGCCATTGCGGCAATCGCTTCCGGCTTTGCCGTCTGGATGGCCTTCCTCCTCGTCGAACAGATCCTGTCCAACGCCTCACTCGCCCGGCTCACCCGCTGACGCCGCTTCGGAGTTCAACACATGACACTCGTTATCTTTGCTCTTGCCATCCTCTTTGCCTTGGTGATCGCGCTGACCGTCGGCCTTCTGGCGCTTGGGCGGCAGGTCGGCATCCTGTTCGAACGGGTTTCGCCCATGGGTGCGCTGGTCAATGACTCCGGCCCTGAAGTCGGGCAGCAGACCCCGCTATTCAGCCTGCCCAGCCTCACCGGGGGCACGGTCACCCTGGGCCCCAAGCCGGGCAGGGCAACCCTGGTCTTCTTCCTCTCGCCGACCTGCCCGGTCTGCAAGAAGCTGCTGCCGATCGTGGAATCCGCCCGCAAGGCGGAGTCGCGCTGGCTGGATGTCGTATTGGCCAGCGACGGCCAGAAGGCCCAGCACGAACGCTTCATCGAAACGGCCAAGCTTGGCGACTACCCCTATGTCGTTTCGACCGAACTGGGTCTGGCCTATCGCGTGGCCCGGCTGCCCTATGCCGTGCTGTTCGATGAGCACGGCACCATCCGCGCCAAGGGCCTGATCAACAGCCGCGAGCAGTTCGACAGCCTCTTCAACGCCCACGACATGAACGTTGCGTCGATCCAGTCCTACATCGATCAGCAGCCGGCGGTTCAACACTAGTCCGCGAACACCTCACCACAAGGAGAGCCGCTATGGCCACATTGACCGAAAGACTTCTCGGATGGATGGACGATGCCGCCGAGAACCGTGCCCGCAATATCGCCCATCGCGCCGGCCGACGCAGTTTCCTGCAGAAGGCGGGCTGGGCATTGGTGGGCGGCGCCGTCCTGCCCATGCTGCCCTATGACAATTCCAACGGCGCCGCCTATGCGCGCGGCCTGGGCGAGCCCGACGAACTGCCGGAAGATTGCGAATACTGGCGCTACTGCTCGCTGCATGGTTCGCTCTGCAGCCAGTGTGGCGGCGCGGTGACCCAATGCCCGCCGGGCACCCAGCCATCCAAGGTCGCCTGGGTCGGCACCTGCCGCAATCCCAACGACGACAAGGACTATCTGGTCTCCTACAACGATTGCTGCGGCAAGGGTGGGGCTTGTGGCGACATGTGCTCACGCCAGGAAGGCGATCGCCCGGGCTATCTGATGGGTCTTGCCAGTGAATCGAGCTGGTGCCAGGCCAACGACAACAAGGGCATCCACTGCACTGTTGCCATCGTGGTGGGTCTGGCTGAATGAGACTGCGGACTTTCTCCGTCCTCAT
>CBFGMY010000272.1:0-4080 GCA_965650055.1 uncultured Devosia sp.
CATCCGCTTCTGCCCCAGCCGGCGGGTCCGCTTCTCGCCGCTGATCTATTTCTCGGAAAGCCCGTCGATCGACAGCATCACCCGCTGCATCAATATGGGCTTTGACGATGTCATCACCATGCCGTTCACCCGGGCGCGCCTGGCCGAACGCATCGACCGACAGATCGGGCAGAGCCATATCTATTACGAAACGCCGGGCTATTTCGGTCCCGATCGGCGCGACCGGGTCACTGGACCCAGGCGCGCCGCCGAAACCCGGCTGGGTGGCCAGTTCCGCCGTCTCGAGATCGTCCGCAACCTGCTGACCGGCGTCAATGTCGTGCGCGACGACTTCCACGCACCCCCCGCGGGCTGAGATAGCGCCTGCGGCACAATTGCAACGTTGCAAGAGAGTTCGGAAATCGTTTCCGCCCGCTATTTCCCGGGTGAGCGTTTTCGCCTAATCTCGCGCCCATTCTTTCGCGAGTAGTTTCTGCCATGAGATTCGGCATCGACCTGCCGCCCCAGATCAAGGTGTTCGGGGCGTTTTTCATTTATTCGTTCACCATGGGCAGCATGTTCCCGCGCCTGCCCGACATCCAGCGCGCGCTCGGCGTGGCCGAGGGGCAGCTGGGGCTGGCGCTGATCGGCTCGGCCGTGGGCACGCTGATTTCGCTGACCTTTGCCGGGCGATTGATCGAGACGGTTGGCTATCGCCGCGTGTTGCTCAGCGCCATCCCGCTTCTGGCCGTGCTCTATGCGCTGGCCATGTGGGCGCAGAGCCCCTGGATGCTGTTCCTGCTGCTGGTGCCGGTGGGTCTGACGATCGGGTCGATCGAGATCATCATCAATATCGAGGCTGACCGCGTCGAGCACGCCATCGGCCGCCGCATCATGAGCCGGGCCCACGCCTTCTGGAGCCTGGGCTTTTTCTCGGCCGGCATGGTTGGCGCCTTCATCGCGCAGACCGGTCTGGCGCCGCAATGGCACCTGATGCTGATGGTCCCGGTATCGCTGCTGCTGACGCTGCTGGTGCTGGGCCGTTTCGAGGCGGCGCCGCATCGTTCGGGCTCGAGCACCGAAGAAACCCCGCGCCTGGCGCGTCCCACCTTGGCGATCATGATGCTGGTGGCCGTGTGCCTGTCGGCCATGCTGATGGAGGGGGCCGGCATCGACTGGTCGGCCATCTATATGCGCGACATCTTCGCGGTCGAGCCGTTCTGGGCCGGCTTTGCCGTGGCGCTGGTCGCCGGATCGCAGGCCTTTGCGCGCTTCTTTGCCGATGGCTTTGTCGAACGCTACAGCCCCGTATTGGTGGCGCGCGTGCTGCTGGCGGTGCTGGGTGCGGGCGTCGTGCTGGTCTTCTTCGCGCCTCACGCGCTCCTCGCCTATCTCGGCTTCGCGCTGATCGGGATCGGCTCAAGCGCGCTGTTCCCGTTGGCCATGTCGGCGGCGGCGCAGCAGACCGATCGCCCGGCGGCCATCAATGTGGCGGCGCTGGCGCAATTCTCCTTCACGGCCTTCCTGCTCGGACCGCCATTGCTGGGCTATGTGGCCGAGCATTTCGGCATCCGCTGGGCCTTTGGCATCGGCTTGCCGCTGGTGCTGCTGGGCCTGCTGACCGCCCATGTCCTCTCGCCGAGACGCACGGCCAAGCCGGTATTCGCCCAATGACCATGATCGCGCCGCAGCACCGGCTCTATGCCTGCTTCTTCCTGTTCGCCGTAACGACGGGCGCGCTGATGGCGCGCCTGCCCGATATCCAGACCCATCTCGGCGTCACCGAGAGCCAGCTGGGCCTCACCATGATCGGCATGTCGATCGGCTCGCTGATCTCGCTCACCTTTGGGGCTTCCGTTATCGAAAAACTGGGCGTGCGCACCACGGCCTTCTTCACCGTGCTCGGACCGGCGCTGCTGTTCGCCACCATTCCCTGGCTCGGCGTGGCGCCGGCGGTATTTGCCGTGCTGTTCGCCACGGGGCTGTTGTCGGGCGCGCTCGAAATCAACCTCAATGTCGAGATCGACCGGCTGGAAATGCATACCGGTGGGCGGTTCATGAACCGGGCGCACGGCTTCTGGAGCGTCGGCTTTTTCGTCACGGCGCTGGCTGGGGCCGGTATCCGCCAGTCCGGCCTTTCGGTCGAGGCGCATCTGGGGCTGATCGCCGCCTTCGTGGTGCTTGTCGGCGGCTACATGATCTGGGGCATCGTGCCTTCGCCGGCGCCGCAGCGGACGCATTCGGAAAATACCCACCGTATCGCCTTCCCCAATTGGGGCCTGCTGCCGCTGTGCCTGATCGGCTTTGCCGCGTTCCTCGTGGAAGGCGCCGGCATCGACTGGTCGGCCATCTATATGCGCGACGTGTTCTCGGCCCAGCCGTTTGTCGGCGGCATGGGGCTGACGCTGTTTGCCGGCTTCATGGCGGCGATGCGCCTCACGGCCGATCCGATCGTGTCGCGCTTCGGCCCGCGTCTGGTGGCCATGGTGCTGCTCAGCATTGCCAGCATCGGCGTGCTGATGGTGGGCTATGCGCCCATGCCGGAAATCGCGCTGGCGGGCTTTGCGCTGATGGGCATCGGCTGTTCGGCGGTCTATCCGCTGGCGGTGTCGGCCGCGGCGCAGCGCACCGACCGGCCCGCGGCGGTCAATGTCGCGGCGCTCGGGCAGGTGAGCTTCGTGGTGTTCTTCCTCGCCCCGCCGCTGCTCGGCTTCGTCGCCGAATATCTGGGCATCCGCAATTCCTACCTCGTCTGCCTGCCGCTGCTGCTGGCGGGCCTGTGGGCGTCGAGCTTTGCGCTCGGCAACCGCAAGGTGGAGGCGCCCCATGGCCTGCCGCCGGAGCCCAGCCCGCTCGGCTGACCGGCAACAGTCTTGCTGACAGGTTCTGGCGCCCGGTTGCGCCAGAACCCTGTCAGGCATATCGATCCCCACAAGCCGAGCGTCCGGCACTCGATCGGCAAGGAAATACCCGACATGCGCCCGCATCACCGAATCTACGGCGTGTTCTTCATCTTCGCGCTCTCGATGGGCGCGCTGCTGTCGCGCCTGCCCGATCTGCAGCGCCAGCTCGGGCTCACCGAGGGCCAGCTTGGCCTCACCCTGATCGCCATGTCATGCGGTGCGCTTGTGGCGCTGACCTTTTCCGGCCCGCTGATCGCCCGGACTACGGCACGAACCGGGGTGTTCGTCACCATTTTCGGCGCGTCGGTGCTCTACGCGCTGGTGCCGTTCATGCCCTCGGCAATCCTGGTGGCGCCGCTCTTCTTCGTGGCGGGCCTGTTTGCCGGAGCGGTGGAAGTCATCGTCAATCTGGAGGCCGACCGGCTCGAAGCCCAGCTCGGCTATCGCATCATGAGCCGCACCCATGGCATGTGGAGCCTGGGCTTTTTCGCCACCGCGCTCATCAGCGCCGGCGTTCGCCAGCTCGGCGTGCCGATCCACATCCATCTGCTGGTGGCCCTGGTCGTGGTTTTGATCGCCGGAACTGTCGTATTCCGCGGTATCGAGGATGCGCCGCTGCGGCCCGACTCCCATACCGGCGACACGCCGCTGATCGCCTTTCCGACGCTGGGGCTGGCGGCGCTCTGCATCATCGGCGCGGCGCCGCTGCTGGCCGAGGGCGCGGGCGTCGACTGGTCGGCGATCTATATGCGGGACGTCTTTGCGGTCGAGCCGTTCATCGGCGGCCTCAGCATCACTGTTTTCTCGCTGTTCATGGCCATTGCGCGGCTCACCATGGATGGTGTGGTCGACCGTTTCTCGCCCCGCGCGGTGGCGGCGACGCTGCTGCTGATCGCCATTGCCGGGCTCGTGCTGGTGGCAACGGCGCCGCATGAATATGTGGCATTGCTCGGCTTTGCGCTGACCGGCATCGGCTGCAGCGCGGTCTATCCGCTGGCTGTATCGGCGGCGGCGCAGCGCACCGACCGGCCGGCGGCGGTCAATGTGGCCTCGCTCGGGCAGATGACCTTCGTCGTGTTTTTCCTCGGGCCGCCGCTGCTCGGCTTCGTCGCCGAGCGCTTCGGCATCCGCGTGTCATATTGGGTTGTCGTGCCGACGCTGGTGGTGGCACTTTTGGTGGTCCGGGCCCTGCCGGCGG
>CBFGMY010000273.1:0-4042 GCA_965650055.1 uncultured Devosia sp.
CGGCTGGGTCATGAGCCAGATGGATATTGCCGGCGCCATCGCCGCGGTCGAGCGCAGCGGCGGCCGCGTCGTCACCGTGGCGGTCGAAGCCATGACCTTCATCGCCCCCGTCAAGGTCGGCGATATCCTCTGCGTCTACACCACCGTCGAGCGGGTCGGCACCACCTCGGTTACCATAAGCATGGAGGCCTGGGCCCGCCGCAATCGCATCGCCGATCGCGTCAAGGTCACCGACGGGCGCTTCGTCTACGTTGCCCTGGGCGAGGATGGCAGCAAGCGGCGCATCAACCCCTGATCCTGCCTCAGGCTCCCTGAACAAATCCGTTCAGACAGCGTTCAGTTACGATGTGGTCAAACCGGGTCACAGGTCGAACTCGGCCCAATTCTTCGGAGTCTCACATCCATGAAACCGCTTCGCCTCGGTCTCCTTGCAGCCGCCATCCTGCTTGCTGGCGCGACCATGGCCATGGCACAGGCTATGACTTCGGCAGATGTCAGCGCCTATAGCGGCCCGAGCTTCGATTCGGGCTATGTGGGCGTCGTTCCGGCAAATACGTCCGTCGTGGTCGAGCGCTGCGAGAACAACTTCTGCATGATCTACTACCAACGCTCACCCGTCTGGATCGAGAAGCTCTACATCGTCGAAGTGGCTCCGCCGGCACCTCCGCCGCCCCAGCCCCAGCCGCAACCCCAGCCTCAGCCACCGGTCAATCCGGGCTGGCCGTGGCCGCACCCCCAGCCGCAGCCTCTGCCGCCTCCGGTGTATGATGACTCGGCCGGCGCCTGCTTCTACAGCGAGCGCAATTTCCGTGGCTCGAGCTTCTGCGTTGACGAAGGCGACAGCTACAGCCGGCTGCGCAACTGGGACAACAAGATCCGCTCCGTCGAAGTGTTCGGCGGTGCCCGCGTCGACCTTTGCACCGACTCCAACTATCGGGGCAGCTGCGTCACCTTGCGGCGCGATGCCTCGCGCCTGCCCGTCGAACTCGACCGCAAGGCGTCTTCCATCGACGTTTACTAAACTCGCAGCCAATTTCCGGGGGGGCCGGAACTCTTCTCTTCGTCTCCCCGTTTCCTAGCAAACAATAACCACTGGCCGCCGCAAGCGTCGTCCCATCCGGGACCGGTAGGGCCAGTCCACAGGAGCGCAGAAAATGAACCGCCACACTCGCAAGATGTTGCTCAATATCGCCACCGGCGTCGCCGTCGCCGCCACGGCCGTCGTCTTCTTCCTGCCGGCCGCCTATGCGGCGCCGGGCGCCATCACCAGCAATGTCAACGTGCGCTCCGGCCCGGGCACCAACTATGCCGTGGTCGATACCGTGCGCCGCGGCACTCAGGTCGATGTGCAGCAGTGCCAGGGTTCCTGGTGCTACATCGTCAAGTCCGGCCCCGATGGCTGGGTGTCGTCCACCTACCTGACCGCTGCCGGCGGCACGCCCGTCAATCCGCAGCAGCCGGGCATCTCGTTCGGCTTCTCCACCGGCCCGAACGGCCCGTCGTTCAACATCGGCGTCGGCCAGCCGCAGCCGCCGGTCATCCAGCCGGTTCCCCAGCCGGCCTTTGGCGAGGTCTGCTTCTACGACCGCACCCGCTTCCGCGGCGACAGCTTCTGCCTCGAATCGGGTGACAGCGTGCGCAACCTGTCCGATTGGGCCGACCGTATTTCCTCGGTCGACAATTCGGACGGCCTTGCCGTGCAGGTCTGCTCGGAAAGCAACTATCGCAACTGCCGTACCTACACGACCAGCGCCTCCTCGCTCGGCGATTTCGACGACTACATCGTCTCGATCCGCGTGCGCTAATCGCGCCAGGTACAAGTCCAATCGGGGCGCAGCATCAGCTGCGCCCTTTTCGTTTGGCCCCTTGGAGCCCGGCGAGAGCCGCGCTAGTGTGCGGCCGTTGCCCCAGAGGATTCCCCGATGCGCTATTTCGGCCGCCTTCTCACTGTCCTCGCCGCCGTGATCGCGCTGACCACCGCATCGGCGCAAGCCGCCTCCGAGAGCGGCACCCATGCCTGGAGCTCGGACACCCTGACCCTGCGCAGCGGCCCAGGCCTGGCCTATGACGTCACCGGGGAAATCGCGGCGGACCTTGCCATCAAGGTTCTGCGCTGCGAGGAACTCTGGTGCGCCGTCGACGGCCCCGGCGGCCGCGGCTGGACCAGCAAGCAGTTCGTCGTCTTCGGGCTCACCTCCACCGACTGGCCCGGCGGCGTCCATCCCGACTATCCCGAGGGCGGCAGCATCTGCTTCTATTCGGGCACCAACTTCAGCGGCAGCGAGCTGTGCATGGATGCCGGCCGCGTCATCCATGATCTAGCCCTGCTCGGCCTCGACAACAGCTTCTCGTCCGTGAGAGTCCTCGGCGCCTCCGCCGCCGCCTGCCGCGACCGCGGCTTCCAGAGCTACTGCGAACGCATCATCGCCGACCAGCCCGTGCTGCATCCCTACCTGCTCCGGGCTTTGTCATCGATCCGGGTGTACTAGAGCGCTTGGCGCTTTAGCATCTGAGTCCGACGCCATTGCCCTCTTTGAGGGGGCGCCCAGCTTCGACATCGTGGCTCCCATCACCCCACCCTCAATCCCTCCCCATCGAGGGGAGGGAAGCGCCAGATCAAGCCGCAAGGGATTGCCCCGCCATCGCCACGACCGCCGGGCAGGCTTCCCTCCCCCTTGTGGGGAGGGAGTGAGGGTGGGGGTGGTCACGAGCACCGACCGGCGAGTACCGCACCGCTCCCAAATCGGGACTCCCCTCCATTCATCTTCCCCTCCATTCATCTTCCCCTCCGTTCATCTTCCCTGCCCGCAATTGGCCCTTTCCGCCGCTTGCACTAAACAGCCCATTCAGCGGCAGTTCAGCGGCAATATCGTCTGATGACCCTCAATAACAGGCGAGCATTGTGCTCCCTGCATCGAGGGATCATCAAAATGAACGTCAAGCACATCACCGCTTTGTCTTCCGCCACCGCAGTCATTCTGCTGTCGACTGCATCTGCCTTCGCCCAGCCCGGCGTCGCCACGGGCGCCGTCAACGTCCGCACCGGTCCTGGCACGGGCTATGCCAAGGTCGGCACGCTCAGCGCCGGCGAACTGGTCGATGTCAAGCAGTGCCAGGGCTCCTGGTGCTTCGTCGACCGCAACGGCGGCACCGACGGCTGGGCTTCGGCCAACTATCTGCAGCCCGCGGCCGCCCAGCCCACCCCGTCCAAGCCGGACGTGCCGTTCAACTTCGGCGTCACCGTCGGCCCCGGCGGCCCATCCTTCTCGTTCGGCATCGGCGATGCACCGCTGCCTGCGCCGGTTCCCCCGCCGGCTCCGGCAACGCCCAAGGTCTGCTTCTTCAAGAGCAGCAACTTCGCTGGGGCCTCGTTCTGCGTCAGCCCCGGCGATAGCAACGCCTTCCTCGCCGGCAGCTGGAATGACTCCATCTCCTCGATCAGCGTCGAGGGCGGTGCCCAGGTAACGGTCTGCAAGAACGCCGGCTATGCCGGCTCCTGCGCCACCATCGTCACCTCCAAGCCGACGCTCAGCTCCTACAACAACGCGATCTCGAGCTTCCAGGCGCTCTAGTCGCCCTCTCGTCTCACAACAGGCGCCGCCCCCAGGGGCGGCGCTTTCGTTTCACCCCTGAACGCGGATGGATTTCGCCCGCCAACGGTTCTACCGTGGGGTTGCTGGACCCGAGTCCGTGGCGGACAAGCAAGGCCGGCATCTGGGGGGAAATCATCATGCCACGCATATCCGAATACTTCTTCCGCTCCGCGATCCTGTTTCTGCTGGTCGGCATTTCCATCGGCATTCACATGTCGATCAGCCAGAACCACAATGTCATCGGCGCGCATGCCCATATCAACCTGCTCGGCTGGGTCACGTCGGCCCTGTTCGGTGGCTATTATGCCCTGAACCCGGCCAAGGCCGGCGGCCGCCTGCCCATGCTGCAATATGTCGTCTTCACCACCGGCGTCGTCATCATGGGCGCTTCGCTCTATCTGCTCCTGGCCGGCAATGTCGGCATGGCCCCCGTCGTGGCGGTCGCCTCG
>CBFGMY010000274.1:0-3962 GCA_965650055.1 uncultured Devosia sp.
AGGCCCCCACCTCACCAACCCTCTTACGGTTGCCAAAGCGATCCTTCGCTTCATTGGCGTCGGACACGACCACCACCGTTCGGCTCTCGCCGCCCCGATCGAGCTCGACCGTGGCAGGGCGCCCCGGGCTGGTGGCGATCAGGCGGTCGAAATCCTCGAAGCCGCGAACGGCATAGCCATCGACCGCAACCAGTCTGTCGCCGGGCAGGATACCGGCTTCTTCCGCCACGGAGTTCATCGCCACCTCGGCCACGACAGGCGTGGTGACGTAGCGGCCGTAGCCCAGCAGCAATGCATAGAGAATAACGAAGGTCAGGATGACATTGGCCAGTGGTCCTGCGACCACGACCGCAATGCGCTGCCAGACATTTTTGTTGGCAAACAACCGCGGCGCCAACGCCGGGTCGATATTGGCCAGCGCCTCCGGGTCGGGCACGCTGGCGGCATTCATGTCGCCGGTGAAGCGTACGTAGCCGCCCAGGGGTATCGCCGAGATCTTCCAGCGCGTGCCGTGCTTGTCGGTTCGCCCGATCAGCTCCTTGCCGAAGCCGATCGAGAAGGCATCGATCGCCACGCCGTTCCATCGGGCCACTAGGTAGTGCCCCATCTCGTGCACAAAGACGATGACGGTCAGGACGGCGAGGAACGGCACCACATAGGACAAGAGCCAATAGATGAAATCGAACATGGTCTTCCTTGTTGAGCAGGCTGCGGCCCGAGGGCGCTGCGTCCTACCAGTAGAGCAGGCCTTCGGCGACCCCGCCGTAGCCGGCATGCAGCGCGCCGACCAACAGCACCAGCAAGACGCCGAATGTGAGGCTGTCGAGCCGATCCATCAAGCCGCCATGCCCGGGAATAATGTCGCCGCTATCCTTGATGCGGAAATGCCGCTTGATGGCGCTTTCGCTGAGATCGCCGAGCTGGCCCAGCACGCTGATCGCCGCTGACAGGACAAGCCCGATCCACCACTGCGAATCGGTGGCAACGACCCAGAACAGGAGCCCTGCCCCGGTGCCCAAAGCCAGTCCGCCCAATGCGCCCGACCAGGTCTTGGACGGCGATATTTGCGGCGCCAGCTTCTCGCCCCCGATCTGCCTTCCGGTGAAGAACGCAGCCGAGTCGGTCATCCACACCACCGTGCCGAGATAGACGCCAGCCCAGACCCCGGTCAGCGTATCGCCGCGCATGGCCAGCGCCGCGATGATGATAGCGCCGTAGATGACCAGGCCGAGGATGCGCCACAGCACCCCCTCCCCGCGCATGGCAATGGCAACGAGGCAGGCCAGCGCGATGACGGCGATCGTACCCAGTGGTCCGAACAGCGGATGGACCAGGCCCGATACGGCGACCAGGGCTATGAGTACCATCCCTGCGGGCGTCAGCGGCGCGCGGGACACCATGGTCTCCCACTCGCGATAGGCGCCAGCAAAGACCGCGCCCACCACGGCGGCAAAAACATAGCCGCCGATATAGAGCGCCGTCGCGGTCAGCGCGATCAGCACCATGGCGGAGACGAGGCGGGGCCCGAGGTCGGCCCAGGTGCGGCGACGACCGGGGGCAGGCTCTGACGCAGGATCGCCCGGATTGCTCAAGATTGCACTGCCTCAATGCCGCCAAAGCGCCGGTCGCGCCGCGAGAACGTCTCGAGCACGCGAACGAAGCTGGCCTCGTTGAAATCGGGCCAGTTCTCCTCGACGAAGACGAATTCGGCATAGGCAGCCTGCCAGAGCAGGAAATTGGAAATGCGCTGCTCGCCGCTGGTCCGGATGATCAGGTCGGGATCCGGCAGGCCGGCGGTGTAGAGAGCGCCCGCGATGGCGTCTTCGGTGATCGCCTCGGGCGACAGGCGTCCGGCAGCGACTTCGCGCGCCAGCTTGCGCGCTGCTTCGGCGATCTCGGCCTTGCCGCCATAGTTGAAGGCCACGATCAGCACGAGGCCGGTATTGGCCTCCGTCTTGGCTTCCACATCGTCGATCAGCCGCACCAGGCTCGGTTCGAGCCCCTCGCGGCTGCCGATGATGCGCACACGAACATTGTTGCGGATCAATCGCTGAAGGTCTGACGCAACAAAGCGCCGCAGGAGATTGAAGATGAACGAAATCTCGTCCTTGGGCCTCGTCCAGTTCTCGGAGGAGAAGCTGAATACCGTCAGGTGCCCCACGCCATAGTTGATGCACAGCTCAACCAGGTTGCGGAGCGCCTTGACGCCCTCGATATGGCCTTCGGTACGGCGCTTGCCGCGGGCCTGCGCCCAGCGGCCATTGCCGTCCATGATCACGCCCATATGCGCCGGAATGCGCAGACGCGGGCGCTGCGCGAATTCGGTGTTGATGGCTGGATCAATGGACATCTACGCCCTCCTGGCGCAGCGCAGCCGACTTAGACCTGCATGATTTCCGCTTCTTTGGCCGCCAGGACCTGATCGATCTCGGTCACGGCCGCGTCCGTCGCCTTCTGGACGAGGTCAGACTGGACGCGCGAGTCGTCCTGGCTGATATCGCCGTCCTTTTCCGCCTTCTTGAGGGCATCCATGCCATCGCGACGGATATGGCGAACCGCCACGCGGGCCGCTTCGGCATAGTTGTGCGCAACCTTGGCCAGTTCCTTGCGGCGCTGCTCGTTGAGCTCGGGCAGCGGCACGCGGATGACCTGCCCCTCACCCATCGGGTTGAGGCCCAGGCCACTGTCGCGAATGGCCTTTTCGACCGCATTGGCCATCTGCCGGTCCCAGACCTGCACGCTCAGCATGCGCGGCTCGGGGACGGTCACGGTCGCCACCTGGTTCAGCGGCATGCGCGAGCCATAGGCTTCGACGGTAACGGGTTCCAGAAGGCTGGCACTGGCACGGCCGGTCCTGAGGCCCGCCAGCTCATCGCGCAGCGACGCAATGGACTTCTGCATGCGGGTCTTCAGATCGGATAGGTCATAGGCCATGGTCTTCTTCCTTCAAAGGCTAGAGCGGCTTGCCGACGCGGGTGCTGCGGACACGGCCGGCGAGAACGCCGGCCAGGCCTTCCTTGTCGTCCAGCGAGTACACGATTATCGGCAGGTTGTTGTCGCGGGCAAGGGCGAAAGCCGCCGTATCCATGACCCGCAGGTTCTGCTTGATGACATCATCGTGGCTGATCTGGTCGTAGCGCGTCGCATTCGGATCCTTTTTGGGATCGGCCGAGTAGACACCGTCGACATTGGTGCCCTTGAGCACGACATCGCATTGCAGCTCGATGCCACGCAAGGCGGCAGCGGTGTCGGTGGTGAAAAATGGATTGCCGATGCCGCCACCCAGCACGACCACATAGCCGTCTTCCAGCGCCGCCTTGGCAGCGCGAGCGGTGTAGGTGTCGGCGACTGATGGCATGGTGGTGGCGCTGAAGACCTTGGCTTTGACGCCGGCATTGGTGAGCGCACCAGCCAGGGCCAGGGCATTGATGACGGTGCCCAGCGTGCCCATCATGTCGGCGGTCACGCGGTCGCCACCATTGGCAGCCACGGCCATGCCGCGAAAGATGTTGCCGCCACCGGTGACGATGGCAATCTCGACGCCCGTCTTGGCAACGCCAGCAATCTGCTGGGCGACGCCATCGAGGAATTCCGGTTGGATGCCGAACTGCTGGTCGCCACTGAGCGCTTCGCCCGATACCTTGAGCAAAATGCGTTTGTAGGCAGGCGCCATCGGCAAACCCCTTTTATGGAACACGCGGCGGGGCACCGAATCCGGCAACGCCCGACCGACACTAAGGCAAAAGCGCCCTCAAAAGAAAGCGCCACGCAGGTCGAAATGCACCTGCGGCGGGGTTTTGCGCTCGATCCCGGGCCAAATCATGGCCAGCTGGGAGAGCGGCGCGCGGGCGCATGGCCCCCGCCCCCAATGCGGGGCTTACGCCATGACGCAGGCAGTCGCGGCGCCTTCGGCCGCAAAGTCGGTCTCGGCCTTCTCGATACCCTCGCCCAGCGAGTAGCGG
>CBFGMY010000275.1:0-3916 GCA_965650055.1 uncultured Devosia sp.
TCGATTTCTGGGCGCGCTGGGGCGGCCCCTGCCGCCAGCTGACGCCGGCGCTTGAAAAGGTGGTCAACCAGAAGGCCGGCGCGATTCGGCTCATCAAGATCAATATCGACGAGCACCCCCAGATTGCCGGCCAGCTTGGCGTGCAGTCGATTCCGGCGGTGTTCGCCTTTGCCGGCGGTCGCCCGGTGGATGGCTTCATGGGTGCGATGCCGGAGGGCGAAGTGCGCCGCTTCGCCGAGCGCGTCATTTCGGGCGCCCCGGCGCCGCAGCCCGCCGAGGGCTCGATGGAAGCCCAGATTTCGGAGGCCGTCGCCGCCGCCGAGCAGGCGCTGGCCGCGGGAGATCTTGGCCGCGCCGCGCAGATTTTCGGCATGGTGCTGCAGCACCAGCCCGACCATGCCGCGTCCCTGATCGGGCTTGCCCGCGTCTATATGGCGGCCGGCGAAGCCGAGCAGGCCCAGGCCACACTCGACATGCTGCCCGAAGCCGAACGCAAGGGCGACGCCTATACGGCGCTGGTCAATTCGATTCGCCTTTTGGGTGAAGCCGCCAATCTCAGCGAAACCGCGGCGCTCGAAGCCGCCGTCGCCGCCGATCCGGACAATCACCAGGCGCGTTACGACCTGGCGCTGGCGCTCAATGCCGAAGGCAGCAAGGTCGAGGCGGCCGAGGCGCTGGTCGCCATCTTCAAGCGTGACCGCACCTGGAATGAGGATGGCGCCCGCAAGAAGCTGCTCGAATTCTTCGACGCCTGGGGCCCGCGCGATCCGGCAACCCTCAGAGGCCGCCGCATGCTGTCGGCTGCCCTGTTCTCGTAAGAGGGACAGACTATGCTCAAGCGCCCCGTATCCCCGGCCGACCTGCCCAAATCGGTGCCGATCTTCCCGCTCAGCGGGGCCTTGCTGCTGCCCTTCTCGCACCGGCCGCTCAATATCTTCGAGCCGCGCTATATCGAAATGGTCGACGCCGCCCTGCGCGGCGATCGGCTGATCGGGCTGATCCAGCCCGAGGACACATCCGAGGAAAGCCCCAAGGGGCGCAGCCCGCTGCAGTCCATCGGCTGCCTTGGGCGGCTGACCCATTTCGAAGAAAGCGGCGAAGGGCGTTACTTCATCATCCTCGAAGGCGTCTCGCGCTTCCGCCTGATGCATGAGCTCACGGTCATGACGCCCTATCGGCAGGGCGTGATTTCGGCCGACGACTTTGTCACCGATTTCACCCGCGATTTCGGCGAGGAAGCGGTAGATCGCGAGCGCTTCGTCAAGATGATGCGCGACTATGCCGAATTCGCCAGCATCGAACTCAACTGGGACGAGATTGAACGCACCGGCACGGCGGACCTGGTCAATTTCTGCTGCATGGTGGGGCCCTATGGCCCGGCCGAAAAGCAGGTTCTGCTCGAGGCGCAGACCCTCGAGCAGCGCGCCGAGACGCTGATCGCCATGACCGAATACGAAATCGCCCGCGGCGGCAGCGGCGGCGCGGCGCCGCTGAACTGATTATGAGCCAGGTCCCGGCCGTCAATCCGCGTCATATCCTGGACGTGAAAACGCTCGAGATGCTGGTTTGCCCGCTGACCAAGACCAGGCTGGTGCTCTCCGCCGACCGCACGGAACTGGTTTCGGTGGCCGCGCGCCTCGCCTTCCCCATCGTCAACGGCGTGCCCTTGCTCAGCCTCGAAGAGGCCCGCACGGTGGAGCCGGAAGCCCTGCGGCAGCTCCCCGAGCTCAAGGATGACGAAAGCTAGCCTCCTGGACACGCATCAGACGGGTGGAATGACCTCGTAGCGATCGCGGATATGGGCGGCGAAATAGCGGCCCTGCGAATCAGCCGCGCACAGCGCCTCGAACACGTCCTCGGGCACGTCGCGATAGCCATAGGGCCTGTCGTCACCCGTGAACCAGATGTGCAGCAGGCGCTCCTCCCGGTCGTACTCAGCTCGCCACATCGCGCTGGAGTCAAAGCGCACCATGGCTCAGATCGGCAGGCCGCTCAGCAGCCGGGGACCGCTCGAGGAGACGCCCGAGGCAGTGCGGATCAGCGCCGATTTGATCGGCCCAGCCCGATCCACCAGGCCGAGACCGAAATCGCGCAGCGCCCGCACCGGCGCGACATCGTTGGAAAAGAGCCGGTTGAGCCCGTCGGTCATGGCCGCCATGCTTGATGTATCGAGCCGGCGCCAGCTCTGGTAGCGGCCCAGCACATCCTCGCCGCCATGGTCGAGCCCGAGCCGGATGGCCTCGATCACCACCTCGGCCAGCGCCGCCACATCCTTGAGGCCCAGATTGAGCCCTTGCCCGGCAATGGGGTGCACCACATGGGCAGCATCGCCCACCAGCGCCAGCCGCGGGGCAACGAAGTCGCGCGCGATCTGCATCCGGAGCGGAAAGCCCATCAGCTTTTCCTCCACCGTCACCGCGCCCAGCGTCGAACCCATCACCGCTTCGATCGCGCCGGCAAGTTCAGCCGGTTCCATGGCGAGGAATCGCGGCGCCGCCTCCCGGCTTTCGGTCCACACCAATGAGGACCGATTGCCCGGCAGCGGCAGACTGGCAAAGGGACCGGCGGGGCGGAAATGTTCGTAGGCCACCCCGTCATGCGGCAGTTCATGGCCAATGGTGGTGACGAGGCCCGTCTGCTCATAGTCATGCGCGATGACGCCGATCCCGGCCATGCCGCGCAGGGCAGATTGACCGCCATCGGCGGCAACCAGCAGCGGCGCGGCGAGCACGCGGCCATCGTCCAGCGCCAGGCGGGCCACGTCACCCTCGACCGTGTAGCCGGTGACCACGGCCGGGGCGATGACCGTGATCTGGTCAGCCACCGCATCGAGCAGGACCTGCGCGCTGACGCTGTTGGGCACCATATGGGCAAACGCCTCCCCGGGCGCGATATCGCCATCGAAGGTCAGGAATAGCGGCCGGGAAATGTCGCCCTGGCCCGAATCGGTGATGCGCATGCGGGTTATCGGCTGCGCCGCCGCCGCCATGCCGGGCCAGACGCCCAGCGCCTCAAAGACCCGCCGCACGCCTGCGGCGATCGCCGAGGCGCGCGCATCGCGCGGCACCGATAGCGGGCGTCGGTCGACCAGGCCAACCCGGATGCCCCTGGCTGATTGCACCAGCGCCAATGCCAGGGTCAGCCCCACCGGGCCACCGCCGACGATCAGCACATCATAGGCTTGCTCGCTCATCTGCATCTCCTTGGCCCCATTGTGGCCCTGCCGCCGTTTTGCGCAAGCGCGCGGATCGCCGCGGTGCTGCTTCAAATTTGTTCAAACGGCCCCAGAATTGCACAACAATTGGGCAACTTGGCTGCGCCACAGGCCGGCTGCTGCTTACAAAATCGTTAACTCATTGAATATGCGGGAAATTTCACCGGGCTGGCCAATTGGCACGGCGCTTGAGTCTACTTGGCCATTCCAGACAAGCGCCAAGCGCAAAGGGGCTCACATGAAACTGGTGATCGCAATTATCAAGCCATCACGCCTCGAAGAGGTTCGCCAGGCTCTCAACTCCCTCGACGTCCACGGCATGACCGTGACCGAGGTGAAGGGTTATGGCCGCCAGAAGGGGCATTCGGAAATCTATCGCGGTACCGAATATGCCGTGCACTTCCTGCCCAAGCTCAAAGTTGAAATCGCCGTTGATGACGCCCTAGCCGATGCCGTGTCCACGGCCATCCGCGACAGCGCCCAGACCGGCCGTATCGGCGATGGCAAGATCTTCGTGCTCGATCTTCTGGCCGTCAGCGCCTTCCCAGGTCATCTTCAGCTTGCCGGGGCCGGGCACCAGGAAGTCGGTGGCGCGGTACTGGTCGCCGAAGGCGTGACGGCCGACGATGATCGGCTTCGTCCAGCCCGGAACGAGGCGCGGCACGTTCTTGCAGATGATCGGCTCGCGGAAGATGACGCCGC
>CBFGMY010000276.1:0-3891 GCA_965650055.1 uncultured Devosia sp.
CGGGTGAGGTCAAGGTCGCGCCGACCAAGAAGGCCATCGTCCAACCGCAGGGCCCCGTGCCGAAAAACCCATTGGGTGAAGGCACTTACAAGGCCAAGAACATCATCATCGCCACCGGCGCCCGCCCGCGCGTGCTGCCCGGCATCGAGCCCGATGGCGACAAGATCTGGACCTATTTCGAGGCCATGAAGCCAGCCGCCATGCCCAAGAGCCTGGTGGTGATGGGCTCGGGTGCCATCGGCGTCGAATTCGCTTCGTTCTATCGCTCGATGGGCGCCGAGGTGACCATTATCGAGCTGCTGCCGCAGATCATGCCGGTGGAAGATGCCGAGATTGCCGGCCTCGCCCGCAAGCGGCTGGAGAAGCGCGGCATCAAAATCCTGACCGACGCCAAGGTCGCCAAGGTTGAAAAGACCGCCGCGGGTGTGACCGCCCATGTCGAGCTCAAGGATGGCTCTAAGCAGCAGATTTCGGGCGAGAAGCTGATCTCGGCCGTTGGCGTTCAATGCAATATCGAAGGCCTCGGCCTCGAAACAGTCGGGGTCAAGACCGAGCGCGGCGCCATTGTCATCGACCACTATGGCGCAACCAATGTGGCTGGCATCTGGGCCATCGGCGATGTGGCCGGCCCGCCCATGCTGGCGCACAAGGCCGAGCATGAAGCCGTCATCACCGTCGAGAAGATCGCCGGCCTGAAGGTGCATGGCCTCGACAAGACCAAGGTGCCCGGTTGCACCTATTGCGAGCCGCAGGTGGCCAGCGTCGGCCTGACCGAAGCCAAGGCCAAGGAAGCCGGTCGCGAGATCAAGGTCGGCCGCTTCCCCTTCGTGGGCAACGGCAAGGCGATTGCGCTGGGCGAGCCCGATGGGCTGGTCAAAACCATCTTCGACGCCAAGACCGGCGAACTGCTGGGTGCGCATATGGTGGGCGCCGAGGTGACCGAGCTGATCCAGGGCTTTGTCATCGCCATGAACCTCGAAACCACCGAGGAAGAGCTGATGCACACCATTTTCCCGCATCCAACGCTGAGCGAAACGATGAAGGAAAGCGTTCTGGACGCATATGGCCGCGCGCTGAACATCTAGCGCGGTCTAAGCAACCGAACGCAAAGGAGTTATCCACATGGTCAAGGCGATCCAAGTCGGCCTGGGACACTGGGGATTCAGCTGGACCAAGGACGTTATCCCCAAAGTGCCCAACATTCACATGGTGGGCTATGTGGACAGCAGTCCCGAGGCCACCAAGCGGGTGCAGACCGAACTGGGCATTGAGGAAAAGCGCTGCTTCCACAGCCTGGACGAAGCGGCCCAGGGGGTTGAAGCGGACCTGGCCATCTGCACGCTCCGCACCGAGGCGCATTATCCGGTGGTCAAGCGCTGCCTCGAACTGGGCTTCAATGTGCTGGTCGAGAAACCCTTCGCCTCGACCATCGAGCAGGCCAAGGAGCTGGTGGCCCTGGCCAAGGCCAATGGCCGCGTGCTGATGGTCAGCCAGAACTACCGCTTCCAGCCGGCGCCGATTGCCGCCGCCGAGCTGATCGGCGCGCAGAAGTTTGGCCCCGTGAACCTGGTCTCGATCGAATTCCGCCGCCATGCGCCCAGCCAGGGCTACCGCTACTGGGACATGCCCGATCCGCTCTTGGCCGATATGTCGATCCACCATTTCGACCTGATGCGGATGGTGCTGAACGACAACCCCAAGCGCGTGTCGTGCCGCACCTGGAACCCGCCGGCGAGCCCTTTTGGGCATCACCCGATCGGCGTGGCGACGCTGGAATTCGACAAGGGCACCATCGTTTCCTATCGTGGCAGCTGGATGAGCAGCGGCCCGGTGACGCCGTGGGCGGGCGAATGGACCATGGATTGCTCGGAAGGTGAGATCATGTGGAGTTCGCGCGACCATTTCATGGGCAAGGCCGGTCCCGACAAGCTGAGCCTGCGCGAGAGGGATGGCGAGGCCGTACCCTTTCCGCTCGAACCCATTGAATTTGCCGACCGCACCGGCACGCTGGCGGCCATTGCCAAGGTGATCCAGACCGGCTCGATTCCCGCGCGCTTCAGCTCGGGAGAGGATAATCTGCATTCGCTGGCGCTGGTGCAGGCAACGATTCTGTCGGCATCGCGACACGGCGAATGGGTTGAAATCGCAGAGGTACTACAATGAGCGTCGGTATGACTGAACTGCTGATCTTTCTCGCCATCGGCCTGGTGGCCGGATGGCTCGCGGGCCTCGTGCTGGGCGGCGGCGGACTGTTGCGCAACCTGATCGTCGGCGTCATCGGCGCCTTTGTCGGCGGCTGGCTGCTGTCGGTGGCGAACATTTCCCTTCCCATTGGCAATGCGCTGGTCAGCCAGATCATCACGGCGACCATCGGCGCCCTGGTGGTCATCGCGGTGGCGCGGGTCGTCGCTAGGTAAGGGCAGGGGGCTTGAAGGGCGCTCCACGAGACGCAATATCTCGTGGAGCGTTTGAGAGGGCAGAGCATGGCACTACCGGAACGGCAGTCCGCAGGCGGGGGCTTCACCATGGGCGGCAACAATAATCGCGCGATCCTGATCTTTCTGGGAATCGGCATCCTGGCGGGGTTTCTCGCCAGTCTGGTCGTCGGGGGCGGCGGGCTGATCACTTACCTCATCAGCGGGGTGGTCGGTTCGTTCGTGGGAGGGTATCTGTTCACCGCGCTACGGATCGATCTGGGTATTAGAAACGATGTGGTTCGCCAGATCGTCACCTCGACCGTCGGCGCCATCATCGTCGTGCTGCTGGCACGGCTGATTGCCTAACTGTCAGGACATCCCTTGGTCACTCTGATCGACACTTCCTTGGCTAAGCCGCGGCACCCTGAAAAGGCCAACCGGCCCGAAAGCGTGGTGCTGCGCAAGCCGGACTGGATCCGCGTCAAGGCGCCGGGCTCCCCGGTCTACAAGGAAACCCAGCAGATCGTGCGCGAGAACAATCTCGTCACCGTCTGCGAGGAAGCCGGCTGCCCCAATATCGGGGAGTGCTGGTCCAAGAAGCACGCGACCATGATGATCATGGGCGAGATCTGCACCCGGGCCTGCGCCTTCTGCAACGTGCGCACCGGCCTGCCGGGGCCGCTCGATCCCAACGAGCCCGAAAATGTCGCGCGCGCCGTGGCCAAGCTTGGCCTCGAGCATGTGGTCATCACTTCGGTCGATCGCGACGACCTGGCCGATGGCGGTGCCCAGCACTTTGCCGACGTGATCCGGGCCATCCGCGCTGCGACTCCGAAGACCACCATCGAAATCCTGACGCCGGACTTCCTGCGCAAGGACGGCGCGCTGGAGATCGTCGTGGCCGCCAAGCCCGACGTCTTCAACCACAATCTCGAGACGGTTCCGTCCAAGTATCTCAAGGTGCGCCCCGGCGCCCGCTACTTCCACTCGATCCGGCTGCTGCAGAAGGTCAAGGAACTCGACCCGACCATGTTCACCAAGTCGGGCATCATGGTGGGCCTGGGCGAAGAACGGAACGAAGTGCTGCAGCTGATGGACGACCTGCGCTCGGCCGATGTGGATTTCCTGACCATCGGCCAGTATCTGCAGCCGACCAAGAAGCACTACCCGCTGCAGCGTTTCGTGACGCCGGACGAGTTCAAATCCTATGCCACGGTTGCGTCGGCCAAGGGCTTCGCGCTGGTGTCGTCCAGCCCGCTGACCCGCTCGTCTCACCATGCCGGGGAAGACTTCGCCAAGCTCAAGGCCGCCCGCATGGCCAAGATGGGCCATTGAGTTCTTCACCTCTCCCTTTGGGGGAGAGGTCGACTCGCGAAGCAAGGCGGGTGAGGGGGCCTTTCCCCCGCACCGCGCCAAGAAAAGGCCCCCTCACCCGGCGCTGCGCGCCGACCTCTCCCCCAAAGGGAGAGGTGAG
>CBFGMY010000277.1:0-3881 GCA_965650055.1 uncultured Devosia sp.
CGAGGCGCCATGCGCCCGCACCATTTCGAGCTGTTCCTCGGTTTCGACGCCTTCGGCAGCAGTCGACATGCCCAGCGACTGGCCCAGCCCGATCACCGCCTTGATGATGGCCTGGCTGTCGCTGCGGCTGGTCAGATCGCGCATGAAGGAGCGGTCGATCTTGATCTTGTCGAACGGGAAGCTGCGCAGGTAGCTGAGCGAGGAATAGCCGGTGCCGAAATCGTCCATCGAGATGCGCACACCCATGGCGCGCAGATCGTGCAGCACCTTGAGATTGGTGTCGTTCTCGGCCAGCAGCAGCGACTCGGTGATTTCAAGCTCCAGCCGCGTCGCCGGTATCCGCGCCTCCAGCAGCGCCGATTTGACGATGCCCAGCAGGTCACGGCTCTTGAACTGGACAGGCGACAGGTTGACCGCGACGCGGACATCGCCTGGCCAGCTCGCCGCGATCTTGCAGGCCTCGCGCAGCACCCATTCCCCGATGGGGACGATGAGCCCGGTTTCCTCGGCAATGGGAATGAATTCGACCGGCGAGATGGTGCGGCCCTCATGGTCCCAGCGCAGCAGGGCCTCGACGCAGGTGACGCGGTTTTCCGCGAGCCCGAGCAAGGGCTGGAACACCAGGCGCAGTTCCGCCCGCTGCAGCGCCAGACGCAGGCCGGCCTCGATGGAGCGCCGCGACTGCAGGTCGGCATCCATGCCGGCTTCGAAGAAATGGAAGGTCGAGCGGCCTTCGCTCTTGGCCTTGTAGAGCGCCAGATCGGCATTCTTGACCAGCGTATCGGTCTTGACGCCGTCGCCGGGACCCACGGCAATGCCCACGCTGGTGCCGATTTCCACCTGCTGGCCGCCGATCAGCATGGGCTGGCCGATGGCCTTGATGATGCGGTCGGCCACCTTGGCCGCGTCTGCCGCGCTATCGATGGGTCGCATCAGGAGGGCGAATTCGTCGCCACCCAGCCGGGCCAGGACGTCGGTTTCGCGTGTCGTGCCCCAGAGCCGCGCCGAGGCTTGCTTGATGACTTCGTCGCCCACCGCATGGCCCAGCGTATCGTTGACCGCCTTGAAGTGATCGAGATCGATATAGAGCACCGCCGCCATTTCGCCGCGGCTCAAGCCTGCCTCGGTCTTGGCCATCTGCTCGAGGAATTCGATGCGGTTGGGGAGATCGGTCAGCGCATCATGGCGAGCCAGGTGGCGGATGCGCGCCTCGTTCTGCCGCTGCTCGGTAATGTCCTCGTGGGTCGACACCCAGCCACCATCCTTCATGGGATGGTGCTGCATCATGATGGTGCGGCCGTTGAGCTCGTGGATGTTCTTGCCATATTCGCGGCGGGCGATCACCTCGCGGCGCCAGGCGATATACTCGTCGCGCGTGCTGCCCGCTTCCATGCCGGTATCGAACAGGTGGCTGAGAATATCCTCCAGCAGCGTGCCCGGTTTGATCAGGTTGGCCGGCAGGTTGTAGATGCGCGCATAGGGCTCGTTGCAGATGACCAGGCGCCCCTTGGCGTCCATCATGCACAGGCCCTGGGAAATATTGTTCACCGCCGCATCGAGGCGGATGTTCTGCCGCTCAAGCTCCAGCTTGCGCCGCTGCACCACCTCGGTCCGGGCCAGCTCGTCGGTGACGTCTTCATGCGTCACCACCCAGCCCAGGGCCGGGGAATAGACATGGGCGGTTTCGATGGTGCGGCCGCCATGCACCACTTCCTGGCTCTTGGTCCGGGCGCCGCTGCGATTGGCGAGCAACTCGCTGGTATAGGTCTCGTAGAAGTCGTCGGTGCCCTGGCCGGGATGGTTGCCCAATTGGCCGCTAAGCTGCACCACCTCTTCCAGGGTCATGCCGCGATAGATCGCATCGGCAGAAAAGCCGTAGATGTCGCGATAGTTCTTGTTCCACATCACCAGCCGGAACTGGGGGGACCAGACACAGAAGCCATAGGGGATGTTCTCGAGCGCGGCGTCGAGCAGCAAAGCCTCAGCCATTTCGCTCAAGCTGCCAGCGTCTTCTGCTCGCACCCGCCGACTCTCCCGTCACAATGCTTCTGCACGACGCTGGGATGGGAAGCTAGATTGATCTCGTTAACGATCGCTTAAGGTCAAGACGAGAGGCCCGGAGCCATTCAGGGATGGTCCGGGCCATTCGCTGGCGCAGATCAGCCACGCGCTTTCTTGTTGCGCGCCGCATAGGTCTTGAGGCGCAGGCCGTTGAGACGGATGAAGCCGGCCGCGTCCTTGTGGTCATAGGCCACCGCGCCTTCTTCGAAGGTTACCAGATCCATCGAATAGAGCGAGTTGGGCGAGGTGCGGGCAATGACGCTGGCCTGGCCCTTGTAGAGCTTCACGGTGACTTCACCGGTCACATACTGCTGGCTCTTGTCGATCAGCGCCTGCAGCATCTCGCGCTCGGGGGCGAACCAGAAGCCGTTATAGATCAGCTCGGCATATTTGGGCATCAGCTCATCCTTGAGATGGGCCTCGCCGCGGTCAAGCGTGATCGATTCGATGCCGCGATGCGCCACCAGCATGATTGTGCCGCCCGGGGTCTCGTAGAGCCCGCGCGACTTCATGCCGACAAAGCGGTTTTCAACCAGGTCGAGCCGGCCAACGCCATGCTTGCCACCCAGCTCGTTGAGCTTGGTCAGCAGGGCCGCCGGCGAGAGCCTGACGCCATTGACCGAGACCGGATCGCCCTTTTCATAGCCGATGGTGATGATCTCGGCTTCATTGGGGGCCTGTTCCGGATCGACGGTGCGCTGGGCGACATAGTCGGGCGCCGGGATCGCCGGATCTTCCAGCACCATGCCTTCCGATGACGTGTGCAGCAGGTTGGCATCGACCGAGAACGGGGCCTCGCCGCGCTTGTCCTTGGCGATCGGAATCTGGTTGCGCTCGGCATATTCGAGCAGCTGGGTGCGGCTGCGCAGGTCCCATTCGCGCCACGGCGCGATCACCTTGATCGACGGATCGAGCGCATTGGCGGTCAGTTCGAACCGCACCTGGTCATTGCCCTTGCCGGTGGCGCCATGGGAAATGGCATCGGCGCCGGTTTCCTGGGCGATCTCGACCAGCCGCTTGGCGATCAGCGGACGGGCGATCGAGGTGCCCAGCAGGTAGACGCCCTCGTAGACCGCATTGGCGCGGAACATCGGGAACACGAAGTCGCGCACGAATTCCTCGCGCAGGTCCTCGATGCGGATATCCTTGATGCCGAACATCTCGGCCTTCTTGCGCGCCGGCTCCAGCTCCTCGCCCTGGCCCAGATCGGCAGTGAAGGTCACCACCTCGCAATCATAGGTCTCCTGCAGCCATTTGAGGATGATCGAAGTATCGAGGCCGCCCGAATAGGCCAGCACGACCTTCTTGATGTCTTTTGCCATGGAAATCTGCTCCCGCTTTCTCTATTGGCGACAAGATAGACCAGCTTTTGCGCAATGAACTTGCGATTATCGCACGCTTCGCGCAGTTTGTGGCATATTCTGCCAACAATGAGCGCCCAGACGATCCATCATGCCAGAAGTGCTTGACGCCATCGACCGCCGCATCCTCCGAGCATTGCAGCGCAATGCCCGCATGTCCAATGTCGAACTGGCCAATGAGGTGGGGCTGTCGCCCTCGCCCTGCCTGCGCCGGGTCAAGCTACTCGAGGACCGGGGCATCATCGATCAATATACCGCCCTGCTCAACGGACCCGCCATCGGCCTGGGGCTCACGGTGTTTGCCCGCATCTGGTTCAAGACCCAGGACGCCGAAACCACCAACCAGTTTGCCGAGACGGTGCGCAAGTTTCCCGAAGTGGCCGAATGCTACCTCACGACAGGGGAATGCGACGCCATCATGCGCATCGTCACGGCGGACCTGCACGCCTATTGGCGCTT
>CBFGMY010000278.1:0-3800 GCA_965650055.1 uncultured Devosia sp.
TTGGCGATCTCGACGCGCATCTGCACGCGCAGCTCGGCATCCAGGTTCGACAGCGGCTCGTCGAACAGGAAGATGCGCGGCTCGCGCACGATAGCGCGGCCAATAGCGACGCGCTGGCGCTGGCCACCGGAGAGCTGCTTGGGCTTGCGGTTGAGCAGCGGCACGATCTGCAGGATCTCGGCGGCACGCTGCACGCGGGCCTTGATCTCTTCCTTGGGTGTCTTGGCCGTTTCGAGGCCAAAGGCCAGGTTCTGGTAGACGTTCATATGCGGATAGAGCGCATAGGACTGGAACACCATGGCGATGCCGCGCCGGGAGGCCGGCACGTCATTCATGCGTTCGCCGTCGATCAGCAGATCACCGCCAGTGATCGGCTCGAGGCCGGCAATCATGCGTAGCAGGGTCGACTTGCCGCAGCCCGAGGGGCCGACAAAGACGGTGAACTCGCCCGGATCGATGTCGAGATCGATACCGTGGACGACCTCGATGTCCCCATAGGCCTTGACCAGTTTCCGGAGCTGAATGGGTGTCGACATGGACGTCTCCTAAGCCGCGCGGAACTGGGCGGGGACCCAGCTCTCGTAGAGCGGATGGCCGGGGCCGATGGGGAGAACCACATCCTCGTTGGTGGACGAGGAGTGGTAGAAGGCCGTGACCAGTTCAAGCGAGCGGCGCGAATCGGCGCTGCTGACGGGCAAGGGTGCGGCGCCGACAAGCGCATCGTGGAAGCGTGCCATCTGCGTTTCAAAGCGCGAGGGCACATGCTTCCAGTCCTTCAGCAGCGCCTCGATCCTGGCGGCCGTTTCGGGATTGCGCGGCTGGATCTTCCAGGGTTTTTCACCCGGATTGTAAGCCGCGTGGTCGCTCTCGAAGGTGACGTTCTCGAAGGCCAGACGGATGCGCGTGGTGTCGTCGGCCGAACCCAGCGTCGCGGTGAGGCTGGCGAGGGCGCCATTCTTCATCACCAGCGAAGCCGAAATGGTGTCTTCCACCTCGATCGGATTGACGCGCGTGGCGACACGGCCAAAGACGCGGTCGATATCGCCCATCAGGTAGGTGAACAGGTCATGCGGGTGGATGGCATGGCCCATCAACACACCACCAAGCTCGGTGGCCCATTTGCCGCGCCACGGCACAGCGTAATAGGGCGCATCGCGCCGCCACAGCGTCTCGACGGTGCCCATGAAGGGCTTGCCGGCAATACCGGCATCGATGATGGCCTTGGCCTGCTCGATGCCGTTGCCGAAGCGGTACTGGAAGACCGGCATCAGCATGCCCTTGGAGCGCTTTTCCTCTTCCATGACGGCATCGACCTGGGCGAGCGAACCGACCAGCGGCTTTTCGCAGATGACGTGCTTGCCGGCCTTGAGCGCGGCCATGACCATGGAGAAATGCAGCCCCGGCGGGGTGCAGATGTCGATGACGTCGATATCGTCCATCGCCAACAGGTCGTCGAAGCTGGCGATACGCCGCTCGACGCCGAATTCGTCGGCCACCTCGGCCATGCGCTCGGCATTGAGGTCGCACAAGGCCAGGACCTTGAACTTGTCGGCATTGGGCACGTAGCCTTCGACGATATGGCTGCGACCGATGCCACAACCGACGACGCCGACGTTGAAAATCTTGCTCATTGGGCCCACTCCGTCCCGCGTTCGGCCAGTTGCTGGGCCGTCAGGGCCAGCTTCATGGCGTTGAAGCACCGCTCCTGCGGCATGGCTGTCTCGGTGCGGTTGCGCACATCGTCGAGGAACTGCCTGCCGAAGGGCCGCTCGACCTGTGAACAGTCTAGATAGCGCGGGCCTTCCTTATTGACCAGGAAGAGGTGATTTTCGCCGGGGCGGCCGGCAATGTCGATATATTTGCGCAGCTCGATATAGCCTTCGGTGCCCAGAATGGTCAGGCGGCCGTCGCCCCAGGTCGGCAGGCCATCGGGCGTGAACCAGTCGACGCGGATATAGCCCGAGGTATTGGCTGTCCGCAGGTGCACGTCGCCCACATCCTGCAGGCCCGGTTTGCCGGGATTGTTGCGGTTGGCGACGGTGGCGGAAACCACTTCGGCATCCATGGCACCGGAAAAGAACAGATACTGCTCGAACTGGTGGCTGCCGATATCGCAGAGGATGCCGCCATAGCGCTGGCGATCGAAGAACCAGTCCGGCCGCTGGTTGTTGCGGATGGCATGGGGCCCCAGGCCCACCGTGTTGATCACCTTGCCGATGGCGCCCTGGGCGATGAGGTTGCCGGCTTCGACAGTGGCGCGCACCTCGAAATGCTCGGAATAAAGCACCGAATAGATGCGACCGGTTTCCTTTTGCACCCGCTTGATCTCGTCGAGCTGGGCAAAGGTGGTCATGCCGGGCTTGTCGGTCAGCACGTCCTTGCCATGCTGCATGACCGCGATCGAAATGGCGGCGCGGTCGGCCGGAATGGCCGAGGTCAGCACGACCGCAATCGCCGGGTCCTCGAGGATGGCGCGCGGATCGGCGACGCGCCTGGCCTGCGGATACTTGGCCCCGAAGGCGGTTGCGAGGTCGTCCTCGACAGCGTGGAAGGCGGTGAATTGCGCGCCGGCATCGAGCAGGCAATCAACCTGGCCATAGATATGGGCGTGGTTGATACCGATGGCGGCGAATTTGATGTCAGTCATAGATTTAGCGTTTCATACCGGTGGTCGCGATGCCCTCGATGAGCAGCCGCTGGAAGAACAGGAAGAACAGGAAGATGGGCACGAGGCTGAGTACGCTCATGGCGAAGAGCCCGCCATAATCGCTTTCGCCGGTGGAGTCGGTGAAGGTCCGCAGGCCCAGCATGACGGTGTAGGACTTCATTTCGCTGAGATAGATCAGCGGTCCGAAGAAATCGTCCCAGGTCCAGATGAAGGTGAAGATCGCCGCCGTCGCCAGCACGGGCATGGAGAGCGGCATGATGATCTTCCAGTAGATGCGCCAGGGCGAGCAGCCGTCCATCTGTGCCGCTTCGTCGAGCTCCTTGGGCAGGCCGCGGAAGAACTGCACCATCAGGAAAATGAAGAAGCCGTCGGCGGCCAGGAATTTGGGCACGACGAGGGGCAGGAAGGTGTTCACCCAGCCCAGGCTGCGGAACAGCACATATTGCGGGATCAGCGTCACCTGATAGGGCAGCATGAGCGTCATCAGCATCATGGCGAACCAGAAGTTCTTGAACTTGAAGTTCAGCCGGGCAAAGGCGAAGGCCGCCATGGAGCAGGCGATCACATTGCCGGCCACCGACAGGCCCGAGATGATGAAGCTGTTGAGGTAGAAGGTGGCAAAGCTGGTCCGCAGGCCATTCCAGCCACGGATATAGGCGTCGATGCTCCACGATGACGGCCAGATGCTGGCCGAGGTGAAGATCTCGTTTTCCGGGCGGAACGAGGCGGCGAGCAGCCATAGCAGCGGGTAGAGCATCAGCACCGAGGCGCCGAGCAGGCCGACATGGATCAACACCGAGGTCAGCCGGCTGCGGCCGGGCGATGCCGCGCCGGTAACGACCGTGAGCTTGGCGGTGACATTACTCATCGTAGTGCACCCAGTATTTCGAGGTCAGGAAGGAGAAGGCGGTGAACAGGCCCACCAGTGCCAGCAGCACCCAGGCCAGGGCGGCGGCATAGCCCATGCGGAAGAAGCCGAACGCCTCCTGGTAGAGATAGAGCGTGTAGAACAGGGTCGAATTGATCGGGTTGCCGGTGCCACCGGAGATGATGAAGGCCGGGGTGAAGCTCTTGAAGGCCTCGATGGTCTGGATGATGGCGTTGAAGAACACCACCGGGGTCAGCAGCGGCA
>CBFGMY010000279.1:0-3753 GCA_965650055.1 uncultured Devosia sp.
GCCAAGGCGCGCCGCGCCGAGATCGACGCCAAGGGCGCCTTCGCGCCCAAGGAGCAGGGTGGGCGCGGTGGGTTGGAGCCCGGCCGCTATGGCGATTGGGAGATCAAGGGCCTGACGAGCGATTTTTGAGCTGAGACCTCATGATGAGCTTGTCGAACCACGAGGTCGGGTACGCAAATCCTGCCACGACCTCGTCCTTCGACAGGCTCAGGATGAGGTCTACTGGAAGACCTAGCTCCGCGCCTTCTCAATCGCCGGCAGCAATTCCGTTTCGATCGTTTCCGGCGTCAGCGGGCCGACATGCTTGAAGGTGATCACCCCGTTCGCATCCACGACGAAGGTCTCCGGCACGCCATAGACGCCCCAGTCGATGGAGACGCGGCGGTCGCGGTCGGCGCCAACGGCGTCGTAGGGATTGCCGAGTTCCTTCAGGAACGTGCGCGCATTTTCCGGCGCGTCGGCCTGGTTTATGCCGAAGAGGCGGACACCGGTGACTTCCTTGAGCGCCACCAGCAGCGGGTGCTCGTCGCGGCAGGGAATGCACCAGCTGGCAAAGACGTTGACGACAGTCACGTCGCCCTTGAGACCAGCGGTATCAAAGCCCGGTACTCCCAGTTCGGGGACCTCGGCCATGGCGAAAGCGGGTGCCGGCTTGTCGATCAGGACCGAACGCACCAGGCCGGGATCGCGGTCGATCGACATGGCGAAGACTGCCACGAGAGCCAGCAGGGCGACCAGCGGAAGGCCGAACAGCACATAGCGCATCAGCGGCGGGCTTCCAGCGCGGCAAGCTTTTTTGCGGTGACGCGGGCGTCGAGCAGCGTCCAGCCGATCAGCCCGGCGACGCCCACGATAACGCCGATATAGGCCCAGACGATGAAGACGGCGTGGGGTCCCAGGTCGATCATGCGCCGGCTCCCTGCGCGATCCGGCGCTGCAGCGTCATCACCCGGCGGCGCTTGACCTCGGTATGCATGGCCTTGAGATGCAGCGTCAGGAACAGGAATGTAAACGCGAAAAACATCACGAAAAGCGGGATCAGGATGGAGCCCGGCATGCGCGGACCATCGGCACGGAACACCGATGCCGGCTGGTGCAGCGTGCTCCACCAATCCACCGAGAACTTGATGATCGGTATATTGACCGCACCGATCAGCGTGAAGACGGCAATGACCCGCGCGGCGCGCAACTGGTCGTCAAAGGCCCGCCACAGGGCAATGATCCCCAGATAGATGAAGAGCAGGACCAGCGTGGATGTCATGCGGCCGTCCCACTCCCAGAACGTGCCCCAGGTCGGGCGACCCCAGAGCGCGCCGGTGAACAGAGCCAGCGCGGTGAAAAGGGCACCCAGCGGAGCGGCCGACTTCATCGACACGTCGGCCATCGGGTGGCGCCAGACCAGGGTGCCGAGGGCCGAAACGGCCATCACGCCATAGACGAACTGGCTGAGCCAGGCATTGGGCACGTGGACATACATGATGCGCACGGTATCGCCCATCTGGTAGTCGGCGGGCGAATTGAAGAAGGCAAAATAGAGCCCCACCACAAAGAGCAGCGCGGTCAGGATGGTCAGCGGCCACAGCAGCGGCCGCGTCCAGGTGACGAACTGCCCCGGATGGGCGATGCGGCTCCACCAGTTCTGCTTGGGTGTGGTGTCTATGCTCATGGTGCGATGGCTCTAGTCCTCGCCCGAACTTATCGCAAGGGCGGCGGCAAAGGGAGCCAGTGCCACGGCCATGAGGCTCAATGCCGCAAGAAACAGCAAAGCGGCGCCTGATTGCGTGGCGGTGATGCTGCCGGTCCCGAAGATCAGCACGGGAATGGAGAGCGGCGCGATGAGGATCGGCGCGATCAGCCCGCCGCGCTTGATGGAAACGGTCACCGCCGCGCCCACGGCGCCGAACGCCGCCAGCGCCGGGGTGCCGAGAGCCAACGAGATCAGCATGCGCCAGAAGGTGTCGACATCCATGGCCAGCAGCATGGCAAGGAAGGGACTGGCGACGATCAGCGGCAGGGCGGAGACCGCCCAATGCACGATCAATTTCGCGGCAACGACCGCGCCGAGTGACAAGTCGGCCTGGCGCAGCAGGATGAGCGCGCCGTCCTCGTGATCGGGACGGAACAGCCGATCGAGACCGAGCAGCATGGCGAGGAAGGCCGCGATCCACACGATGCCCGGCGCGATGCGGGCCAGCAGCGCCCGATCGGGACCGACGGCAAAGGGCACGATGGCGCCGACGATGACGAAGAACAGCACCAGCGTCAGCACGTCGCCGCCGCCGCGCAGCGCCAGCCGCAGTTCGCGCATCAGCATGGCCCGGAACGCCATCATGGCCCGTCTCCGGGATTTCTGGCGCCCAGAACCAGGGTTTCCATGCGACCGGGATCGGGCAGGGTGATGGGGTCGTGCGTGGCCGATATGGCGCTGCCGCCCTGGTCGAGGTGGCTGTCGAGCAGGCGGGTCACCAGCTCGTGGCCTTCGACGTCAAGCGCCGCGGTCGGTTCATCGAGTAGCCAGAGCGGGCGATGGCTCACCACCAGCCGGGCTAAAGCCAGCCGGCGGGTCTGCCCCGCCGAGAGATAGCCGGCATCGAGATGGGCCAGCGCTGCCAGTCCGACCGCATCGAGGGCCGCGGCAGCCGGCTCGCCGGTGGCGCCGTTGACCGAGCGCCAGAACTCGAGATTCTCCAGTACGCTGAGACGCGGCTTGATGGCGTTGCGATGGCCGCAATAATGCAGCCGGCGCTCGTCCCCGTCGCCGCCGTCGAGCGCGAAACGGCCTGCAAGCGGCGCGATGACACCCGCCAGCGTCAGCAGCAGGGTGGTCTTGCCCGATCCGTTGGGTCCGCGCAGCAGCAGGCACTGGCCCGGCGCGGCCGAAAAGGTCAATTCCTGCGTCAAAGCCATGCCGCCGCGCCCGCAGACGAGGCCGGTGGCAACAAGGCTCAGCGGGGGGAAGACTTGCCTGATAGTCATGACCCCTTCTCGTATTGGAGCCAAGCCGACACTGGCAAGGGCAATCGTCTTTCTCTATAAGCCCCTATAGTTTGGAGTCATTCCAGCAAAGGCAGCGCTGTTGAGCGGTTTTCGGGCAATTTTGGCCCTGGCCGGCGCGCCTGCCGCAAGCGACACTAAAGGGCGGAAACCATGACCTCGGTAAACAGCTTCAAGTCGAAATCGACCCTCACGGTCGGCGGCAAGACCTATACCTATTATTCCATCACCGAAGCCGAGAAGAATGGGCTCAAGGGCGTGTCCGCCCTGCCGCATTCGATGAAGGTGGTGCTGGAAAACCTGCTGCGCTTCGAAGACAACCGCACCGTTACCAAGGCCGATATCGAGGCCGTGGCCACCTGGCTGGTGACGCGCACCTCCGAGCATGAAATCTCCTATCGCCCGGCCCGCGTGCTGATGCAGGATTTTACCGGCGTCCCCGCCGTGGTGGACCTGGCCGCCATGCGCGACGCCACCGCCAAGCTCGGTGCCGACCCGCAGAAGATCAATCCGCTGGTCCCTGTGGACCTGGTCATCGATCACTCGGTGATGGTCGACAGCTTCGGCACGCCCCTGGCGTTCGAACAGAATGTCGAGCTCGAATATGAGCGCAATGGCGAGCGCTACGAATTCCTGCGCTGGGGCCAGAAGGCGTTCGACAATTTCCGCGTGGTGCCGCCCGGCACCGGCATCTGCCACCAGGTGAACCTCGAATACCTGGCGCAGACCGTGTGGACCAAGAAGGACCCGGAAACCGGC
>CBFGMY010000280.1:0-3746 GCA_965650055.1 uncultured Devosia sp.
TCCCCCTCACCGACTCGGCTCCGCCGAGCCACCTCTCCCCGATGGGGAGAGGAAAGGCGCTTCTACCGGTTGTCAAACTCGCTCCGCACCAGCTCCAGCCCGCGCCGAGTGATGCGATAGGGCTGCCCTCCCGAACTCTTGATCGCCTTCTTGGCCTTGAGCTTCTTGAACAGCATCAGGCTGCAATTGCTCATCAGCCAACCCTCGCGGTTGAAGAATTCGAGCCCGGTCACCTTGCCGGCGTCATTTTTGAGCAGCGCGATACGGCCACCCTGAGCGAGGGCGTGCAGCACCCGCTGTTCGTCTCGTGAAATATCCATTGAAAAGTCTGTCGCCTATGGGCGGGGCAGGACCCCGCGAACAAACAATATCGGCCGCCGGCATCACGCGCGGCGATCGACTGGTTCATTCATGCCCCGTCGCCGTAGGACGGGGCTTCAGGCGGTTTCAGACTGACTAGACATATCGCTTTGATAGCGCCGGGTGGGCGAATTGCGCAAGACAGGCGGTTGAAATCCCCGGCGGAGCGGTGCAAACCAGCAACAGCAAACGTGACTGGAACCTGCCGTGACCGCATCAAAATCGCCCGACGCCTGCCAGACCAAGGATGATGTCCGCGCCGAGATCGACCGTGTCGATCACGCGCTGCTCGCTTTGTTCGCCGAGCGGCACCGTTATGTGACGCGTATGGCGCAGATCAAAACCGACCCGCATGAGGCGCGCGACCCGGCCCGCATCGAGGCCGTTATCGCCAAGGTCCGCGACCGCAGTTTGGCTCTTGATCTTGACGAGGATCAGGCCGAACTTGTGTGGCGGACCCTGATCGACTGGAACATCAATTACGAGAAGGGCATCATCGCGGCGCGACGCCGCGGCTAGGGCCCTCTGGGGGCCGGGGAGGTCACCATGGCAGGCATTACCATTCGCAAGGCCGAGACCGCAGACGCCCGCCGGCTGGCCGACATCGCCTATCGCGCCTGGGAAAGCGGCATCTTCCCGCTGCTGACCGAGCAGCCCGGCATCAAGCAGGCCGAGCAGCGCCGCCTGACCCAGGCCGTGGCCGAGACGCTGAGCCGCATCATCGTGGCCGAGGTCGACGGCATCGTCGTCGCCTGGTGTTCGCGTTCGGCGCGCCGGGCCTACATTCCCTATCTCTTCGTCATGCCCGAATTGCAGGGCCATGGCCTCGGCTCGATGCTGCTGCGCCGCATGGAATCGATGCTGGAGCTCGAAGGCGCCGACCGGGTGCAGCTCGAAACGCCGGCCGACAATGTGCGCGCCGTGCGTTTCTACGAAAAGCAGGGCTACCGCATCCTGGCGCTCAGGCCCGACGGCCGCGCCGCGCATGAGCCCTTCATGAGCGTCCACCTCGAAAAGCGGCTGCTGCCGTTTGAGGGCGAGATCGAGGACGAGGACTGAATGTGTTTCTTCCCCTCTCCCCTTGAGGGAGAGGGACGACCTGACGCGTTCAGCGGAAGGTCAGGGTGAGGGGTGCTGCGTCATCCCATGCTTCGGCGATTTGGAATGCCTCAATACCCCTCATCCGCCCTTCGGGCACCTTCTCCCTCAAGGGGAGAAGGGGGTGCCGTTTCTGTTGCAACACCGGGGCAACACAAGTAATCACTTACGCAACTTCGCCTTGCCTCGCAGGACCTTCAATTGACCCTTATCGATACGCGCACGCCCAATCCCAAGAGCTTCATCCATGGCTCGACCGGTGACTGGGAAGTCATCATCGGCATGGAAGTCCATGCGCAGGTGACATCGGAGAGCAAGCTGTTCTCGGGGTCCTCGACCGAATTCGGCAATGCACCCAATTCCAACGTGTCCTTCGTGGACGCGGCCATGCCGGGCATGCTGCCTGTCATCAACGAGGAATGCGTTCGCCAGGCCGTGCGCACGGGGCTGGGGCTCAAGGCGCAGATCAACAAGCGCAGCGTGTTCGATCGCAAGAACTACTTCTATCCGGACCTGCCGCAGGGCTACCAGATCAGCCAGTTCAAGGACCCCATCGTCGGCGAGGGCAAGGTGCTGCTCGACATGCCCGAAGGGCAGATCGAGATCGGCATCGAGCGCCTGCATCTGGAACAGGACGCCGGCAAGTCCATCCACGACCAGCATCCGAACATGAGCTTTGTCGACCTCAACCGCTCCGGCGTCGCGCTGATGGAGATCGTGTCGAAGCCCGACCTGCGCTCGTCCGAGGAAGCCAAGGAATATCTGGGCAAGCTCAGGACCATCCTGCGTTACCTGGGCACCTGCGACGGCAATATGGAGCAGGGCTCCATGCGCGCCGACGTCAACGTCTCCGTCCGCAAGCCCGGCGGAGAATTCGGCACGCGCTGCGAGATCAAGAACGTCAACTCCATCCGCTTTGCCGGCCAGGCCATCGAATACGAGGCGCGCCGCCAGATCGATATCCTCGAGGATGGCGGCAAGATCGACCAGGAAACCCGCCTCTACGACCCCAAGACCGGCGAAACGCGGTCGATGCGCTCCAAGGAAGAAGCGCATGACTATCGCTACTTCCCCGATCCGGACCTGCTGCCGCTCGAATTCGACGACGCCTTCGTTGCCGCCATGGCTGAAGGCCTGCCGGAACTGCCGGACGAGAAGAAGGCGCGCTTCGTGGCCGATTACGGCGTCACCGTCTATGACGCCATGGTGCTGACGCTCGATCGCGAGACGGCCGACTATTACGAAACCTGCGTTGCCTTCGGCGGCACCAAGCGCGACGGCAAGGCGGTGGCGAACCTGCTCAATGCCGACGTGGCGGCCTTTGCCAACAGCCAGGGTCTGGCCGTCTGGGAAACCCACCTCAAGCCGAGCCAGATCGCCGGCATCGTCGATCTCGTGGCAGCCGGAACCATTTCATCCAAGGGCGCCAAGGACTTGTTGCAGGTCATCATCGCCGAGGAGCCTGAGGGTGAGCCGGCCGATATCGTCGAGCGCCGCGGCATGAAGCAGGTCACCGACATGGGAGCGATCGAGGCGATCGTCGACGAGATCATCGCCGCCAATCCCGACCAGGTCGCCAAGGTCATCGCCAAGCCGACCATGATCGGCTGGTTCGTCGGCCAGGCCATGAAAGCCTCGGGCGGCAAGGCGAACCCGCAGGCGCTGAACGACCTGATGAAGAAGAAGCTCGGGATCGAGTAGTCTCGACGGCTTACTGCTTGCCGACCGCCATTTCGGCGCGGACTGCCAGGTCCGCGTCGAGAAACGCCTCTTCCGGCTCGGCGCCGACCGCATCGAAATAGCGGCTCATGAAGTTGCGGAACGCTGCGGCCATCGCGATGTCGGCGATGTTGAGGTCGCTAAGCCCGACCGCACGGAGCCGGTCGATATCGGCCTTGGTGATTTTCGATGCATCGCGAGTGATCTGCTCGGCATAGGCCAGCATCTCGACTTGCTGCTCGCTAAGGCCGGCGCTGCGATAGTCGCGCTGCACGGCCAGCGCCTGATCGCGGCCCATCATGCCTGACAGGGTGCGGAAATAGACATGCGAGCAATAGCTCGAGGGCACGTATTTAGCCGCCACCAATGTGATGAGCCGGAAATTGAGCAGCCCGAGCGAGAACCCGTCGCGCATCTGATGCAGTAGGTGTTCGACCGGAACGATCATGTCCGGGCGGGCTGACCAGCACTGTGTGGCTTGCATCACGCGTCCCATGCCAGCGATCTCGGCCTGGTAGAGCTCGGCGATATCGCCGGTTGCTTCCTCGGGCTCAACGGTCTTGATGAAC
>CBFGMY010000281.1:0-3743 GCA_965650055.1 uncultured Devosia sp.
CAGAGTTGTCGGCTGACACGCGGTCCTTTTGCCTGAGAGTTTCCGGGGCGGTTGCTCCTTCGGCGCTGGAGGGAACCAGTCTCTCCCGCAGTCGAGGCCACCATGGTGGAGATTCCGGGGGGCGTCAATCGCCAGAAGCGACCGTACAGAAATTCTGCGACGATCATGCAGTAGGATTGGGACGCACCAGCGATGGGTCATCGCGGGTACCCCTCTGTCCTCTCCGCAAACGAAAAGGCGGGCCTTGCGACCCGCCTTCAAAATCTCAAATCCACCGAACCTTAGTTCAGGCGATTACCCACGTCGGCGATGGCCTTGTTGACGACATCGCCGCCCTTGCGGTTCATTTCGTCGGTCAGCACCAGGCGAGCCGCCTCGATGGCGACGTCGGCCGAGCGGGCGCGCACTTCGGCGACGGCCTGGGCTTCGGCCTGGGCGATCTTGTCTTCCACGGCCTTGGTGCGGCGGGTGACGAGGTCGTTGAGCGACACCTGGGCTTCGGCGGTCAGGCGGGTGGCCTCTTCCTTGGCGGCGGCGATGATGCCCTCCGCTTCGGCTTCGGCAGCAACGCGCTTCTGCTCATATTCGACGAGCAGGGCAGCCGCTTCTTCGCGCAGCTTCTTGGCTTCGGCCAGGTCGTCGGCGATCTTCTTGATCTGGCCGTCGAGCATCTTGCCGATAATGGCCGGGATGCCGAAATAGAGCGTGATGCCGATAAAGATGACCAGCGCGACGGTAGCGTAGAACGTGTTGTCGAGTGCCATCGTCGCTTACTCCTTGGCCTTGGCAACAGCAGCGCGAACGCTGGCGGCCGGGACATCGCCCACGAGCTGGGACACGACGGTCTGTGCCGTTTCGGTCGCGATCTCGTCGACATGGGTCAAGGCTTCCGCCTTGGTCGCCGAAATGCGGGCCTCGGCAGCCGTCACCTTGGCGGTGAGGTCGGCCTCGACGGCGCTCCGCTTGGCAGCCAGATCAGCCTGGATCGCCTCGCGGCTCTCATTGGCAATGCCCTGGGCCTTGGACTTGGCGGCGGCCAGCGCAGCCTCATAGGCGGCAATGGCAGCGTCGGTCTTCTGGCGCGAGGCATCGGCCGCCGCGAGGTCGGCATCGATGATGCCCTTGCGGTTGGCGAGGATACCGCCGATGCGCGGCAGGGCCACGCGGCTCATCAGCAGGTAGAGCGCACCAAAGGTAATGGCGAGCCACAACAGCTGCGATGGGAATGTCGCCGGATCGAAGGGCGGGAACACGCCTGAGCCATGTTCCTCGCCGCCATGGGCTTCGGTCGTGGCATGGGTATCAGCGGTGGGATCGGCGTGAGTGGCGTCGACGGCGTGTTCAGCGCCTTCAACGTGCTCTTCGGCCGGTGCAGCCGCTTCTTGGGCGTAGGCTTGCGTTACCATCAGGTGAGGTCCCGTTAAATCCGGTCAGCCGGCCAAGGGCCGGTGAAGTGCACGCAGCCGGGAATGTCCCGGCCGCGGAAATCGTGTGGTCGACGCCTGACTTAGGCGACGAACAGCAGGATCAGGGCAACCAGGAACGAGAAGATGCCCAGAGCTTCGGTCACGGCGAAGCCGAAGATCAGATTCGAGAACTGGCTCGGAGCAGCCGACGGGTTGCGCAGGGCGCCCGACAGGAAGTTGCCGAAGATGTTGGCCACGCCAATGGCGGCGCCGGCCATACCGAAACAAGCAATACCGGCACCGATGAACTTTGCGGCTTCAGCTTCCATTTTTTAGTCCTTTCAAGCGACTTTTAAGCGGGGGTTCTGGCGGAACAGCCCGCCGTGACTGGTAGTTAGTGAGACGGGTGGATCGCGTCGTTGAGATACATGCAGGTCAGGACGGCGAAGACGTAAGCCTGAACGGCACCGACGAGAAATTCGAGGCCAGTCAAAGCGATGGCCATGATCAGCGGCAGCGCCGAACCAAGAATGCCGAGGAAACCCAGGCTGCTCATGGTGACGATGAAACCGGTGAAGACTTTCAGTGTGATGTGGCCGGCAAGGATATTGCCGAACAGACGCACGGAGAGCGAGATCGGGCGGCTCATGAACGAGATGAACTCGATCGGCGCCACGATAGGAAGGATGTAGCCGGGCACGCCCGACGGCACGAACAGCTTGAGGAATTTCGGGCCGTTCTTGACGAAGCCGTAGATCACCACGGTCAGGAACACGAGCATCGACAGCGCGAAGGTGACGATGATGTGGCTGGTGACGGTGAAGAAGTAGGGCACCATGCCCAGCATGTTGGCCGTGAAGATGAAGGTGAAGAGGCAGAACACCAGCGGGAAGAACTTCATGCCCGCAGTGCCGGCGGCACTTCTGACCATATTGGCCACGAACTCGTACATCAGCTCACTAAGAAGCTGGGCACGGCCCGGGATCACGCTCTTCGAGCCGGTCGACAGGATCAGATAGAGCGAGATGATCGCAACAGTGGCGACCATGAACAGCGACGAATTGGTGAAGGCAAATGTGGTGCCCGAACCTTCGGTGCCGTCACCGCCAAGGGTGAACAGCTTGAAGATGTCCTGGATGACGAATTGGTGGATCGGATCAGTACCGGCCAAGATAGAGCCCTCTAAGCGTCATCATTGTCTGCCTCGTCATCCACGTCGGGTCCGAGATCGGACCCCGGCGGGGGAGGCGAAGCGGCATTCATTTGCGCCACCACGCGGGTGACATTGAGTATTCCAGCGGCGAAGCCCACCATCAGCATGATGAGCAAGCCCCAGGGGCTGGTTCCCAGGCCAAGATCGATGAGATAGCCAAATACGGCTCCCACCAGGATCGCGGCGATGAACTCGGTACCGATGCGCATGCCGCGCGCCATACCGCTCATCTCCGGGGAGGCGTCTCTCGAGGCTCTGTTGTCCTCGATATCGCGTTCCCGCTTGGCCGAGGCGATGCGTGATGCAAGATCGCGCGTCACCCCTTTGGCGCTGTCCGGCTGGCCTTCGGTATCTTGCGGTTTTGCCATCCGCTCGCTCCCCTTGGCCGGCTGTTTTCCCGGAGTTCCGGGTACGCCCTTTTAGTCGCGCGCAACATAGTGGTGGGGTCTGAGAGTGTCAAGACAACCTTACCGGCCGTAAGTCTTTGTTATTACAATCGAAAACAGCTTGTCGCAGGGGTGCGGCATGCTGTCCACAGAAGATGATGGCGAAGTCGGGGCGGGGAGGGGAGGATTCTTCGCTCCTGCAGGCATGCGAAGTCGCCGCACGGCATGACCGGGCGGGTACGAGAATGGACGCCTGCCAGGTCGGCAGGGAGCGGACCCTGAGACGGCTTTCGCCTCTGAGTGAATAAAAGTGAGACGATAGCCGCCTCGAGGCGCCGGTTTTTGGAGCAGTCCGGAATCGCGCGCTGGGGACGCTCGCCCCTTTGCGGCCGAACTCGAACCTGCGCGACAGGCAAAGGCCACACCCGGCTCACCCCGCCACTGTTCCCGCCATTCGGGCGCAGCCCGAATGGCCTTCTTACCTAAAATCGCTCCACTGGAGCGATTTTGCCTGCGGCCGGCTCGAAGCCTGCAGGCCGCCCACGCGGAGTGATGGGCGGGAGTATGCGCCGGGTTATGCGGGCGGGGATAAGTTGGATGTATCAAGGGGGTGAAGCTGGTGGCGGCGTCCTGGGCGACATGCGCCCATGCATAAGGCTGATACTAAATTGCGCAGTTTTGCATATCGTGGATCTGAGGCACGATGGAGGTATGAAAGGGGTCTAGCCATGCCCACCC
>CBFGMY010000282.1:0-3719 GCA_965650055.1 uncultured Devosia sp.
GCCCGGAGGATCGGTCGTGGATGCGCTGGCCATAGGCAGTCTGATCCATGAAAAGGGCCTTGCCACCAAGGTCGCCGCGGGTTCGCTTTGTGCCTCGTCCTGCCCCCTGATCTTTGCCTCGGGCAAGGAGCGTATCGCCAGCCCCCAGGCGGCCATCGGCGTGCACCAGATCTATGCTGCGGCCCTTTCGGGCGATCCGCAGAACGCCCTGCGCGTGGCCGGCACGGCCATGAGCGACGCCCAATCGACCACCGCCGAGATCATCAGCCACCTGACCAAAACGGGCGTAGACCCGGCTCTGTGGCTGCATGCGCTCGAGACCCCGCCGGACCGGCTTTACTATTTCAGCCCAGAGGAGATGACGCGTCTCAAGCTTGTCACTGAACTAGCAGACAGTTGATCGCTGGACGGGGAACCCGGTGGAGGACCGGACCGTTCAACGAGGTTAGAAAAACATAGAATTTGGAGGGGAGGCCACATGACCCAGCTACACACCCTGACACGCCATCGCGACATCCAGAATTGGGTAAGCGACCGGCACGGCATTCCGGCAATTGCTCGGGTGCGCAACCAGTTCGGGGAGGAACACGCCCAACTCAAGCTCAGCTTTCAGAAGCGCAACAAGCGGCAGATCGAAAGCCAGGACGACGGCATGAGCCCATGCTCGTGGACGGCCTGGCTGGCTGAACTCGACCGCCAGCAGCTCGCCCTCAAGGTCGATCCGGCCGCGGACGATTTCGAACTTGTCGAGCGGCGCGAAGCCAACTGAGACCTGGCAAAAACTGCACGCGCGGAGCGGCGACGCGCCGTGAAAAATTCCCCGGGTCCCTAGCGACACCGGGGAATTTCCTATGCTAGGCATAGTGATGCTCGAAACGCTGCCATAGGGTATCACGCGCCATGCTGAGCCGGCCCCAGACCATTCTCGTCGCTCACGCCCTGGCGCTCATCGCCATCCTGCTCTGGCTGGTGCCGTACCTGACCAGCACATTGGGCACCAACGGCTATCTGCTGAGCTTCGTATTCTACTGGCTGGCCTTCTGCGTGCCGGTCACCCTGATCCATGTGCTGCCCAACCGCAGCCCGCGCCTCTTCTCCGAAAAGCTCGAGCGCCGCGACTGGTTCGTGCCGCTGCTCGTGCTGGCGCAGGTGGCGCTGATCGCCGTGGCAGCCCTGGCGCCCGCTACCGCGCTTCTGACCACGCAGGGCGCCCTGCTGGCCCTGCTCTTTGCCGTCATCAACGGTCCGCTCGAGGAAATCGCCTGGCGCGGCGGCTTCATGACGCGCTTCAGCGATAAGCCGCGCCTTGGCTTCTGGCTGGGCTGGCTGCTGTTCAGCGCCTGGCACATCCCGCTGGCCCTGAGCCACGGCGTGATGTTCGACGGCGGTGGTGTTGGCCTCGTTGCCAGCGCGGCCGTGCTGGGCCTGTTCTGGAACTGGATCGCCTGGCGCACCGGCTCGGTCTTCTGGGTGGGCCTGGCCCACGCCCTGACCAATCTCGCCGCCTTCTGGGCCCTGTTCGAACGCAGCGGCTTTATCTAGCGGGCGCCAACGGCTTGGCGTGCAGTGGCAGCGGCCGGGATCGGGCCGCCACCGCCGCACGCCTTAATGCTAGTGGTGGGCTATGCCGATCTGCTTGAGGTTGTTGGCCGCGACGCCGGCGCCAATGCCAAACACCAGACCCGGCTGCCGCACCATCGGGGTGGGGAACACCTTGTCGCACTGGTCCATGCCCGAGCTGGCGCAGCTCTGGGCATGGTCGCCCTTGTTGCAGTCGGCAATGACGAGGTCGTAACACTCCGCCAGCGTGTTGACGCCGGCATGGGCCTGGGCAACGCCGACCAGCGTCATGGTGGCAAGGGCGGCGATACGGATCATCTTGTGCATTTGGTTGTCTCCTCGTTTGGACCGGCTTGGTGCGGCGCTGATGGCGTGCCTTTTGCCCTTCCCGGCTTGAACGCCCTCTGATCCGCGTATTCAGTGGGCGTTCAGGCCATGGGCGGCCTTGCATGGCAGGCCGAAATGACGCTATGTGCCCGCCAAGCGTAACCATCAGTACGGCGAGGACCGACATGGCCACCCATTCCCTATTCCTGCTGCCGGGCGACGGCATCGGCACCGAGATCATGGTCGAGGTGGAAAAGCTGATCGCCTGGACCAATGCCGAACAGCTCACCGATTTCTCGACCGATCGCGGCCTCGCTGGCGGCGCGGCCTATGACGCCCATCAGGTGGCCATCACGGACGAAGACGTGGCCAAGGCCAAGGCCGCCGACGCGGTGATCTTCGGCGCCGTGGGCGGCCCCAAATGGGACAACGTGCCCTATGAGCATCGCCCGGAAGCCGCGCTCCTGCGCCTGCGCAAGGAAATGGCCGTGTTCGCCAACCTGCGCCCGGCCATCTGCTACCCGGCTCTGGCCGATGCCTCCTCGCTCAAGCGCGAGCTGGTGGAAGGCCTCGACATCCTGATCGTGCGCGAATTGACCGGCGGCGTCTATTTCGGCGAGCCCAAGACCATCACCGATCTTGGCGACGGCCAGAAGCGCGCCATCGACACCCAGGTCTACGAGACCTACGAGATCGACCGCATCGCCCGCGTCGCCTTCGATCTCGCCCGCACCCGCAACAACAAGGTGCACTCGGCCGACAAGAAGAATGTCATGAAGTCTGGCGTCTTGTGGGACGAAGTGGTCAAGGGCGTCGGCAAGGACTATGCCGATGTCGAACTGCACCACATCCTGGCCGATAACGCCGCCATGCAGCTGGTGCGCAATCCCAAGCAGTTTGACGTCATGGTCACCGACAACCTGTTCGGCGACATTCTCTCGGACGTTGCCGCCATGCTCACCGGCTCGCTCGGCATGCTCCCCTCCGCTTCGCTCGGCGCCCCCGATCCGGTCACCGGCAAGCGCAAGGCCTTCTACGAGCCCGTGCACGGCTCCGCCCCCGACATTTCAGGCAAGGGCATTGCCAACCCCATCGCCATGATTGCGTCGGTTGCGATGGCGCTGCGCTATTCGTTCGGCCAGATCGAGCTGGCGACCCGAATCGAAAACGCGATCTCGGCCGTGCTCAGCGATGGCCTGCGGACGGGTGACATCGCGCAGGACAACCGCAAGACGGTCGGCACCGAAGAAATGGGTGCGGCCATTTTGGCCAAGCTCAAGGCCTAGTGCGCTGATTTACCAGTCGACACCCTCCCCCTTGCGGGGAGGGATCAAGGGTGGGGGATGTTTAGCCCGGATATGCGGGCCAACCCACACCCCCTCCCAACCTCCCCCGTCGAGGGGGAGGTGCCGCGCGGTGGTTGTGGCAATATCAGAGAACAACAAAAAGCCCCGGCGCATCGCACCGGGGCTTTTTCATTGGTAGATGCCGACCGATTACTCGGATGCGGCTTCCTCGGCCGGAGCTTCCTTCGGCGCATTCTTGGCTTCTTCGATAGCGGCGGCCTTGGCGGCCTTCTCATCGGCGCGAGCCACGGCCTTTTCGCCCGGCTTGGCCTTGTTCGGGTTGCTGCGGGCTTCGCGGGTCACGATGCCGGCAACGTCGAGGAAGCGCAGCACGCGGTCGGTCGGCTGGGCGCCAACCGAGACCCAATGCTTGGCGCGTTCGGTGTCGAGCACGACGCCATTGTCCGGCTCGAGACGATCGCCTGGAAAGCCTACCAAGAGGGCCGCAAGGCGCCGCTGACCCACGCGGCCGGACCGGGATTCGCC
>CBFGMY010000283.1:0-3636 GCA_965650055.1 uncultured Devosia sp.
CGTTCAACGTGATCAACACGCGCAACCCCTTCGTCGAGGGTGTGTGGCGGGTGCTCAACCAGCTGACCGAGCCGGTGCTGCGCCCAATCCGTCGCGTTATGCCGAATTTCTCCGGCCTCGATATCAGCCCGATCATCGCCTTCATCGCGATCTTCTTCATCCAGCAGATCATCGGCTACTACATCTATCCCGCCGTGGCGCGCGCCGGCATCTAGCCCTGTCGCAGCAGCCCAAATGCTACCGGCTCAGCCCTGCGGGGCTGAGCCTTTTCGTTCGTGTCACCCCCAATGCCAACAGGGACGCGGTCGAGGGCATTGAGATCAGGGATGACGGGACGGCCGTATTGCGGGTTCGGGTGCGCGCCGTGCCCGACAAGGGCAAGGCCAATGCATCCGTGGTGGCGCTGCTGGCCAAGGCATTGGGCGTGCCGAAATCGGCGATATCAGTCGCGAGTGGAGAGACGGCCCGGCTCAAGACGCTTGATGTAGCGGGGGACGGGGAGGTGCTGGCCACCAGGCTTGCGACGCTATCGTCCCTCTCCCCTTGAGGGAGAGGGTGCCGAGAGGCGGGTGAGGGGTCCCTGCGGACATCGCTGACCCCTCATCCGGCGCTGCGCGCCACCTTCTCCCTCAAGGGGAGAAGGGGAAGGTCCCCACCGCGACAAATCAACGCATTTTCCATTGCTTAACCCCTCAATCCGGCTAATCTTCTTTGTGGAAGGGGCTCTAGGAGGGCAGGGCGTGCAGGTTGGAGGACCGGCACCGTCATTGCGTTGAGTCCCCGGAGGATAAATCTAGAGGGACTATTTCGATGACTTTGGCACTCTGGCTGATCGTCCTGTGCGGCGCTCTGTCCATCGTTTACGGCGTCTATACGACGCAACAATTGCTCGCCGCCGACAGTGGTAGCGCCCGCATGCAGGAAATCTCGGCAGCCGTTCGGGAAGGTGCATCGGCCTATCTCAAGCGGCAGTACACCACTATCGGCATTGTCGGCGTGGTGATCCTGATCGCCGCTTTCTTCCTGCTCGGCGTCTATGCCGCCATCGGCTTCCTGCTCGGCGCCGTGCTCTCGGGCGCGGCCGGCTTCATCGGCATGAACGTGTCGGTGCGCGCCAATGTCCGCGTGGCCCAGGCGGCCATCTCGTCACTGGCCCGTGGCCTCGACCTGGCCTTCAAGTCCGGCGCGGTCACCGGCATGCTGGTGGCGGGGCTCGGCCTCCTCGGCGTTACCCTCTACTTCATCATCCTCACCCAGTTCCTGGGCTTTGACCCGACCAGCCGCACCGTCATCGATGCGCTGGTGGCCCTCAGCTTCGGCGCGTCGCTGATCTCCATCTTCGCCCGTCTCGGCGGCGGCATCTTCACCAAGGGTGCAGATGTCGGCGGCGACATGGTGGGCAAGGTCGAGGCCGGCATTCCGGAAGACGATCCGCGCAACCCGGCCACCATTGCCGACAACGTAGGCGACAATGTCGGCGACTGCGCCGGCATGGCCGCAGACCTGTTCGAAACCTATGTGGTGACCATCGTCGCCACCATGGTGCTGGCCGCCATCATCCTGCCCGATGCGTTCAAGCTCATCGGCATGGTGCTGCCGCTGGCCATTGGCGGCGCCTGCGTCGTGACGTCCATCATCGGGACGTACTTCGTCAAGCTGGGCGCCGACAACAACATCATGGGCGCGCTCTACAAGGGCATTATCGCCACCGGCGTGCTGTCGCTGGTTGCGCTGCTCCCGGTGCTCTACTTCGTCTTCGGCGATCTCAACGTCGTCATCGAAGCCACAGACAAGACCTTCACGCCATGGGCTTTGTTCTGGTGCGGCGTGGCTGGGCTGGTCATTACCGGCCTCATCATCGTCATCACCGAATACTATACTGGCACGGGTCGCCGTCCGGTCAATTCCATCGCCGAAGCCTCGGTTACCGGCCACGGCACCAACGTCATCCAGGGCCTCGCGGTCTCGCTGGAATCGACGGCGCTGCCGGCGCTGGTGATCATTGCCGGCATCATCGTCACCTATAACCTGGCGGGTCTCTTCGGCATCGCCTTCGCCGTCGCCACCATGCTGGCTCTCGCTGGTATCGTGGTTGCCCTCGACGCCTTCGGCCCTGTCACCGACAATGCCGGTGGCATCGCCGAAATGGCCGGCCTCGACAAGGAAGTGCGCCACAATACCGACGCGCTCGATGCCGTGGGCAACACCACCAAGGCAGTCACCAAGGGCTATGCCATCGGTTCGGCCGGCCTCGGCGCCCTGGTGCTGTTCGCCGCCTATACGCAGGACCTGATCTACTTCTCTGGTCTGCCCGATGCCCCCGCCATCTTCCAGGGCGTGGGCCAGCTCAGCTTCTCGCTGGCCGATCCCTATGTCGTGGTCGGCCTGCTCTTCGGTGGCCTCTTGCCGTTCCTGTTCGGCGGCATGTCGATGACCGCCGTGGGCCGCGCCGCCCAGTCGGTGGTGGTGGAAGTCCGCCGCCAGTTCAAGGCTGATCCGGGCATCATGGCCGGCACGTCCAAGCCCGACTATGCCAAGGCGGTGGACATGCTGACCAAGGCGGCAATCCGCGAAATGATCGTACCGAGCCTGCTCCCCGTGCTGTCGCCGATCGTGGTGTTCTTCCTGATCAACTGGATCGCGGGCGCCGCGGCCGGCTTCTCGGCTCTGGGCGCCATGCTGATGGGCGTCATCGTCACCGGGCTTTTCGTCGCTATCTCCATGACCGCCGGCGGCGGCGCCTGGGACAATGCCAAGAAGAGCTTCGAAGACGGCTTCACCGACAGCCACGGCGTCACCCACCACAAGGGCGGCGACGCGCATAAAGCCTCCGTCACCGGCGACACCGTCGGCGACCCCTACAAGGACACGGCCGGCCCGGCTGTGAACCCGATGATCAAGATCACCAATATTGTGGCGTTGCTACTGCTCGCGGTGCTGGCGCATCTGGGGTAGCGAGGCATCCGCCTCGACCGAAACTGAAGAAGGCCCGGGGGAAGCTCCGGGCCTTTCTCAATGGATGCCAACAAATTTTCGGGCAGCTGGACAGTGGTGCGAATGACACTTGTCTCGGCTGATCACCTGTCCAGGCCATAATATTCCTGATCGTCCCCGATCAGCAGGTCTCGGGCGCCCTTCGGCATTGGAAACCCGTAGCCGACCCAAGGCTTGATCCACCACATCTTTCGCTCATGGTGATAGCGGCTCATATAAAGGTCGGTGGCGATCTTTTGTTGGGCCATATCTAAGGCATGCAATGCGTCATTCCCCATGGCATGGCTTTTGACGGTGCCCTCGGGCCAATCGATTTCGTAGCTGCAGTCCCAGGCCGGACCGTCCGAGGTTGGTTCGAACACACGGATGATGACCGGACGATCCCCGGTCGGCGTGGCCACGGTGAGCGTACGAGTTCCTATGATCATGGTCGGACTCAATAATTGAACGGGGGTAGGGGCTCATCTTTCATGCACGCAGTTCGGCGAAGCATCGCCTGATTGCTGCAGGAAGCGCTCCAGACAGTCATCCTGCATTGAAACATATCGCTTTCATATTGCAGCTCGCACTTATCGTAATTGGCCTTGTTCCAAGGCCCGGCAACGTGGACGCGGTCGCTTGTCCATTGTCCGCCGGTCGACT
>CBFGMY010000284.1:0-3620 GCA_965650055.1 uncultured Devosia sp.
CAGCTTTTCCTTGTCGTAGTCCGAAGTGGTCTCTTCGATCTGCGCCTTGATCTGGCCAACGCGGCCCTGGATGTCATCGGCCGTGCCGGCGCCATCGACGATCGTGGTGTTTTCCTTGGTGATTTCGACGCGCTTGGCAGTGCCGAGCATATCGATGGTCACGTTCTCGAGCTTGATGCCGAGTTCTTCGGAAATCACCTGGCCACCGGTCAGGATAGCGATGTCTTCGAGCATGGCCTTGCGGCGATCGCCGAAGCCAGGAGCCTTGACGGCAGCGACCTTGAGGCCGGCGCGCAGACGGTTGACGACGAGGGTCGCGAGAGCCTCACCTTCAATGTCTTCGGCAATGATCAGCAGCGGGCGCTGCGACTGCACAACCGACTCGAGCAGCGGCAGAATGGTCTGCAGGTTGCTGAGCTTCTTTTCATGCAGCAGGATCACGGGATCTTCGAGAACGGCGGTCATCTTCTCGGCGTTGGTCACGAAGTACGGCGACAGGTAGCCGCGATCGAACTGCATGCCCTCGACGATGTCGACTTCGGTATCGGCGGTCTTGGATTCTTCGACCGTGATCACGCCCGAATTGCCGACCTTTTCCATGGCCTTGGCGATTTCTTCGCCGATGAAGGCCTCGCCGTTGGCGGAGATGGTGCCAACCTGAGCGACTTCAGCGGTGGAGGTGATCTTCTTGGAGGCGGACTTCAGCGAAGCGACAACCTCTTCGACAGCCAGGTCGATACCGCGCTTGAGATCCATCGGGTTGAAGCCGGCGGCAACAGCCTTGACGCCTTCGACGACGATGGCCTGGCCCAGAACGGTCGCGGTGGTGGTGCCGTCACCGGCAATGTCGTTGGTCTTGGAAGCGACCGAGCGCAGGAGCTGCGCGCCCAGGTTCTCGAACTTGTCTTCCAGTTCGATTTCCTTGGCGACGGTGACGCCGTCCTTGGTGATGCGCGGGGCGCCGAACGACTTTTCGATCACGACGTTGCGGCCCTTGGGGCCCAGGGTCACCTTCACCGCATTGGCGAGGATGTTGACGCCGCGCAGCATCTTGTCGCGGGCATCGGTCGAGAACTTTACTTCTTTAGCGGCCATGTGAGGCGCTCCTTAAGTGCGAATTGAAACGACGGAAAGGGCAGGGAAGCCTTAGGCTTCGACGATGCCCATGATGTCGGATTCCTTCATGATCAGCAGGTCTTCGCCGTTGAGCTTGACCTCGGTGCCGCTCCACTTGCCAAACAGCACGCGGTCGCCGGCCTTGACGTCGAGGGCGTTGATCTTGCCCTGGTCATCGCGGGCGCCAGGGCCCACCGAAACGATCACGCCTTCAGACGGCTTTTCCTTGGCGGTGTCGGGGATGATGATCCCGCCCTTGGTCTTTTCTTCGCTGTCGAGGCGACGGACGACCACGCGGTCGTGCAGAGGACGAAAGCCCATGTTTTGCTCCTATGGCAGCAATTTCAATGCAATCTTGGTGCTGTTAGCACTCACCAATATAGAGTGCCAACAGATGACCGGGGATATATGGCTGCCCCCCTGACGAGTCAAGGTCGGGTGAACCCGCTTTCTTCTCGCGCGTTGAACCCCATCGCCTTAACCCGCTTACATGGCAGGACAACATGACGCGTCAATGTCTGGACAAGGATATCAGGATCACCCCCGCCAAGGGTCGGGTGCACGTGGTGTTCGACGATGCCGAGATCGGTTCGTCACTCAATGCGCTTGAACTGGACGAACCCGGCGAGCCGCTGCGCATCTATCTCCCGCGCGGCGACATCCGCGAGGACGTGCTGGAGCTGTCCGAGACGCGCACGACCTCCCCCTACAAGGGCGAGGCGCATTACTACACCATCAAGACGCTCACCGCCGATGGTCCGGACCAAGCCTGGTACTACCCCGATCCCTGCCCGCAGGTGGAGCCCATCCGCGACCACCTCGCCTTCGCGGGCGACCGGATCGAGTACAGGTATTCGGAGGTGTAGCCATCCAAAGGTCCGCCAAACTCGATCGTCACCCTCGGGTCAAGCCCGAGGGTGACGGCCGGTGGGGCGGCACTGGAGGCGGACCACGGACATGGATTCCAGCCTTCGCCGGAATGAGCCGCTGGGTAAACCGCGATCGCAGTGCCGCTCCCGCCCCGAACTTTTCCCGCCTTACCCCTTCCCCCACGCGCCAACCTGCGCCATAACGCCCTCATGACCCAGGACAACACTCTTCAGATCAAGCTGCGCCTCAAGGGCGGCAGCGGCCCGAACGCCAATTGGCATTGGGAAATCCTCGATGCCGCCGGCAAGGTGGTCAAAACTGGCTCGGCCGTCGGCCCCGAGCACAAGGCGTTCGCCACCGCGCGCATCGCCAAGGAAAAGCTGGAGCAAGCCTCCAGCCGCTGATATCGGCTGCACCAAGAGACTGCCGTGACCGCTCCCGCTTCAGTTGCCGGCTCCGGCCCTGCGCCCAGCAGGGGCGGGCCTCTGCGTGGCATCACGCTCAAGGTGGTCTCGGTCTGCTTCTTTGTCGTCATGGCGACCCTGCTCAAGGCGACGGGTACCATCCCGGCTGGTGAGCTGGTCTTCTTCCGCTGCTTTTTCGCCATCCTGCCTGTCGTCGCCTGGCTGTTGTGGCGCGGCCAATTGCGCTCGGCGCTCCACACCCGCAATCCCCTTGGCCACATCGTGCGGGCGCTGGTCGGCGCATCGTCCATGGGACTGGGGTTTTTCGCGCTGACCCGGCTGCCGCTGCCCGAGGCCACCGCCATCGGCTATGCGGCGCCCCTGCTCATCGTGGTCTTCAGCGCCCTGCTGCTCAAGGAGCGGGTCCATGTCTTCCGCTGGACGGCCGTCAGCGTCGGCCTAGTCGGCGTCGTCATCATCCTCTGGCCGCGGTTGACCCTGTTCACCGGTGGCGCGCCCTTGGGCGATGCCGAGGCGGTCGGCGCCATTGCTGCGTTCGGCGGCGCCATATTGACCGCCTTCGCCCTGATGCAGGTGCGCAAGCTGACACGCACCGAGCGCACCGAAGCCATCGTGGTCTATTTCTTCATCAGCGCCAGCGTGCTGTCGCTGGCCACCATCCCCTTCGGCTGGGCCATGCCCACGCCCGAACAGGCGGCTCTGCTCGTCGGCGCCGGCTTCGCCGGTGGCGTCGGTCAGCTGCTCATGACCTCATCCTACCGCTATGCCGACATGTCGGTCATCGCGCCCTTCGAATATGTGTCGCTGCTGCTGACGCTGGTGATCGGCTTTGTCGTCTTTGGCGACGTGCCGACGCTGGCCATGATCATGGGGGCGCTGATCATCGTCGCGTCGGGCATCGCGGTGATCCTGCGCGAGCACTATCTGGGGCTCGACCGCGTCAAGGCGCGCGAAGCGAACACGCCTTAGCAACAAACGCTGTGGTTGGGGAGGGCTGGCAGAGGGAGGACGTCGCCTAGCCCGCTACGGCCATTTCCGACCAGCCCTGGCGTTTGCGATAGATGGTGGACGGGCTGATTTCGAGCGCCGCGGCGGCCAGCGAGACATTGCCGCCAAAGCTGGCAATGGCGTCCTCGATGATGCGCTGCTCCTGCCGCCACATGGGCAGGATGGCCTGCCGCCGGTCGCCGCGCAAAGCCGGTTCGGCCG
>CBFGMY010000285.1:0-3559 GCA_965650055.1 uncultured Devosia sp.
GTCGGCGGCAGCCTGGGCGTCAGCAGCGGCCTGAGCGTCAGCGGCAGCCTGAGCATCGGCAGCGGCCTGCGCTTCAGCGTCAGCGGCAGCCTGGGCAGCGGCGGCGGCCGCATCCGCATCAGCCTGTGGGTCGGCCGGCGGTGGCGCGGCCTCGGCCGGTGCAGCGGATACGGCGGCGATGCACTCCTCGAAGGTGGCATAGCCAGCCACGATGCAGAGTTCGGTCAGGCTGGCTTGCGCCGCTTCCAGGGCGGCGGTGTCGCCGGATGCCTGGGCGGCTGCATAGGCCTGGTAGGCGGCGACCAAGTCGCCATCCTGCGCACGCACGGTCAGCGGCAGCAGAGCCATCAGACCGATACTGGTGCCGGTTACGAGCCAAGTTCTAAGGCGCATTGTTCTTTTCCTTATGTCGATAGACATTCCTGCCAAGCATCGCGAGGCCAGTCTGAACGCAAACTGAATGGAATCGATGGTTCGATTTGACGATGCTAGTTCCCCGCAAGGCCCGCAACGCCTGGCTTGGGCGATAGTTCCGGCGGCGCGAGCGGAATGACGAGGCCTGTCGATCATGGCGCGAGTGCGGCATAGTGGACGGATCACCGGCCGATGCGCTTGGCCGGCCCCGCGGGAACGTGGTACGCCCAAGCATGCAGCAGGCTGCCGACACACTCACCATTCCGACAAAGGGGCAGGGGCTCTATGAGTTCACCCCCGCATTGCGTCAGTTCGTGGCCAATGCCGAGGTGACCACGGGGCTGTTGACCGCCTATGTGCGCCATACGTCGTGTTCGCTGCTGATCCAGGAAAATGCCGACGCCGACGTCAAGACCGATCTTGACGGCTTCTTTCGCCGGCTGGTGCCCGAGGGCATGGATTGGCTGGTGCACACCACCGAGGGGCCGGACGACATGCCGGCGCATATCAAGGCGGCGTTGACGCAGACCTCGATCGGTATCCCGGTCATGGAAGGCCAACCGGTCTTCGGGACCTGGCAGGGCATCTATCTGTTCGAGCACCGCCGCCGGCCGCATCGCCGCGACGTGGTGCTCCATCTCATCGGGGACCGTTGATGGACTGGGCGACACTGGTTGGCTATTGGCCATTTGTGCTGGGGCTGATGGCCACGGGTGTTGCGTCGGGCATAGCCGCCGGCCTGCTCGGCATTGGCGGCGGCGCGATCATCGTGCCGGCCCTCAGCAATGCCCTGCTGCTGCTCGGCTATGATGCGGACGTGGTGCAGCACGTGGCGGTGGGCACATCGCTCGCCATCATCATCCCGACCGGCATCATGAGCGCGCGCTCCCACTACAAGCGCGGCGCCCTCGACCTCAAGGTGCTGCGGCTGTGGACGCCGTTCATCGTGGCCGGCACGTTCATCGGCGGATTGATGGCGGGGTACTTCTCCGGCGACGTCCTGCGCATCGTCTTCGCCGTCATGGCCTTCATCATCGCGGCCAATATCGTCTTCGCCTTCCAGACCAGGCTGATGGGGCACCTTCATGGGTCAGCGGCGACGCATCGGGTCTCGGCCGTCGTCGTCGGCTATATCTCATCGCTGATGGGCATTGGCGGCGGCTCGCTGACCGTGCCGACCCTGGTGGCTTTCGGCGCCACGATGCATGCCGCCGTGGGCACGTCGGCCGCAATCGGCGTGGCGATTGCGGTTTCCGGCACGCTGGGCTTCATCATTTCCGGCTGGGGCGCCACGGGCCTGCCGCCGCTGAGCCTGGGCTATGTCAATCTGGTCGCCCTGGTGCTGGTCGCGGTGCTCGCCGCCGCCTTTGCGCCCCTGGGCGCGGCGCTGGCGCATCGGCTGGACCAGAAGACGCTGAAATACGTCTTCGCGGTTTTCCTCGTGCTGGTCGGGCTCAACATGCTGTGGAAGGTGCTGGCCAGCTAAACCGCTCCCTATCGCGCCCTATTGACTCAAAAATGCTCTCTATTGTACCTTGAAATGGTGCAATAAGGAACATTGCGAATGACTACGGAATTCCTGACTGTCGAAGCCGCGTCGGAGGCGCTGCAACTGCACGCCAAGACCGTGCTGCGCTTCATCCGCGAAGGAAAACTGCGCGCGACCAAGGTCGGTAAGCAGTACCGTGTCCTCCGTTCCGACTTGGACGCGTTTGCCGGGGCACCGGCGCGGATCGTTCCATCGCGAGCCCGGGCCACCTGTGTTGTCGATATCGAGGATGTCGATCAGGAGTTGCTGCGACGCGTGTCGTCGACGCTGGCCGGTGCGCGTCGCGATCCGGAAACGCAAGGTGAGGCGCTTTCCGTCGACATCGCACATGACCCCATCCGCCGGACCATCAAAGTCATTGCCATAGGCGCCCCCGGCGATCTGGCGATGGTGCTCAAGCTCGTCGATGCCTGCCTGGAGAGTTGAGCATGCGCGACATCTACAAGAGCGATGCGGGGAGGCAGGCTGTGCTCGATCTCTACGAGGCCGCGCTGACCCAATGGCCGACGCCGATCGAGCGGCTGTCCGTATCGACGCGCCAAGGCGACACCTTTGTCCTCGCTGGCGGTCCGGCCGGGGCGTCGCCGTTGATTCTGCTGCACGGCTCGGCCATCAACTCGGCCAGTTGGGTGGGCGACATGCCGGAGTGGAGCCGCCACTTCAGAGTGTTTGCCGTCGATATAATCGGCGAGCCGGGACTAAGCGCACCATCGCGGCCGCCCCTGGCATCGGATGCCTATGCAGAGTGGCTGGACGATGTGCTGGTCGGGCTGGGCCTGACGTCGGCCGCCTTTGTGGGTCTCTCCCTCGGGGGCTGGATGGCGCTGGACTACGCGATCCGACGGCCGGACAAGGTGTCCAGGCTGGTGCTGCTGAGCCCCGGCGGCATCGGACGCAATCGCAACATCTTGCTATGGGCGCTGCCCCTGCTGCTGCTCGGTGGTTGGGGACGCCGCAAGATGCTGGAACGGATCGGGGGCAGCGCCATGACCAGTCAGGCCTTTGCCGTTAGCCCTATCGGCAGGCTGAGCGCCGCGATCTTCCAGCACTTTAGACCGCGTACCGAGCTGTTGCCGGTGCCGACAGACGATGCATTGCGGCGACTGCCGATGCCGGTCATGGCCGTGCTCGGTGGCAAGGACGTGTTCATCCATGCCGATGAGAGCCGTGATGCCCTCGAGCGCAATGTGACCAGGCTCACGATGCGCTACCTGCCCGACGCGCCGCATTTCATACCCGGCCAGACGCAGTCTGTGCTGGCGTTTCTGCAATAGCGAAAGGCCCCCGCTGGTGCGAGGGCCTTGCTGTGTCAGGTTGGTGGGGACGGGTGACTACGGTATATCCGAACGTCCCCACCGCCCAAGCCCCCCCGAAAGGGGTATGGGAATTGATTATTGTGCGTCGGTGCCCAGTTCCCACTGGACGTTGACGTTGATGGCAAAGGCCAGCTCACCCGCTTCGACCGGCACCTTGGCGTCCGCAGCTTCTGCCCTGGCGTACATGGGGTAGGGCTGTGGGTTGTTGAAGCCCTGCGTCTCGGAAATCGACTGAATTTCGTCGAGTGCGGCACCGGCAGCCGTGGCGTAGAGTTCGGCC
>CBFGMY010000286.1:0-3533 GCA_965650055.1 uncultured Devosia sp.
TTTCTGCACCGGGCAGATGATAGCAAACGGGCCGCCCACGGCCTTCTGGCACATGCGGCAATGGCAGACATGCACGTTGACCGGCTGCTGATCGAGAGCGTAGCGGACGGCCCCGCATTGGCAGCCGCCCGTGAGCACGGGCGCGGTCATGGCCATTGCTCGGTGTCGCGGTCGGGATGCTGGTGGTTGGTGGCCCGGATGCCGGCCACCTCGTCGCTCATTTCGGCTTCGGTGGTCCCCAGCCACTCCATGGTAGGCAAGGTCTCGAACCAGGGAACACGACCTTCGACGCCGCAATGCGCGTGGGGCGGGAACAGCTCGGGATGGTCGAGCGAGCCGGTGGTGAAATTGAGGTGGCCGCCCTCCAGATTCTCATAGAAGAGCGGCGTGCCGCAGGCCGCGCAGAAACCGCGATCGACGTGCTCTGAGCTACGGAACCGGGCCGGCTGGCCACGCGTCCAGGTGATGGCCTCGCGCGGCGCCGCGACCAGGGCGATGAAGATGTTGCCCGCCGCCTTCTGGCACATGCGGCAGTGGCAGATGTGGGAATTGTCCAGCATTTCGGTGGCGTGATAGCGCACGGCGCCGCATTGGCAGCCGCCGCTCACTTCCATGGCATAACGCTTCATCGATGCACCTCTTGGGGCGGCCAATGGTCGGTATCGTGATCGGGATGCTGATGATTGGTGGCCTTGATGAAGGCGGCGACAGCGGGCTCGCGCTCTTCGATAGATGAGTGGTCCGGGAGGCTGCCGATGGCGTTGGCCCAGCTCAGGCGACTGTCGACGCCATGCTGATCCTCAGGCGGGAAGGCTTCGGGGTCGTCCAGCGAGCCGATGGATGTGCTCATCCAGTCGCCGCCGATATAGGCAAAGCTCAGCGGCGTGCCGCAAGTACGGCAAAAGCCACGTTCAACCTGTTCGGAGGAACGAAAAAGGGTGATTTCGCCGCGCGTGACCGCGAAGGTTTCGAGCGGGCCGCCGACGAGAGGCGCATAGAAGCCGCCGAAGGCTTTCTGGCACATGCGGCAGTGGCAGATATGGGAACCGCGCGGCTTTTCGGTGAAGCGGTAGCGCACCGCGCCACATTGGCAGCCGCCGGTCCAGACCTCGGTCATCGCGCCTGCTCCCGCGGCGGCCAGTCGTCGGTGTCATGATCGGGATGCTGGTTGGAATGGATGCCGGCGAGGAAGTCGCGCCATTCGTTGGGCGCCTCGCTGCGCAGCGGCAGCGATGACAGTCCGTCAAAGAAGGAGAGCTTGTCGGCCGGATTGACCTGGATGACCGGCGCGGCCACTTCGGGATCGTCGAAGGCGCCGATGGCCAGTTCGAGGCCAAAGCGCGTTTCATAGGCCAGAGGGGTGCCGCAATCGCCGCAGAAGGCGCGGCGGGCGGCATTGGAACTCTGGAACCATTTGGGTTCGCCGCGTGTCCAGCTCGCATTGTGGGCGGTGACGAGCGGACCAAAAAAGCCGCCAAAGGCCTTCTGGCACATGCGGCAATGGCAGATCGAGGGACGACCGAGGCGGGTAACGCGGAAGCGCACTGCGCCGCATTGGCAACCGCCGGTATGTTCGCCCGGCTTAGACTGGGGCATTGCAGACCGCTTCGACATTGTGGCCATCGGGATCAAACACGAAGGCAGCGTAATAGTTGGGATGATACTCGGTGCGGATGCCCGGCCCGCCATTGTCGCGGCCGCCGGCCGCTATCGCAGCGGCGTAGAAGGCGTCGACCTCGGCATGGGTCTTGGCGGCAAAGGCCAGATGCACGTGGTCGCGCATGGCGCTGCCGGAATTGATCCAGAATTGCGGACCCTTGGCGCCATAGCCGATGACGCGGCCGCCGGGATATTCGTAGTCGGCCTCCCGCTTGATGCCGAGCGGCGCAAGGGCGGCGTCATAGAAGGCTGCGGACTGGTCCAGATCGCCGACGGCATACCCGACGTGATCGAAAATGGTCATGGCTTGCTCTCCCACTTGGTGCGGCGCTGGCCGGTTTCCGGATCCTTGTAGTCCATCAGGGCGATGCCCTGCTCGGCCAGTTGGTTGCGAATGGTGTCGGCGCGGGCGAAGTCCTTGCTGTCGAGGGCTTCGAGACGTTCGGCAATGGCCGCAGCGATATGCGGCGGCTCTTCCCAGCCATCGTCGGACGTCAGCAGCGTATCGAGGCCGAAGCCGAGGAAGCGCAGGGTGGCGGCCAGGCAATGCCTGGCGTTGCCCTCGTCGCGATTGGCCTTCTTGGCAATGAAATCGAGGGCAACCGAAGCGCGATGGAAGTTGAGGTCGTCGGCCAGCTCCTTGACGACGGAATCGTCAGGAGCGTCGCCCTCGGCAAGTTCCGCACCGCGGGCGGCGCGCTGCCAGTCGCGGAGCTTGGCCTCGGCCTCTTCGAGGCGGCGCAGCGAGAAGTCGATGGGCTCGCGGTAATGCGTCATCAGCATGGCGAGGCGCAAAACGTCACCGATCCACGCCCGGCCGCCCATGGCGCCGGTTTCGAGGAGGTCGTTGATGGTGACGAAATTGCCCAGGCTCTTGCTCATCTTCTGGCCTTCGACCTGCAGGAAGCCGTTATGCATCCAGACATTGGCCATGGCATGGGTGCCGTGGGCGCAACGCGACTGGGCGATCTCATTTTCGTGGTGCGGGAAGATCAGGTCGAGTCCGCCGCCATGAATGTCGAACGTCTGGCCGAGATAGCGCTCGGACATGGCCGAGCACTCGATATGCCAGCCGGGACGGCCGCGGCCCCAGGGGCTTTCCCAGCCGGGCTCTTCGTCAGAGGACTGCTTCCAGAGCACGAAATCGGCCGGGTTCTTCTTGTGCGCTTCCACGGCGATCCGGGCACCCGCCAGGTTGTCCTCCAGGTTGCGGCCGGAGAGCTGGCCATAATCGGGCATGGAGGTGGTGTCGAACAGCACTTCGCCCGCCGCGTTGTAGGCATGGCTCCGCTGGATCAGGCTGCCGATCAAGGCCTGCATCTGGGCAATATTGTCAGTGGCCCGCGGCTGGACGGTCGGCTCAAGCGCGCCGAGCGCCGTGGCGTCGGACAGGAACTGGGCTTCCGTCTTTTCGGTCACCCGGCGGATGGCTTCGTTGAGCGGCAGGTCCGGGAAATCACGCAAGGCCCGCGCGTTGATCTTGTCGTCCACGTCCGTGATGTTGCGGACATAGGTGACGTGATCAGCGCCATAGACATGGCGCAGCAGGCGGAACAGCAGGTCGAACACGATGACCGGGCGCGCATTGCCGATATGGGCGAAGTCGTAGACCGTGGGGCCGCAGACATACATGCGCACATTGTTCGCATCGAGCGGCGTGAACGCCTCTTTGCTGCGAGTGAGCGTGTTGTAGAGCGTCAGCTGTGGCGTGGTCATATGGTCCGTCCCTGGCCATGCGAATGGGCGCTGGCAGACGGCTCTTCGGGTATCAGATTATTTGGATGAAGAAGACCGCGCCGCCAACAGTTGGTTAGCAGGTAATAGTGCAGCGGTTAATCAGAATGATGCCGGTCTTCATGGGGCGAAGATTGACC
>CBFGMY010000287.1:0-3404 GCA_965650055.1 uncultured Devosia sp.
CCCACCGGCCGGATTCCTCCCCCTTTTCAGGGGGAGGTTAGGTGGGGGTACTCTTGCTAAGCCCCGTACGGAATCCACACGTTCTTGACCTGCGTCGCCCGGGCCAGGAAGTAATCCCCCTCGAAGCGTCGGTCGGCCAGATCGTAGTTCAGGCCTCGTGTCGTCCACGTCTGCTTGAGGTTGGTCACCGACGCCCTCTCGACCATGGTCGAGGCCTCGGCCGAACCGGCAAACCACAGCCCATCAACGCCATCATGCTCAGCCAGCGTCTTGGCCAGCGAAATACTGTCGCCGGTGACAATGTTGATGACGCCGGACGGGACGTCCGAGGTTTCGATGACCTGATAGAGATCGGTTACGCTCAGCGGCGACTGGCTCGAGGGCACCAGCACCACCGGATTGCCCATGGCCAGAGCCGGGGCGATCAGTGCGATAGAGCCGAGCAGCGGCCGTGATGCGGGAGCGACAATGCCCATGACGCCAAGCGGTTCGATCATGGCGGCGGCCACGGCGCGCAAAGGCGGATTGTGGACGGCGCCATCGTACTTGTCGGCCCAGCCGGCAAAGGCGAAGAGGCGTTCGACCGAGAGAGCGACTTCAGCTGCCCCGTCTTCGCCGGTCTGCGCCTTGATGCGGGCGGCGAATTCGTCGCGGCGATAATCGAGGTTTTCGGCGAGGAAGTAGAGGATCTGCGCGCGGGAATGGGCCGCAGTGGTCGACCAGCCGAGCGCCGCGCGGGCGGCTTCGACGGCGTTGCGGATATCCTTGCGGTTGCCGTCACCGACTTCGCCGATCAGCTTGCCGGAGGCGTCGAGCACGGCGCGGGAATAGCCGCTATCGGGACGCGCCTGCTTGCCGCCGATATACATCTTGGCGGTCTGGTCGAGATGGCTTTCGTCGAGCGGATTGGCCGCCTTGGCCGCAACGGCCTTGGCGACGGGAGCCGCCTTGAGCTCCTTCTCCCACCCTTGCTTGAGGTAGGAGGCCATGCCTTCGCGGCCGCCCTCACGGCCGAAGCCGCTTTCCTTGTAGCCGCCGAAGCCGACCGCCGCGTCGAAGTTATTGGTGCCGTTGATCCAGACCACGCCGGCCTTGATCTTGGGCGCGATATCGAGCGCGAGATTGATGTTCTCGCTCCAGATGGTGGCGGCCAGGCCATATTTGGTGTTGTTGGCCAAAGCCACAGCCTCTTCGGGCGTGCGGAAGCTCATGGCGACCAGCACCGGCCCGAAGATTTCTTCGGCCACCAGCGTATTGGCGGGCGAGACATTGGTGACCAGAGCGGGCTTGAGGAAGCAGCCACCGCCTGGCAGATCGCCATCGGGTTCATAGATGATGGCGCCTTCCTTGGTGCCGCGCTTCATCAGGTCGCGGATACGCTCGACCTGCACCGGGGCGACCAGCGCGCCGATATCGACCGACTTGTCGAGCGGATCACCGACGCGGAGGCTCGCCATGCGCTTCTTGAGCTTGGTGATGAAGCGCTCTTCGATGCTCTCCTGCACCAGAAGCCGCGAGCCGGCGCAGCAGACCTGGCCCTGATTGAACCAGATGGCGTCCACCAGGCCTTCGATGGCGCTGTCGATGTCGGCATCTTCGAATACGATATAGGGCGACTTGCCGCCCAGTTCGAGGCTGAGACCTTTGCCCGTGCCCGCCGTGGCGGCGCGGATGATCTTGCCGACTTCGGTCGAGCCGGTGAAGGCGATCTTGTCGATATCGGGGTGATTGACGATGGCCGCGCCGGTATCGCCCTCGCCGGTGACGATATTGACCACGCCCTTGGGCAGACCGACGCGCTCGCAGATTTCGGCGAAGAGCAGGGCGGTCAGCGAGGTGAATTCGGCAGGCTTGAGGATGACAGTGTTGCCGGCGGCAAGCGCCGGGGCGATCTTCCAGGCCAGCATCAGCAGCGGGAAATTCCACGGGATGATCTGGCCGCAGACGCCATAGGGCACCGCATCGGGGAATTCACGGCTCAGGTGCTGGGCCCAGCCGGCATGGTGATAAAAATGGCGGGCGACCAGCGGGATATCGATATCGCGGCTCTCGCGGATCGGCTTGCCGTTGTCCATGGTTTCGAGGACCGAGAACAGGCGGGCATGCTTCTGGATGGCGCGGGCGATAGCATAGAGATATTTGCCGCGCTCGTAGCCGGACAGCGCGCTCCAGCCCTTGAAGGCAGCGCGGGCGGCTTTCACTGCCGCGTTTACATCCTCAGCCGTGCCGTCGGTGATCTGGGCCAGGCTCTTGCCATTGGCCGGATTGTCCGACGAGAAGGTCTTGCCCGGCTTGGTCCATTTGCCGTCGATGAAATGGCCGAACTTGCGGCCATGGCTATCGAGCCAGGCATTGGCCTGCTCGGGGCCTTCAGGGGCCGGGCCGTAATCAAGCGACTGGAAGATTTGCGCGATCTTGTTCATGTGTGGCCTCCTTCAGAGTGCCGAATATTCTGCGATGGAGCCTCGCGACCCCCACCCCTGTCCCCTCCCCACAAGGGGGGGGGAGACCCTCCCATTCGATCTTAGTCCCAAACCACCGCGGTGGAGGCACTATCGCCACCCGCCCCCTTGAGGGGAGGGACCGAGGGTGGGGGTCGCCGGTCGAACTCAAACCATCGGCTGGCGATAATCGGCCGAATAGTGCCCGGTCAGCCCATGCTCGAGCTGCCGCTCAATGTCTGTCAGCAGCGAACTCGCGCCAAAGCGGAACAAATGCGGCTGCAGCCAGTGCGTGCCGAGTTCTTCCTTCATCAGCGCCATGTAGTTGAGCGCGTCCTTGGTATGGGCGATGCCGCCGGCGGGCTTGTAGCCGATCTCGATGCCGGTCTCCTCGGCAAACCAGCGGATCATGCGGATCATGGTCAGCGAGGTCACGAGGTTGGCGTTGACCTTTTCCTTGCCGGTCGAGGTCTTGATGAAATCGGCGCCGGCCAGCATGCAGACCAGGCTCGCCTTGGCGATATTGGTCTGGGTGGCGAGTTCGCCCGTGCCCAGGATGGTCTTGATATGGGCGTCGCCGCAGGCCTTGCGGAAGGCTTTGACCTGGTCGTACAGCGCCTGCCAGTCGCCGCGCAGCACCATGCCGCGCTCGATGACGATGTCGATTTCCTTGGCCCCATCGGCCACCGACATCTCGATTTCCCGGAGCTTGGTCTCGATGGGCGCGAGGCCATGCGGAAACGCGGTGGACACGGCGGCGACGGGGATGCCGGTGCCTTCGAGCGCGTTCACCGCGGTCTTGACGAAGCTATGATAGACGCAGACGGCGCCGGGCAGGATGCGCAACCCGCCGATATCGAGCCGTTCCAAAATATCCTGGCGCAGCGGATTGCGCGCCTTGGCGCAGAGGCGCTCGACGCGGCCATCGGTATCGTCGGAATTGAGCGTGGTGAGGTCCATCAG
>CBFGMY010000288.1:0-3389 GCA_965650055.1 uncultured Devosia sp.
GTTGTTGCCCTGGCCTCCATTGCCGTTGCCGTTATTGCCCTGGCCCTGGTTGCCATTGTTGCCCTGGCCACCGCTGCCGTTGCCGCCCTGGCTTCCGTTGCCGTTGCCATTGTTGCCTTGGCCGTGGTTGCCGTTGTTACTCTGGCTGCCACTATCGCCGTTGCCCTGGGCACCATTTCCATTCGCGGCGAGCGTGACCTGCCCGTCCAGCGTAACCACAGGCGCGTGCTGGCCGCCGCCAGAGACGTCGAGCGCGACGCTGTCGCTCACCACCGCGCTTTGGCCCGGCGCAATGTCGGTGGCGACACCGTGGACATAGTCCTGTACCTGAACAAGACCGCGGTCGACATCGACACTGGACTGCGTGTCATCGGAGTGAACGGTAAACCGCGTTCCCTTGACGATCGCCGCCAGGAATGGCGTCTGGACCGAGAAATGCTGGATCTGCAGACGCTCGGCCTCGACCGTTACCGTGCCATAGGCCTGCATGATGGTCGTCATGCGCTCGCCCTGCCGATCAAAGATGCGGATCTCGGTCGCGCCACTCAACTCGATCGCTTCAGCACCACGGGTAAACGTGACGCGGCTGCCGTCCACCGATCGGATGCGACTGCTGTCACTGACGATGTCGCCGCGTTGCAGTGGCAACCAGGAATCGTCGACCATGACGAGGACTTCGCCGCGCAACCGGTCGACCATCCAGTCGTCGGCCAGCACCAACCCCGAAAATCCGGCCCAGGCCGCGAGCGCCAACGCCACCCGCACGATTCCAATTCGGCTCATTCGCCTTCCTCCATTCTGGATTCAGGCACGATAGTTTGCGGCCGTCTTGGTAGGGTTAATTGCAACGTCCGCGCCGAACTACATTCTCGGCCGTGGCTAACACTTTGCTATTGATCGACTTACACTATTTCGGCGGAAAGCCCCGCAATACGCCCCCAATGACCACTAAATCTCTCACAGAGTTGGAGAAACAAACCATGTCCTGGAGTCGGCGCGCCCTGCTGGCGCTGGCAGTGCCGGCAGCGTCTGCCTGGCCGCGCGATAGCGCCGCAGGCTGCTCGAACCCCATCGACGGCGCAAGCGGCGCACCTTAGGGTCGAAACATTGCCGCCTGCTCTCGTTCATTCCCTGGATTTGCCATGCCGATCGGCGTGATCTACGCACTTGTCGCCTATTCGGTCTATTCCTGCGGCGATGCCATCATCAAGGGCTTCGGCCAGGATCTATCGGTCTTCGAGATCGGCTTCTTCGTCGCCCTATTCGGCCTGATGCCGGCCGCCTTTGCCAAGCCCAAGGGCGAGCGCTGGCGTGACAGCTTCAAGCTCAAGCATCCGGCACTGGTGCATCTGCGCGCATTCACGGGCGTCAGTTCCTCTACCCTGGTGACGATATCGTTCACCACCATCCCGTTCGCCGAGACCTATTCCCTGGTCTTCATGATGCCGCTGTTCATTACGGCCATGTCGGTGCTCATCCTCAAGGAGCGGGTCGACCTGACGCGCTGGTCAATGCTGGCTCTGGGCTTTGCCGGCGTGATGCTGGTCGTGCGACCCGGCTTCCGCGAGCTGGAGTGCGGCCACCTGACGGCTTTGCTCTGCGCGGTCTTCGGAGCCTCGACCACGACCATATTGCGGGTCATCGCGCCCAGCGAGAAGCGGGTCAGCTTGATCGCCCTGCCCGCCCTCTATCTGATCGTCGCCAACGCCGTGCTGATGGCCCCCAGCTTCGTCATGCCGACCCCTCAGCAGTTCGGTTTGCTCGCCGCTTCTGGCAGCATGGTGGGCATGGGGCATATCCTGTTGATTGCAGCGACGCGCAATGCGCCGGCCAGCCAGGTGGCTCCAATCCAGTATGTGCAGATCGTCTGGGCGATCGGCCTGGGCGCTTTCTTCTACTTCGAATACCCCGATTTGCTCGCCTATATCGGCCTGGGCGTGGTGGTCCTGTCCGGACTGGTCAACGTCCTGATCGACGGCACCCGCGCCCGCATTGCCGGACGCTTTGCCGAATATCGCGCCCGCCGCCCGGAAGCACCCACCGATATCGCAGAGGTTCAGGGCCCCGAAATATAGCGCGATTGCCGAGGTCGGCGCCGTCGACGGCTGCCGCCCCTGCTTGTATGGTAGTCAGGTTTTTCGAGTCTCCTCATACTTCCGGATATTTGCGATGCCTGTTGGCGTCATCCTTGCCTTTCTGGCCTATGCCAGCTTTTCCATCGCCGATGCCCTGATCAAGGCGACGGGCCCGACCATGTCGGTGTTCGAGATCGCGTTCTTCACCACCAGCCTGTCGATCATCCCGGCGATCCTGACCAGGCGCGGTGAGCGCTGGCGTGACCTCTACAAGCTGCGCCATCCCTGGCTGGTGCACCTGCGCTGCGCGACGGCCATTTCCGGCACAGCCTGCGTGATGTTCGCCTTCACCCACATTCCCTTTGCCGATGTCTATGCCATCGGTTTCCTTACCCCCATCATCGTCACCCTGCTGGGTGTGCTGGTGCTGCGCGAGCATGTGGCGCTGCATCGCTGGTTGCTGCTGATCATCAGCTTCCTGGGCGTGGTTCTCGTTATCCGACCAGGTGTGCGCGACCTGCAACTGGGTCATCTGGCAATCTTCTGCAGCGTCTTTTTTGGCGGCATCACCACGATCATCCTGCGCCACGTGGCCCCCAAGGAGCGGCGCGTCAGCCTGGTCGGCCTGCAAGTGCTCTATTCGGCCCTGTTCAACGGGGTGATGATGATCCCGACCTTCGTCATTCCCTCACCCGAGCAACTCGCCGTCTTTCTCGGCATCGGCCTGCTCGGCGGCACGGGCGGCCTGCTGCTGATTGCGGCGGCCAGACGCACGCCGGCCAACCTGGTTGCACCGGTGCAGTATAGCCAGCTGATCTGGGCGATTGTCTTTGGCGCGCTGTTTTTCGGCGAGTATCCGGACTATGTCGCGGTTATCGGCCTCGTCATCGTCCTGGCGGCGGGCCTCGCCAACGTATTGACCGAGAAGCTCAAAATCGTCTGGAAGCCCCGCATCTTCTTCTGGCGCACCGGGCTGTAGCGGGCCGGGTCGCGATCCTTTCGCGCACGCGGCGTTCCCTTGAGCCTGACCCGAGGGCCATTCTCAGCACGGCGCACGCGGCTAGCGGCCCTCGGGTCAAGCCCGAGGGAACGCAGTGGATGGTTGAGTAGCCGCTATAGCGCGGCGCGGACAGCCGCGATCGCCTCAGCGGACTTCGTGCCATCCGGGCCGCCGCCTTGCGCCATGTCTGGCCGGCCACCACCGCCCTGCCCGCCCAAAGCTGCGGTGGCGAGCTTGATCAGGTTGCCCGCGGCATATTTGGCCGTGAGGTCATCGGTGACACCAATGGCCACCGTACCCTTGCCATCATCGCC
>CBFGMY010000289.1:0-3372 GCA_965650055.1 uncultured Devosia sp.
CGCCATGTTGACCGGCGATACCGTCGGCGGCACGGCCCGCGGTTTCATCTATACCGATCGACGGCAGTGGGACCTGACCGGCACCTATGTGCCGCTGTTCGGGCTGAATAACGCCTTCCAGCAGATCCCGATCCTGGGCCCCTTGCTGGGCGGTCGCGAAGGTGAGGGACTGGTGGGCGTCACCTTCGCGGTGCAGGGCGCGCTGGACAAGCCGATCTTCCGCATCAACCCGCTGTCGATGCTGGTGCCAGGCGCCTTCCGCGAACTGTTCGAGTTCCGCGCCAAGGAACAGCCGCCGGCGACCCCGGCGCAGTAACGTCCCCAGACGCAGCGTTCCCTCGGACTTGATCCGAGGGCCTGTTGACGCTCACGAGGTGATGAGAGTGGCCCTCGGGTCAAGCCCGAGGGAACGCGGTGGATGGATGTAGTCCGCCGGACTAGACCGGCTTGATCAGCGCATGGCGCTTCTTGCCGACAGAGAGCTTGATCACCCCTTCGGCGAGCAGATCTGCCGAGACCAGGGCCCGCTTGTCATCTTCCACAGCCGCGTCGTTCACGCGAACGGCGCCGGACTGGATGTGGCGGCGTGCTTCGCCGTTGGACCCGGCAAGACCCGCCGCAACCAGCGCGTTGAGGATGCCCAGGCCATCATTGAGTACGGGGGCACCGACTTCGGTGGTCGGCAGCGACAGGTCGATGCCACCGGCCTCGAACGTGTTGGCGGCCGTCGATGCGGCCTGCTCAGCCGCGGCGCGACCATGCACGATGGCCGTGACCTCGGTCGCCAGCACCTTCTTGGCCTCGTTGATCTCGTTGCCGCCAAGGGCTGCCAGCCGCGCGATTTCGTCCAGCGGCAGGCGGGTGAAGATCTTGAGCCACTTCTCGACGTCGGCATCTTCCGTGTTGCGGAAATACTGCCAGAAATCATAGGGGCTGAAGAGGTCGCCATTGAGCCAGACGGCGCCGGAGGCCGACTTGCCCATCTTCTCACCGCTCGACTTGGTCAGCAGCGGCGTGGTCAGGGCATAGAGCTGCTCGCCGCCCATGCGGTGGTTGAGGTCGACACCATTGATGATGTTGCCCCACTGGTCCGATCCACCCATTTGCAGCACGGTGCCATAGCGCCGGTTGAGCTCGGTGAAGTCGTAGCCCTGCATGATCATGTAGTTGAATTCGAGGAAGCTCAGCGACTGCTCGCGGTCGAGCCGCAGCTTGACCGAGTCAAAGCTCAGCATGCGGTTGACCGAGAAATGGCGGCCGACATCGCGCAGAAATTCGACATAGTTGAGCTTGAGCAGCCAATCGGCATTGTTGACCATGATGGCCGGGTTGGAGCCGCCATAGTTCAGGATATTGCCGTAGACGCGCTTGATGCTCTCGATATTGGTTTCGATCTGTTCGATCGTGAGGAGCTTGCGCTGGTCGTCGCGAAACGAGGGATCGCCCACCATCGAGGTGCCGCCGCCCATGAGGCTGATCGCCTTGTGGCCGGTTTCCTGCAGCCAGTAGAGCATGGTGACGGTGATCAGGTTGCCGATATGGATCGACGTCGCGGTGGCGTCGTAGCCGATATAGCCGGTGATGGGGCCCTTGAGGGCGCGCGCATCAAGACCTTCGGGGTCGGAAATCTGGTGGATGAAGCCGCGCTCATCGAGAACGCGCAGGAAGTCGGATTTGAACTTGGTCATCTGAAAACCACTGAGGTTACGGAGACCGCATGGTGAGCTTGTCGAACCACGAGGTCGGTGCATGCGGGACCCCGTCCTTCGACAGGCTCAGGATGAGGTCCCTTCCAACAGATCGCGGTATGTGCGCCTGACTTAGCGCCCGCCGCCGGCGGCGATCTCCTGCCGGCGACGGTCGAGATAGTCGGCACAGCGGGTGGTGAGTTCGTCGATCTTGCCTTCGTAGAAGTGGTTGGCGCCATCGACGATCTGCTGCTCGATGGTGATGCCCTTCTGCGTCTTGAGCTTGTCGACCAGCTTCTGCACCGATGTCGGCGGGGCCACGCGGTCCTTGTCGCCATGGATGATCAGGCCGGAGGACGGGCAGGGGGCCAGGAACGAGAAGTCGTAGAGGTTTTCCGGCGGGGACACCGAAATGAAGCCTTCCACCTCCGGGCGGCGCATCAAAAGCTGCATGCCGATCCAGGCGCCGAACGAGAAGCCGGCGATCCAGCAGCCGCGCGATTCACGGTTGATCACCTGTAGCCAGTCGAGCGCCGCTGCGGCATCGCTGAGCTCGCCGATGCCATGGTCGAACATGCCCTGCGAACGGCCGACGCCACGCGAGTTGAAGCGCAACACGGCAAAGCCGCGCTCGGCGAACATGTAGAAGAGATTGTAGACGATCTGGTTGTTCATCGTCCCGCCGAACTGCGGGTGCGGATGCAGCACGATCGCGATGGGCGCGTTGGGCTCCTTGCCCGGCTGGTACCGGCCTTCGAGACGCCCTTCGGGTCCGTTGAAGATCACTTCTGGCATGGTCTGTTCTTCCGGCCGTTCGGCTCTGTTGGTGCGCTTTTGCGAGGCTCCGTGCGACGGCGTTGCGGCTTGACTAAGCCTGCTTCGCTGCCTAAAACATGGTTCGCAAAATCAGTTTAGAATTATTCGAAACTCGGTTTATGGCCGCTGCGCGGCCTGCAAGAGCGCCCCTTGTAATGACGTTGGGCGGCAAATTTCAAGAAGTGTTTGAGCCAGCAGGCGCGCGAGCGCTCCGGCCCGGGCATGGAAGGCATGATCGGCGCGCATGCGCCACACGGGAAACCGATGACGAGACCGGCGATCTATCTTGATCACAATGCCGCGTCCCCGCTTCTGCCGGAGGCGCGGGAAGCGCTCGTCGCTGCTCTCGATCTGGTGGGTAATCCCTCATCGGTCCATGGCCACGGTCGCGCCTTGCGCAACCTCATCGACACGGCCCGCGCCCAGGTGGCTGAGCTGGCCGGCGCGGAGCGCAAGCAGGTCGTGTTCACTGGCTCGGCGACCGAAGCGATCACCCAGGCCATATCAGGCGGCGCCAAGAGTTTTGTGGCAAGCACCGTCGTCATCAGCGCGGGCGAACATGCGGCTGTCGCCAAGGCTGCCGAGGCGACGGGCTTGCCTGTCGTCACCATCCGACTTTTGCCCGATGGCAGCATTGACCTCGATCAATTGGCATCGGTCGTGGCCGAAGCCGCCGGCAACCTGCTGGTGGCCCTGCACTGGGTGAACAACGAGACCGGCGTCGTGCAGGATATCGCCCGCATCAACGCCATTGTCGGCCCGACCCGCCACACGCTGTTCATCGACGCCGTGCAGGCTTTCGGCAAGCTGCCCCTCGATTTTGCCGCCTCGGCACCCGATATGATGGCTGTGAGCGGCCACAAGATCG
>CBFGMY010000290.1:0-3340 GCA_965650055.1 uncultured Devosia sp.
GTTCGGCGGCACCTTCACCAAGCCGGGCATTTTCACGCCGGATACCGATCTGGTCGCCGCGGTGTCGGCCGAGCGGACGATCTACCCGACCTTCACCGAAACCTCGGCGAGCGGACGGGTAGGGTTGACGCATATCCTGTCGGATCAGATCACGTTCGAGGGCGGGGCGCAGTTCGAGATCAACCGCTTCGACGATGTGTTCGGCACGCGCGACTTCAAGACGGTCGGCCTTTATGCCGGGGCGACGCTGGATTTCCGCAATGACAAAGTGGACCCCAGCCGCGGCTGGTTTGGCCAGGTCAATCTCGAGCCGTTCTACGAACTCAACTACGGCAATGCCGCGGCCAAGCTGACGGTGGAGGGGCGCACCTATTTCGGCTTTGGCGAGGACGATCCGTTCGTGCTGGCCGGGCGGCTCAAGGCGGGCCTCGTGCTCGGGCCGAGCCTGGCGGAAATTCCGCCCGACAAGCTGTTCTTTGCGGGCGGCGGCGGCTCGGTGCGCGGCTATGCGTTCAAATCCATCGGGGTGGACAATGGCGCCGGGGTGATCACCGGCGGGCGCTATCTGCTTGAGGGCTCGATCGAGGCGCGGGCCAAGGTGACCGACGATATCGGTGTGGTCGGCTTCCTCGATGGCGGCTATGTGGCGGCCGACGTGTTTCCGGCCTTGACCGACCTGCGGGTCGGGGCGGGTGTGGGCGTGCGCTACTATACCGGCCTTGGACCCTTGCGGCTCGATTTCGCCGTGCCGCTCAACAAGCGGGCGGGCGACCCCGATTATGCGCTTTATGTCGGCATAGGGCAGGCATTCTGATGGCCACCATGCTCTCCAAAACCAGGCGTCTTGCCTTTGCGATGCTTTGCCTCTTCGGCGTGGCCGCGCCTGCGCTGGCGCAGGATGCCGCGGTGCCGGACCCTGGCATCGAAGTGCTGACCATGGGCAATGAAGAGCAGAAGGACTGGCTGACCAATTTCGTCCAAGACCGGCTGTCCACGCCCGAACGCCAGATCAGGCTGAGCAATATCGAGGGCGCGCTGGGCTCGGATGTGGCGATCCGCGAGATCACCATTTCCGATGCCAATGGCGTCTGGCTGCGGGTGAACAATGCGCGGCTGAACTGGAACCAGGCGGCGCTGTTTGCCGGTCGGCTCGAAGTACGGTCGCTGACCGCTGACTCGATCGAATACATCCGCAACGCCATACCGGTCGAAGGGGCGGTGGACCTGCCGCCGCCTGAGGCGGGCGGCGGGTTGCAGGTGCCGCAGCTGCCGGTGGCTGTCATTCTCGAACAGCTCAGCATTCCCAAGGTGACGTTCGGCGAGGGCGTGTTCGGACTGGGCTCCGAGATATCGCTGGCCGGCGCCATGACGCTCGATGGCGGCAATCTCGATGCCAATCTCGACATTGTCAGGCTCGATGGCCCGGGCGGTACGCTCGATCTCGATGTGAAATATGCCAATGCGGACAGCACGATTGATCTCGGCCTGTCGCTGGTGGAGCCCGAGGATGGCGTCATCGCCAACCTGCTCAATATCGAGAACCGCCCGGCGGTGACGCTGACCCTCAAGGGCAGCGGGCCCGTGACCGATCTGCGTACGGACCTGACATTGCAGGCCAATGGGCAGACGGCGCTGGCGGGCGTGGCGACGGTGAATCAGCAGGCCGATGGCATCGCGGTTGCCGCGGACCTGCGCGGGCCGCTGGCGACGCTGATTGCCGAGCCCTATCGGCCGTTTTTCGGCAGCGAAACGGCGCTGACCGCCAATGCGCTGATCCATTCGCAGGGCGGCATGTCCATCACCGGGCTGCGGCTGACCGGTGGGCAGCTGTCACTGGAAGCAGCGGCGGAGACGACGCCGGACAATTTCCTCAAATCGCTCGACCTCAACGCCGTCATCGCCGACCCCGCGGGTGGGCAGGTGACGCTGCCGGTGCCGGGCAATGCGACGCGCGTCGGTTCGGCGCAGGTGGCCATCGGCTTTGGCGGCGAGGCGGAAGAGAACTGGACGGCCACGCTGGATATGGCCGGCTTCGAAACCACGGGCTTTGCCGCCGACACGCTGGCGCTGACGCTGGGCGGCGTGGCGGCGAATCTCAGCGATCCGACGGCGCGCCGGCTGACCTTCAACGGGGACGGTACGCTGTCGGGCATTTCGGGCTCGGAGGAGATCGAAGCAGCGCTGGGCGACAGCATCGGCATCGGCATTGCCGGGCTATGGAATGCGGGCGAGCCAGTGCAACTGGCCGAGTTCCGGGTGGCCGGGCAGGCGTTGACGGCGGCGCTAAAGGGCCAGCTGGATGGCTTCGATTTCAACGGCGATGTGGCGCTGGAGACGTCCAGCATTGCGCCATTCTCCGGGCTGGCGGGGCGCGACCTGGCGGGCGGTCTGTCGCTCAAGGCAAGTGGCGCCATCATGCCGCTGAGCGGCGGGTTCGACCTGACGCTGGATGGCACGGGCAGCAACCTGGCCATTGGCGACCAGATAGCTGACGGTTTGCTGGCAGGCAGCGTCGAACTTTCTGGCCGGGTGGCGCGCACCGAGGCGGGGCTGACGGCGGAGAATTTCCGCATCGCCAATGGGCAGGTGCAGCTGCTGGCCGACGGCACCTATTCGAATGCCCTGGCCGATTTCACTTTCAACCTCGACCTGAGCGATCTGGCGCTGCTGTCGGAAGAGGCGAGCGGCGCGCTCAAGGTGGTCGGCACGGCCAAGGGGCAGGACAGCGTCATCGACCTCGATCTCGATGCGACGGTGGCCAGCGGCACGCTGGCGGGGCGCCAGCTTCGCGAGGGCGCGCTGAGCTTTGACGGGCGCTACAATGTCGACCGGCTGGACGGCAATATTTCGGGCGCAGCGGCGCTGGATGGGTATCGGACCACGCTTGCGGCCGACCTCAGCGTGACCGAAAGCGAGCAGGCACTGGCCAATATCGACTTCCAGGCGGCGGGGACGCGGATCACTGGCGGCGTGTCGCGGGTGGTGCTGACGGGGCTGATGAATGGCGGGTTGAGCGTTGTGTCGCCTGATGTGTCCGTGCCGGCGGCGCTGGCGCTGCTGGATGCGACGGGGTCTGTCAATGCCGAGGTGACGCTGGCACCGGTCGAGGGCAAGCAGGGCGCGACGCTGCGCGGCGATATCCGGGATTTTGCGGTCAACGACATCCGGGTGGGTGCGGCCGACGTCAACGCTGATGTGGCCGACCTGTTTGGCGTGCCTGTCATCGATGGCGCAGCCAATGCCAGCGACGTGTCGGCTGCCGGTGTCGAGATCAGGACCCTGTCGGCGACGGCGACGCAGACGGGAAGCCTCGGCCAGGCGATCCAGGCCTCGAAGACAA
>CBFGMY010000291.1:0-3233 GCA_965650055.1 uncultured Devosia sp.
GCCCCAGTCACCATTATCCCGCAGAACCCAGGCGACGAAGTCTTGCACCTGGTCCACACGCACGCAGCCCGAGGAGTAGAATCGGGAGTTCTCGCCGAACAGGCCCTTGGTCGGCGTGTCGTGCATGTACACCGCATGCTCGTTGGGAAAGTTGATCTTGACGTTGCCCATCGAGTTGTTGGGCCCCGGGTCCTGGCGGAAATCGTAATTCACTGCGTCCTCGGTCGCCCAGTTGATATCGGTGGGCTGCAGTTCGGTGCCATTGCCGTCATAGATGCGGATGCGCTGCTCGGTCAGGTAATTCGGATTTTCGTTCATGTATTTGATGAGATCGCGCCGAATGATGCTCTTGGGCACGTTCCAGAACGGATTGAAGTTGATCTGGTGAATATTGCTCTTGAGAATGGGCGTCTGACGGTCGATGCGGCCGACCACCGCGGTGTGCCGCCGCGCGACCATGCCGCCCTCGACCGTCTCGATCGAGGCCGCTGGGATGTTGACGACGACGTAACGGCCGGCCAGTTGCGGGGCCATCGCCTGAACGCGCAAAAGGTTCAGCCGAAGCTGGTGCAGGCGCACTTCGGCGGGCACGTTGAGCGCATACCAGGTCGCCTCATCCACCTGTCCCGATATCTGAAGGCCATGCCTCGCCTGAAACCGTCGCAGGGCGGCGTCCAGCGGGGCATCGAAAACGTCGTCGACCCGATCGGCCATCGCCAGATCAGCCGAAGAGATCAACCGACGCTTCAGGGCAACCACTGCTGGGCGTGAATTGCCGAGGATGAGCTGATAGGCCTCTTGAGGCACCTCTTCCCAGCCACCGGCGACAACGAAGGGCTCGTATTGGGCAATAGCAAGCAAGAGGTTGTTGGCCGTGTCGTAAGACAGGACGGGCTCGACCGTGTCGATCGCCTGCATCGCGGCGACGCTGTTCGCCTCTCTGTCCGCTTCGTTAAGGACGCGGCCGCGAGCCATCATGTCCCAGATTGAATCGCCCTCCTGGGCGCGGGCGATCAGTGGCACCAGCCCGCCTGCGGCGAGCGAAACGAGGCCGATGAAATGTCGGCGTTTCATGGGGAGCTCCTAAGATTTCGCATGTGCGGCGTTGGCATTTTTTGTCCTCGTTCGGAATGTATCCGGCCGACATTCACGCTCTCTTGATCGCCGGCGGGGCGTCCAGCGAGCATAAGCCGCCGCTCCCTTGGGGGGCGACATCGGCCAGATTGAATGGGTAAGAGCGGGGGTGCGCCTGGGCGCACTCCCCGCCGACATTACTCGCTGGCGCCTTCGCCCTCGAGCCAGGAGACCATATCGGCGATCTCCTTCTCCTGGGCGTCGATCACCATCTGGGCCATGTCCTTGGCCCACTGGTTGTCGCCATGCGCCAGCTCGGCCTTGGCCATGTTGATGGCGCCCTGGTGGTGGGCGATCATTCCGCAGACGAAGGCGACGTCGATATCCTCGACCATCATGCCGTTCATCATCTGCTTGTTGGTCTCGTCCATGCCGGCCATCAGGTCCATGTGGGCCTGATCCATTTCGTGCTCCATGGTCATGGACATCTCACCGGCGACATCGCCGGCCGACATACAGATCTCCGGCTGCGGGGCGGCCATCGCACTGTCGCCTCCCATGGTGGACATATCGTGTCCCGCCGTGGCGTCCTGGGCGAAAGACGGGCCTGCGGCGGCCAGGAGGGCGGCGGCAGTAAAGAAAGAGGTTTTGAAGAGGGTCATTTTCCTTGAATCCCTTGTTCGAATTGCGGTTCAGACTGCAACTCACAAGAGATCCTTCGGAGGTCGATCAATGCGGCTCCGCGGCCAGCGTGGCGCCATGTCAAGGATCGCCGAGCCCTCAGCGGCATGCAGGGGCGCCGCGAGCGACGACTGCGATGCCGCTGGAAGCCCTGACAAGCACAGTCCTATGCCGCAGCAAGCCGGCATCGAGTGCGACGGGCGAGCGCAGTCTGACCCGCAATTGGCCTCGTGCTCATGATGGCTTACCTGCTCAATCGCGGTGTGGGTGGATGCCATAGCGCCATGATGCAGGGTCAAACTGGAAACCACGGCCGCCATGATAATGAGGATCATGCGCAGTCGGACCCCGGCAGCGAGCGTTTTGGCGTCCCGTAGCATCTGTCGAAAACTCTTCACGCCTGTCGCGGTTCCCCAAACAGCTGAATCAACCCTCATGGGCGACCCAGATCGAGAAGGTAGGTGGCCATATCGTCCAAATGTTGGGCGAGGAGGAATTTCGTGCTGCCGTGAACCACCTCGGCCATGGAGCCACCAAAAACGTCGCCGTCCGGGGTTATTCCGGTGCGCAGGGCCTGGACCAGACTATCCTTGGTGTAACCGCGCGACGTCAGGATCTGCGGCGTAAGCGGCGGGGAGGCGCCCCCATCCTGCATTGCCTGATCCCCGCTGAGAACCTGGTTGCCCGGCAGGCCCCCGACCGCGTTCCGGGGCGCGTGACACGCGGCGCAGTGCGCAGGGCCCCAAACAAGGTATTTCCCCCGATTCCATGCCGCGGGCCGGCTCTCGTCGGGAATGTAGGCCATGGGCCGCTCGAAGAATGTGCGCCACGCTTTGAGGCCACTGCGAACGCTGAACGGGAAGCCTATCTGATGTTCGGTCGATGGCTTATTTGCAGCAGGCGTGGCCTGGATCGCCGCCCACAGGTCGGCCATATCCGTGTCGGTCAGCGTGGCGTAGAACTCGTAGGGAAAGGCCGGATAGTAAGGATCGCCGTCGGGAGACACGCCCTGGCGAACGGCGCGGACGAATTGCTCGAAGCTCCAGCCGCCGATCCCCGCTTCCGGGTCGGGCGTGATGTTGGGAGCGTAGAAAGAACCGAACTTCGAGACCAAGGCAGCGCCGCCCGATAGCGGGGGCGCCCCGGCAGTCGTGTGGCAGGTGATGCAGCCGGACAGACGTGCCAAATAGGCACCGCGCTTGGCGTCCCCCTGTGCCCGGCTGACACCCACTGGACCCGGCAGAGGCCAGTTTTCAACAGCGAGTACGCCCAGGGCGGCCATGCAAAGCGATGCGACAACAACCAGAGTCAGGCGGTTCATGCGTCACCGCCGAAACGCAGCGTGGCAGGACGCGCAGGTCGCCGTAATGTCCGCATAGATTTCGCCGACCGGGCGGACGGCGGGGGTCCCAGTGGCGACGGCGTCGGCCGGGATCGACGCGGTGATCTGCGGGTCGATAAGGGCAGGGGGTGGAGCA
>CBFGMY010000292.1:0-3175 GCA_965650055.1 uncultured Devosia sp.
AGAACCGCTTCACCGGCACGGGCGCCGAGCTCATCGCCGATCCCGAAGTCGCCAAAAGTTTCCTCGGGGGCTGAGCCGTGACCGAACTGATTTTCTTCATCAACCAGGTGGTCATTGCTGGCGCCGTGCTGGGCTGCATCTATGCCCTTGGCGCGGTCGGCATCACGCTGGTCTTCGGCATCCTGCGCTTCGCGCATTTCGCCCATTCCGAGCTGATGACGTCGGGCGCGTTCTTTGCCTTCCTCCTGGCCATGCTGTTTGCCAGCTGGGGCATCACCACCCCGATTCCGACCGGCTTTGTCGTCCTGCCCATCGCCATGGTGCTGTCGGCCATCTTCGCGCTGGGCATCGACAAGGGCTTTTATGCACCCTTGCGCAAGCGCGGCGCCAAGCCGGTGACGCTGCTGATCGCGTCGATCGGGGTGACGCTGATGGTGCAGGGGCTGATCCGCCTGTTCTTCGGTGCGGGCTCCTACTCGTTCTTCGAGACCGAGACCAAGGACGTGTTCCGCATCGATACCAGCTTCCTCGGTTCGACCCGGCCTCTCGTCATCACCGAGCCGCAACTGCTGATGATCGTTGTGACGGTCATCTCCGTGCTGGCACTGCACTTCTTCCTCACCCGGTCGCGACTGGGCAAGGCGATGCGCGCCATGGCCGACAATGCCGACCTGGCGCAGGTTTCGGGCATCAACACCGCGCTGGTGGTGCGGGTGACCTGGGTGGTGGCCGGGGCGCTGGCCTGCATGGCCGGCACCATGCTGGCGCTCGACGTGACGCTGAAGCCGGACCTGGCTTTCAACATCATCATCCCGATCTTTGCCGCCGCCATCGTGGGCGGCCTCGGCCAGGCCTATGGCGCCATTGCGGGGGGCCTGTTGATCGGCTTTGCCGAGTCGCTGGCCGTGTTCAACTGGACCATGGTGCTCAAGCCGCTCAACGCAGTGCTGCCGGAATGGGCGCAACTGCCCGCGACGCTGGCGCTGGTGCCCACCGAATACAAGCTCACGGTCGCCTTCGTCATCCTGGTCGTGGTGCTGCTGGTGCGACCCACCGGTATCTTCAAGGGAGCTTCGTCATGATCCGGCGCTCGCTCACGCTGTTTGCCGGCCTTTTCGTGCTGATCCTGGTGATTGGCTGGTTGATGGGCCTGCCCTTTACCTCGTCGCGCCTCGTCGAGGCCGCCGCCTATTCGCTCATCGCGCTGGGCCTCAATATCCAGTGGGGCTATGGCGGGCTGTTCAACTTCGGCATCATGGGATTCCTGATGCTGGGCGGCTTTGCCGTGACCTTCATTTCCTACCCGGTCAATCCGCAGTTCTGGGGGTCGGACGGCCCCATGATGCTCGGGCGGGCGCTGCTGGCTTTTGTTGCGGGCGCGCTGCTGGTCTATGGCGCGCGCAAAAGCGACCGGCTGGGGATCAAGGGCGCCTGGAAGGGCTTCGTCACCGTCGCCGCCTGGTTCGTCGCCTATTGCATCTATCGCAGCCAGATCGACCCGGCCGCTGCCTATATCGAGGCCAATGCCGGCTTCGTTGGCGGGCTGGGGGCGCATCCGGTGCTGGGCTGGCTGTTCGGCGGCGTGCTGGCGGCGATCATCGCCTTCATCGTCGGCAAGATCGCGCTGGGCCTGCGCACGGACTATCTGGCCATTGCCACGATCGGCATTTCCGAGATCATCCGGGCGCTGATAAAGAACATGGATTGGCTGACGCGCGGCACACTGACCGTGTCGCCGATCCCGTGGCCGACACCCCTGCCGCAGGAATACCAGGCCACTGGCTCGGACCAGTTCAGCTCGCTGCTCCTGGCGCGCGGCGGCTTCCTGGTGCTGGCGATTGTCGTTCTTTGCATTTCCATCTGGCTGATTTCGCGCGCCTATTCCGGCCCCTGGGGCCGCATGATGCGCGCTATCCGCGACAATCACATCGCTTCGGCCTCGATGGGCAAGAACGTCACGGCGCGGCAGCTTGAGATCTTCGTCTTCGGCTCGGTGCTGATGGGCATTGGCGGCGCGATGCTGGTCAGCTTCACGCAGATTTTCGATCCCTCGAGCTACCAGCCGATCAACCACACCTTCCTGATCTGGGTGATGATCATCGTGGGTGGCGCGGGCAACAATTGGGGCGCGGTGTTCGGCGCCGTGCTGATCTGGCTGGTCTGGGTCGTATCGGAGCCGCTGGCCAAGGTGATCTTCGAGAATGTCAGCTACTGGTCAACCAATTTCGGCTGGGGCGCCATTCCTGAAATCGAGTCCCGTTCGGCGCAGATGCGCGTCTTCGTGCTGGGGCTGGTGATCACCATAGCCCTGCGCTATGCGCCCAAGGGACTGATCCCCGAGGCGGTCCGCAGCGACGCCTGATTTTGTCCGGACTTGTATTTTGTCCAAATATGGACTAAATCTGTGTCTCCAAGCAGGAGATGCAGATGGCACGGGCGGGCTTCGCGGAAATGCAGCAAGGGCACCTGGCGGCGCCCGGCCCATCGCAAGGCGCCGATCGCTTCGAGCCGGCTAACCGGCGCCGCCTGAGCGGTCCGGCTCTGCGCAGCTTCACGGCCATCGCCGACCTCTGGGGGTTGCGCGAGGAACAGCGCCGGCTCGTTCTCGGCTACCCCTCTCGTTCGACCTATCACAACTGGATGCGCCTCGCCCGCGAGCAGGGTGATGTCACGCTTGATGTCGATAGCCTGACGCGCCTGTCGGCGGTGCTGGGTATTCACCAGGCGCTCGGTGTGCTGTTTGCGACGCAGGCCGAAGCCCTGGCCTGGCTCCACGGCCCGCATGACGCGCCGCTCTTCGGCGGGCAGCCGCCGCTGGCGCTGGTCACCTCGGGCACGCTGGACGGCTTGCTGCAGGTGCGGCGCTTCCTCGATGCGGCCAGGGGCGGTATCTACATGCCGCCCAACGGGCTCGACACCAGCTTCGCCGGCAGCACCGATGGGGATATCGTGTGGCGGTGAGCGTCCGCCATGCTGCGGCGCCATTCCCGGCGCACCGCCTGATTCCGTCGCAGTTCCCGCCTGTCGGGCTGTTCGACACGGTGGCGCGTGCGGCCGATCTTGAGGCCGTCATGGAACTGGTGGGCTGGACCAATGACCGGCTGGTGACCGAGCGCCTGGCGCGGCTGCCACCTGCCGAATGGGTGTTCGGGCGCCCCAATGCCTCCGTTGGCAT
>CBFGMY010000293.1:0-3175 GCA_965650055.1 uncultured Devosia sp.
AGCATGCACCCGATGGAACGCGCCTCGCTGCACCACTTCACCTACCGCTCGGCCTGGTATTTCGAGGGCGAAGAGGATGACCAGGATTTTTTCGACTGGCGGGCCGGGCAAGGCATCACCATCGGCCACGATACCTGGATCGGCCATGGCGCGGTGATCATGCCGGGCGTCACCATCGGCAATGGCGCCATTATTGGCTCCAATGCCGTGGTGACCCGGGACGTGGCCGACTTCGCCATCGCCGTTGGCGTGCCGGCGCGCACGATCAAGCAGCGGTTTAGCGATAGCGTCGCGTCGAGGCTCGATGCTATGAAGTGGTGGGACTGGAGCCACGACCGGTTGCACCAAGCCCTGCCGGATTTCCGCGCGCTCGGGATCGAGGCGTTTCTGGAGAAATACGAGCCGGCCTAGGGCATCAACTGGCCGCCATTGACCTCGATGACCTGGCCGATGATGTAGCCCGATAGGCTCTCGGAAGCGAGGAACAGGTAGGCGCCGACGCATTCCTCCGGTGTGCCGACGCGGCCCATGGGCACGGTGGCGACATTGGCCTTGAGCTGGGCTTCGGTCGAGTAGCGCTCGTGGAAGGGCGTGTCGATCACGCCCGGCGCCACGGCGTTGACGCGAATGCCGAAGCCGATGAGCTCCTTGGCCATGCCGCGGGTGATGTTGCTGACCAGCGCCTTGGACGAGCCATAAAGGCCCGCGCCATTGCTGGCGCCGTTGCGCGCGGCGATCGAGCTGGTGTTGATGATGAACCCGCCCTGGCGCTTGAGATGGGGGATGGCGGCGCGTGACGCTGAAATCACCGAGCGGCCGTTGAGATCCATGACCTTGTCGTAATAGGCGTCGTCCATATCGGCATAGGCCATGCGGCCGACCATGCCGCCGGCATTGTTGACCAACCCATCGAGCCGGCCGAAAGCGGTCGCCGTATCCTCGACGGCGCGGGCGATCTCGCTTGAGCTCGACGCGTCGGCGCGGACGAGAAAGGCGCTGCCACCCGCATCCTTGACCGCATTGGTGACGGCTTCGGCGGCATCCTTGCTCGAATTGTAGTGCACACCGACCATGGCGCCCTGGGCGCCCAGCGCCTTGGCGAGGGCCGCGCCTATGCCGGTGGAGGCGCCGGTGACGAGCACGGCCTTGCCGGCAAGATCGGGGATGGTGAGCTGCGTCATGCTGGCCTCGGCTTGGTGATGGACCTGCGAAGTGATAGGAGGCTGTTAGCGCTAATACAAGGGACAGGCATGGGCAGACCGATCGTTCGGCTGAAGGACATTGCGGACAGGACCGGATTTTCGGTGAACACGGTATCGCTGGCCCTGCGCGACAGCCCGCGCATCCCCGCGGAAACGCGGCTGCTGATCCGCGAGGCGGCCGAGGCGCTGAACTACCTGCCCAACCATATCGCCAAATCGCTGGTGAGCCGCGAGACCAAGACGATCGGGCTGGTGCTGACCTCGATCACCAATCCCATCCTGACCCGCGTGGCCCAGGCCATCGAATTGCGACTGGCGGAGCGAGGGTACCTGACGCTGTTCGCCACCTCCAATGGCGACCACCAGGAGGAAAAGAAGGTCATCGAAATGTTCCGCTCGCGCCAGGTGGACGGCATGCTGATCTATCCGCGCAGCCACCGCGAGCTCGACCATATCCGCCGGGTGCGCGGCGCCGGCTACCCGGTCGTGTTGCTGGTGGGCGATGAGGATGCCGGTGTCGACGTGGTGAGCATGGACACGCGCCAGGGCAGCTACAAGGCGGCACGGCACCTGATCGAGCGCGGTCATCGCCGCATCGGGCTGATCGATGGCGGGCAGCAGCGCGGCAATCTCGAAAAGCAGGACGGCTATGTGAGGGCGCTGACCGAGGCCGGCATCGCCGTTGATGCGGCCCTGCATGCCGTGCCGGGGGCGCATTCGGTGGTGGCGGGACATGACGCCATGGCGGAACTGATGGCGCGCGGCAACGGCATGACCGCCGTGCTGGCGGCGACCGATTCCATGGCGCTGGGTGCGCTGCGCTGGGCCCAGCAGCATGGCCTGCGCGTGCCCGAGGACATGGCCATTGTCGGCTTCGACAATATCGAATTCGCCGAACATGCGGCGACGCCGATCAGCAGCGTCGACTATGCGGTCGACCGGGTGACCGAACTGGCAGTGGACCGGCTGATCGGGCTGATCCAGGCGGGTGATGGCCTGCCCGAGGCCCAGGTAACGCTGATCGAGCCGGACCTGGTGGTGCGGGCGAGCAGCGCGGGCCGCTAGGCTATTGCCGATCCCGGAACCGTCGCTGGTAATCGGGGTCGTAGAGCGAACTCTCGCGGAAATCCTCGGCGCCCAGGCCCTTGCCGACGAAGATGATGGCGGTGCGCTCGACCGGATCGGCGGCGAAGCGCGCTTCGATATCGGCCAGCGTGCCGCGGATGATCTTCTCGTCGGGCCAACTGGCGTGGAACACCACCGCCACCGGGCAATCGGCGCCGTAGAGCGGGGTGAGTTCGGCGACCACGCGGTCCAGCGCGTGGATGGCGAGGTGAATGGCCAGCGTTGCGCCGGTAGCGCCGAAGGCGGCCAGCGTTTCACCCGGGGGCATGGGCGAGGCGCGGCCGGAGACGCGGGTGAGCACGAGGCTCTGTGCCGCGGCGGGGATGGTCAGCTCGCGGCCCAAGGCAGCGGCGGCGGCGGCGAAGGCGGGGACGCCGGGGGTGAGCGAATAGGGGATGCCGAGGCGATCGAGCCGCCGCATCTGCTCGGCGACCGCGCTCCACACGGAGAGATCGCCGGAATGGAGGCGTGCCACATCCTGCCCCGCGGCATGGGCGCGGACATATTCGGCCTCGATTTCGTCGAGCGACAAAGGCGCCGTGTCGACGAGACGGGTGTCGGGACCGCACCAGCCGAGCATTTCCGGCGGCACGATGGAGCCGGCATAGAGGCAGACGGGGCAGCGGGCGAGCAAGTCGCGGCCGCGCACCGTGATGAGATCGGCCGCGCCGGGTCCGGCGCCGATGAAATGGATGGTCATGACGTTGACCTTTTCTCACCTCTCCCTCTGGGGGAGAGGTCGGCGCGGAGCGCCGGGTGAGGGGGCCTTCTCTTGGTGCCGGGGGCAAGGAAGGGGGGCGAACCCCACCCCCAACGGGCGACAACACACCCCCACAGAGAGGGGGGTG
>CBFGMY010000294.1:0-3170 GCA_965650055.1 uncultured Devosia sp.
ATTTCTGCCGATACGGCGACGCCCGAGCGGGAGATATCGATGACGAAGCACGGCATCTGCGTGCCATCGGCGAGCGTCAGGATGGTCCGCGGGTCGCGCGGCAGGATGCGCTTGTGCTCGCGCTTGTCGGGGACCTGATCGTGGACCTTCTTCTTCTGCCAGACGATCTTGCCGCCCAGCTTGTTGCGCTCGGCGTCGGAGAGGGTGAGTTCCATGGCAAAGCCGGAGGGCAGCTTGCGGATGATCTTGCCGCGCAGGATGCCGAAGTCATCAAAATGGGCGGTGACCTGCTCGCCTTCCTTGCCGATCACTGGCCCCACAATGACCGATACCCTGGTCGAGATCGAGCATAGCCGGCAGGCATAGACGGCGACCTTGCCCTCTTCGGTCGGCCCCCGGGCGGGCAAGGCATAACGACCAGCTGCCGCGCCGATGAAGCGGACGTCGTGCCAATCGTAGTGGGATCGTGAAGGCGCGCTATCGCCATCGAGGCTCTGAAACATGGGCCCCCCGATCCCAATAGTTTCCGATCGATCGACGGTATCGCCCAGTTCTTAAGGACTTATCTTCACGCCGTGATGGTGAGAGCGAGGCGGCATACACGCTTGCGACGATGGTTATCGGGAGCTTAGCGGGCCCAGGCCTGGCTGGGCCCGCTGGTGTCAGCTTGCGTCGCTTGCCATGGCGGCGAAATGCGGCTCGGGACTATCGACCTCCTTGAGCCGGCGGTTTTCGATCACCAGGAAGCGGTTGCCCAGGCCGCGGACGAAGCTGCGGTCATGCGAGACCAGGATGCAGGTGGCGCCATGAGTGAGGATTTCATCCTCCAGCCGCTCCTGGCCGGGTATATCGACATGGTTGGTCGGTTCGTCCAGCAGGTAGAAATTGGGCTCCAGCAGGCGGATAGCCAAGAGGCCCAACCGGGCGCGCTGGCCGAAGGACAGCTCGGCGATCGGCCGCTCCTGCTTTTCGACGGCGAAGCCGGCCGCGGCCAGCAAGGCCTTGCTGCGCTGGTCGCCCTGGTCGAAACGGCCGGTGATGTAGCCGAGCGGGGACTGCTTTGATGGCAGGAAGCTCATGGCCTGGTCGACATAGCCGGGCACCACTTGCGGACTGACGCGGATACCCGGCGCCTCCGTGCCCGTCATAGCCCGGTGTACCAGGCCAATGAACTGCGACTTGCCCGTGCCGTTGCGCCCCAGGATGACCAGACGATCGCCCTGGAAGATGTGCAGCTTGTCGATGCGGAACAGCTTGTCGCCCACAGGGCTGGTCACATCGACATTCTCGATGGCCAGCAGTACCTTGGCATTGGTGCCGCTATTGCCCAGCTTGATCTCGCCGCTACGCTCCTTGTGCAGCGAATGGACGGCCGCCTCGATCTTGGCCGCGCGCTCCCGCAGATACTTGGATTTGACGACGAGCAGGTCGCTGCCCGAGTTGATGCCGATATTGGTGAGCTTGGCGGCCTGTTTGCGCAGCCGGCTCACTTCCTTGAGGTCCTTCTCGCGCTTCGCCTCGGCGGCTTCGTCGGCCTCAGCCAGCGCCACCCGCGCCTTGCTGTATGGCAGGGCGAAATAGTGGCTGGCATCGGGCCGCAGGAAGAGCGTGCGGTTGGTGGTGGCATCGAGGAACTGCCGGTCATGGCTGGCGATGACTACGGGGATGTTGCGCGCCGCCTGGTTGATCCAGTTCTCGAGCTGGAACAGCTTGCCGAGATCGAGATGGTTGGTGGGTTCGTCCAGCAGCAACGCGTCGGGCTGCAGCACCCAGCAGCGAGCGATGAGGGCAATACGTTGCCAGCCGCCGCTCAGTTCGGTCAGCTTGCGGTTACGCATGGCGTCGGGCGTCTCGAACTCGTCGAGCACCACATCGACACGCCAGCTATCGGTTTCGCGATCGGCAACCGGCAGCGCCTCCAGCACGGCGTCGTAGAGCGTAAGGCCCATGCTGGCCGCCGGCATATCCTGCTCGACATAGCCGACGGTAAGGCCACGGGAGCGGACGATATCGCCCGAGGTCAGTTCGCCCTGCCCGGCCATGGCACGCAGCAAGGTGGTCTTGCCGCGGCCGTTGCCGGCCACAAGGCCGACACGATCGCCATCGGCGATAACAAAATTGAGGTTGGCAAAGAGGGTGTCGGTAGCCACAAGGCCGGCATTGCGGAGGCTGATAGAGCCCATTTTTGTCTCACTGGTGCGGCGCTGAGCGCCAAAATCCTGTCAGGCGGTCAGAGACCGCCACGAAGGGCAAACCAGAATGGGAGACAGAAAGGAAATGTCCGTACCAGTACCGGTCAGCCCTGCAGCTGATGCCACAGGGCGTGGACAGGGCCACGGGAGCGGTGCGTAAACAGCAATGTCATAAGCGCCCTCCCCGGTTGATGTATGCGGCGTGACCGATCAATAGCCGCGCCGGATGGCGAAAGCAATCACCGGTCTTCAGAGGAGGTAGAACATGGCGGCAACAAGCGCCATAACCCCGGAACGCGGGGCGGTGAGCTTGGCCAGCCGGTACGCAATACCTGAAAACCCGGCATGCGGCCAAACACCGAAGACATCGGAACCAGCGGGAACCTGGTACGCAGAACTATGATCCCTGGTGGTTCCCATACGGCAACTCCAGACAAAAACCGTATGTGATGGTTCTAGCAGCGCGCGTTTAAGAAAGTGCTTTCAAGAAGCAAACGGAACGTAAACCGGGCGCCCGATCTTGGGACGGATTTGTTCCTATCTGAGACCTCATGGTGAGCTTGTCGAAGGACGAGGTCTGCCGAGAGGGTCTGGTCCCTCGCCTATCCTGCCGGGCGCAGTTGCCGGCGCCCCTCGATGCGGCCGGTGCAATAGTTGAAATCGAGCAAGTAGACCCAGCCGCCGCGGGTTGCCCGAACCTCGACATGCTTGTCGTTCATGACGTTGAGATAGATATTGGTATAGCCGCGGTCGGCCACGGCCTGGCGGATCTGGTAATCGCCCATGCAGGTAATGCGCTCGGGAAAGAAGTCGGACTCTTCGTCGCCGAAGAAGATGCCGAAGTTCGTGGACTGTGCCTGGACCGGCGCTGCGAGAGCGGTGCCAAGCAACAAGGCCGCGACGGCAATGACGATGGACTTGGTCAAGACAGCCTCCTGATCCTGATGCGGTCGATCACCCTAGCGCGGCAGGCTTGAA
>CBFGMY010000295.1:0-3159 GCA_965650055.1 uncultured Devosia sp.
GTCGGCGCCGGCCGTGCCCGCGTCGAAGTCAGCGCCGAGGTCGACTACAACCGCTCGACCACCACCCAGGAAACCTTCGACCCGGAAAGCCAGGTCGTCCGCTCCAGCCAGGTCCGCGAGACGGAAAACCTGACGGCCGGCGCCAATGGCCAGGTGACCGTGGCCAACGAGCTGCCGGGCGCATCGCAGAATACCGGTGGCGCCGGCGCCTCCGAACAGGGCACCTCGAGCGAGGAAGTCACCAATTACGAGATTTCCAAGACCACCCAGACGGCCGTCACCGAAGCCGGCGCCATCAAGCGCCTGTCGGTTGCCGTGGTGGTCGATGGCGTCTATTCGTCCGACCAGAATGGCGACCCGGTCTATGCCCCGCGCAGCGCCGACGAAATCGCCCAGATCCTGACCCTGGTCCGCTCCGCCGTCGGCTATTCGCAGGCCCGCGGCGACAGCGTCGAAGTGGTCAACATGCAGTTTGCCGAGCGGCCCGAACTGGCCGTGCCCGGCACCGACGCCGCCGGCGGCCTGCTCGACTTCACCCGCGACGACCTGATGAACGGCGCCGAAATGGCCGTGACCCTGCTGATCGCTCTGGCGCTGGTCTTCTTCGTCATGCGCCCGCTGCTCAAGAAGGTCATAACCCCCGAAAGCCAGCCGCTGGCTCTGCCCTCGGCCGCCGAACTGGGCCATCACGGCGTGCTTGGCGCCAATGGTAACGTCATAGCGGAACCCGAAGAGCCCAAGGACAAGACCCCGGCCTGGGTCACCAACGCCAAGTCGATGGGCGAGACCCAGCTCCAGACCCTCAAAACCGTCGGCAACCTCGTCGAAGAAAATCCCAAGCAGGCCGCGCTGATCGTGCGCGACTGGCTGGGTAGTGCAGCGTAACCGCCATGGCCGTCGTTTCCCAATCCGCAGAAAAACCAGACCTTCCGACCACCGTCGCAGCGGGCAAGCAGCTTGTCGTCGGCAACGATGCGTCGAACCAGCGCGTGCTCAAGGGCGACGAAAAGGCCGCCGCCCTGCTGCTGGCCCTGGGCCCGGACTATGGTCGCCCGATCTTCGACGAGCTCGATGAGCTCGAGGTCAAGCAGTTGAGCCGCGCCATGGTGCGCCTGGGCCCCATCACCCAGGAAATGCTCGACGACCTGATGATCGAGTTCGTCACCACCATTTCCTCCAATGGCTCCCTGTCGGGCAATACCGACTCGACCGAGCGGCTGCTGCTCAGCTTTTTGTCGGCCGACAAGGTCGACGCCATCATGGAAGAAATCCGCGGTCCGGCTGGCCGCAACATGTGGGAGAAGCTGTCCAACGTGCAGGCCGACGTGCTCGCCGCCTATCTCAAGAACGAGTATCCGCAGACCATCGCCGTGGTGCTCTCCAAGATCGCCACCGACCACGCCTCGCGTGTCCTGGCCGTGCTGCCCGAAGAGCTGGCCATGGATGTGGTGCAGCGCATGCTGGGCCTCGACCCGGTGCAGAAGGAAATCCTCGAAAAGATCGAGACCACCCTGCGCACCGAATTCATGTCGACGCTGAACCACAGCAAGCGCCGCGACAGCCACGAGCAGATGGCCGAAATCTTCAACAGCTTCGATCGCCAGACCGAAGCGCGCTTCATCACCACGCTCGAAGAGCACAGCCGCGACGATGCCGAGCGCATCAAGTCGCTGATGTTCACCTTCGAGGACCTGGCCAAGCTCGAATCCTCGGCCATCCAGACCCTGCTGACCAAGATGGACAAGAAGGAACTGGCCATGGCGCTCAAGGGCGCCAACGAAAGCGTCAAGGAAACCTTCTTCAAGAACATGTCGGGCCGCACGGCCAAGCTGCTCAAGGACGATATGGAAGTCATGGGCCCAGTGCGCCTCAAGGATGTCGACGAAGCCCAGGGCCGCATGGTCTCCACGGCCAAGGATCTCGCCGCCAAGGGCGAAATCCTGATCATGAAGTCCAAAGCCGACGACCAGATGGTGGCATAACCCATGACACCCTCGCCCGCCCGCTTCACTTTCGACCTCGATCTCGGCAAGCGCACGACGCCCACGGCGCCGCCCGAGCCAACCATGCCCGAGCGCCTGGTCGCCCAGCTCCTGGCGCAGGCGCGCGAGGAGGCCTATGCCGAAGGCGTGGCCGCCGGCGAACGCAACGCCACAGCCGTTGCCGCCCAGACCCTGGCCGCCGCCGCCGGCACCCTGGCGACGCAGAGCGCCGAGATGGCCGCTGCCCTCGATGACGCCACGGCCCAGGCCCGGCGTGAAGCGGTCGAACTGGCCGCCAGCATCGGCCGCAAGCTGGCTTTGCATCTGCTCGCCCGCTACCCCACGGTCGAACTCGATGCGCTGATCGGGGAATGCATGCATAGCCTCAGCGGCGTGCCGCACCTGGTGGTGCGCTGCCATCCCACCATTGCCGACGGCATTCGCGACGTCGCCACTGCCCACATGCAGACCTCGGGCTTTGCCGGGCGGCTGGTGGTGATGGGCGATCCCGAACTGCGGCTGGGTGACGGCCGCCTCGAATGGGTCGATGGCGGGCTGGTGCGCGATATCGGCGCCGTCGCCAAGGACATCGACCTCAAGATTTCAGCCTATCTCGCCGCCCGCGGCGGACAGGCCAAGCAGCAGGAGAGCGACCATTGAGCGCTTCCGAACCCGGCGACGACGACATCACCATGCAGGAAGGTATCTCCTTTGAGGAGATGCTGCCCCCCGAGCGCGCCGACGGCCCGCAGGCCCATGTCGAACGCAACGCCGCCGATCTCGAGGCGGTGTTCGACGTTCCCGTCCGCATCTCGGTCGTGCTCGGCCGCACCAAGATGCCGGTGAGCGAGCTGCTGCGCCTCGATACCGGCACCGTTATCGAACTCGACCGCCAGGTTGGCGAAGCGGTCGAAATCTTCGTCAATGATCGTCTCGTCGCCCGTGGTGAAATCGTGCTGGTAGAAAACAAGCTCGGCGTCACCATGACCGAAATCATCAAACCACAGTAAGGGAGGCCAGGATGCGTCTGCTCATCATCGGAGCCCTCGAGGGCCAGCTCAGCGAAGCCACCAAGATGGCCATGAACGGCGGCGCCAAGGTGGCGCATGCCCCCTCCGTCGAGATCGCGCTGGCCGCCCTGCGCGCCGGCCGCGGCGCCGCCCTGCTGCTGGTCGAT
>CBFGMY010000296.1:0-3146 GCA_965650055.1 uncultured Devosia sp.
TTGGATGAGAAGCCGGGTTTCGGCTCGCGGGCACAGCCGTGCCCGTTACATTGGGGAATACGCATGCGCATTGAACGCCGCTTTACGTCCGCCGACCAGGATCGCTACGGCTCGATCGAGTTCCGCTCGGCCACGAGCGAGATTCGCAATCCCGATGGTTCGGTGGTCTTCAAGCTCGAGAATATCGCCATTCCGGCGGGCTGGAGCCAGGTCGCGGCCGACATCATTGCGCAGAAGTATTTCCGCAAGGCCGGCGTCGCCAAGGTCCTGAAGAAAGTTGAAGAAAATTCCGTGCCGTCCTGGCTGTGGCGCTCCGTCCCCGACGAAGCTGCGCTCGCCAAGCTGCCCGAAGCCGAGCGTTATGGCTCGGAAATGGACAGCCGCCAGGTGTTCGATCGCCTAGCCGGCACCTGGACCTATTGGGGCTGGAAGGGCGGCTACTTTGCCTCCGAGGAAGATGCCAAGGCGTTCTTTGACGAACTCGCCTATATGCTGGCCACCCAGCGCGTTGCCCCGAACTCTCCCCAGTGGTTCAACACGGGCCTGCATTGGGCCTATGGCATCGACGGTCCCGGCCAGGGCCACTTCTATGTCGACCCCTTCACCCACAAGCTGGTCTCGTCCAAGTCGAGCTACGAGCATCCCCAGCCGCATGCCTGCTTCATCCAGTCGGTCAATGACGACCTGGTCAACGAAAACGGCATCATGGACCTCTGGGTCCGCGAGGCGCGCCTGTTCAAGTATGGTTCGGGCACCGGCACCAATTTCTCCGCCCTGCGCGGCTCGGGCGAAAAGCTTTCGGGCGGCGGCAAGTCATCCGGCCTGATGAGCTTCCTCAAGATCGGCGATCGCGCTGCCGGCGCCATCAAGTCGGGCGGTACGACGCGCCGTGCCGCCAAGATGGTGGTGCTCGATATCGATCACCCCGACGTGGAAGAATACATCAACTGGAAGGTCAAGGAGGAGCAGAAGGTCGCTGCCCTCGTGACCGGCTCCAAGGTCGTTTCCAAGCATCTCAAGGCCATCATGAAGGCCGCCGTGAACTGCGAAGGTTCGGGCGACGATTGCTTCGACGTGGCCAAGAATCCCGCCCTCAAGCGCGAAGTCCGCGCCGCCAAGAAGGCGCTGGTGCCGGAGAACTACATCTACCGCGTCATCCAGTTCGCCAAGCAGGGCTATACCGATATCGAATTCCCGGTCTACGACACCGATTGGGACAGCGAAGCCTATCTCACTGTGTCCGGCCAGAATTCCAACAATTCCGTCCGCGTCACCGATGACTTCCTGCGCGCCGTCGAAGGCGATGGCGATTGGCAGCTCAAGGCGCGCCAGTCCGGCAAGGTCACCAAGACCCTTAAGGCCCGCGATCTCTGGGAACAGGTCGGCTATGCCGCCTGGGCCTCGGCCGATCCCGGCATTCAGTATCACACCACCATCAACGAGTGGCACACCTCGCCCGAAGCCGGTCCGATCAATGCGTCGAACCCCTGCTCGGAATACATGTTCCTCGACGACACCGCCTGCAACCTGGCGTCGGTCAACCTGCTGCCGTACCGGAACACCGACGGCACCTTCAACACCGCTGCCTATGAGCACACCGTCCGCCTCTGGACCATCGTGCTCGAAATCTCGGTGATGATGGCGCAGTTCCCGTCCAAGGCCATTGCCGAACGGTCGTTCGAATACCGCACCCTGGGCATCGGCTACGCCAATATCGGCGGGCTGCTGATGACCTCGGGCATCCCGTACGATAGCGCCGAAGGCCGCGCCATTGCCGGCGCCGTCACCGCCATCATGACCGGCGTTTCCTATGCCACCTCGGCCGAAATGGCCAAGGAACTGGGCGCCTTCAAGGATTACAAGCGCAACGCCAAGCACATGCTGCGCGTCATCCGCAACCACCGCAACGCTGCCCATGGCAATGCCGGTGGCTACGAAGCCCTCTCCATCACCCCGGTGCCGCTCGACCACGCCAACATCACCGACGCCGCTCTCTCCGAGCGCGCCAAGGCTGCCTGGGACAATGCGCTCGCCCTCGGCGAGAAGCATGGCTACCGCAATGCCCAGGTCTCGGTGATCGCCCCGACCGGCACGATTGGCCTGGTCATGGATTGCGACACCACCGGCATCGAGCCCGATTTCGCCCTGGTCAAGTTCAAGAAGCTCGCCGGTGGCGGCTACTTCAAGATCATCAACCGCGCCGTGCCCCCCGCTCTGCGCACCCTGGGCTATTCCGAGAGCCAGATCGCCGAAATGGAAGCCTATGCCGTCGGCCATGGCAACCTGAACCAGGCGCCCGGCGTCAATCCTTCGACGCTCCGCACCAAGGGCTTTACCGACGACAAGATCGCCGCGCTCAATGCCGCGACCGCCTCGGCCTTCGACATCAAGTTCATCTTCAACCAGTGGACCCTGGGCGTTGATTTCCTCAAGTCGCTGGGCGTCACCGACGAGCAGATGAACGACTTCTCCTTCGAGCTGCTGCCCTTCCTGGGCTTTTCCAAGAAGGACATCGAGGCCGCAAACCTGCACGTCGTCGGCGCGATGACGCTGGAAGGCGCGCCGCACCTTAGGGACGAGCATCTGCCGGTGTTTGATTGCGCGACGCCTTGCGGCAAGATCGGCAAGCGCTACCTCTCGGTCGAGAGCCACATCCTGATGATGGCTGCCGCCCAGCCCTTCATCTCGGGCGCCATCTCCAAGACCATCAACATGCCCAACGACGCCACCGTCGAAGAGGCCAAGGAAGCCTATATGCTGTCCTGGCGTCTGGCGCTGAAGGCCAACGCGCTCTATCGCGATGGCTCCAAGCTCTCCCAGCCGCTCAATTCCTCGGTCCTGGCTGCTGCCGATGACGAGGATGACGAGGACCATGTCGAAGAGCTGATGAGCATGAATGCGGCTGCCCGCGTGCCGCAGATCGCCGAAAAGATCGTCGAGCGCATCATCGAGCGCGAAGTGGAAGTCCGCTCCCGCGAAAAGATGCCCGATCGCCGCAAGGGTTACACCCAGAAGGCGGTCGTGGGCGGCCACAAGGTCTATGTCCGCACCGGCGAATATGACGATGGTCGCATCGGCGAGATCTTCATCGACATGCACAAGGAAGGCGCCGCCTTCCGCGCCATGATGAACAACTTCGCCATCGC
>CBFGMY010000297.1:0-3144 GCA_965650055.1 uncultured Devosia sp.
CGATTCACCAAGGTTCGCCCCTTCTTCGAAAGACGGAGCATCCTGCGACGCGCGTCTTCCGGATCCGCCGTTGTTTCGACAAATCCGGCTTTATGCAGTGAGTCACGTGTCTGACTCACCGAAACATGGCTGATGCCCAAAGCCTCGGCTAGCTCTCCCACCGTGAGCGAGCCGAATTGGTCCAGCAGGTTCAGCGTGCCGTACCAACGCTGTTCGAACTCCACACCTTGCTCGGCGTAGAACTGGGCGGCTTCTCGATCGATCCGTTCAGAAAGGCGTCGAAGTCTCGCACCTATGGCGGCACCGCCTGCGCGAGAGGTGTAGTTGCTCAGCTCCGTTTTGGCATCGGTCATGGGCTTGACACTTTATGTAGGCGCCTACATATTAATTGGGGAGGGCCTGCCGCGCAACTCGATGGCAGGGCTGCTCCCCCGCATACAGGCCGATCCAGGTCTTTCCTGCTTTTTGCGTAAAGCCGTTGCTCACCTCACAAAGGGCTAAGTACGTGATAGACCTCGATACCTCCGATGTTTTTCTGGCGCAACGGCGCAGACTGATGAGGCTGATGGGTGCCGGGCTCGCCGCTCTTGCCTTGCCGGCCGTGGGCAAGAAAAGAAGTGGTCATTCCACGATGCCCGACGCATTCGATGCTTTCGTCGCTGAGCAAATGCGCATGGCCAACATCCCGGGATTGGCCGTGGGTTTGGCCCGGGAAGGCACGGTTCGCCTCGTGCGGGGCTATGGCTATGCCGACATCGGGAAGCGTCGGCTTGTGACCGCCGATACGCTGTTCCACATCGCTTCGATCACGAAGACGGTGACCGCCACGGCCATCATGCAATTCGCCGAAGACGGGCGATTGACGCTGGACGAGCCAGTGGCCCCTCATCTCGATTTCCCTCTCAACAATCCGAACCACCCGACTGCGCCGATCACCTTTCGTCAGCTTCTGACGCATACCTCCAGCCTGTCGGACGTCAAGTACTACGAAATCGAGTTTCGTCAGCCAGGCCGTGATGCGACGTTGCCGCTGTCCGATTTCCTGAAGAACTATCTTGTGCCGACTGGGCCGGCTTATTCCAGCGAGAAATGCTTTACGAAGGCGATACCTGGTTCGACATGGGACTACAGCAATGTCGGCTATGCCTTGCTCGGCTTTCTCGCCGGCCGAATCGGCGGTAAGGATATGCGCCAGCAGACCCGCGAGCGGATCTTCGCGCCGTTGGCCATGCGCGATACCTACTGGAAACTCAGCGATACGCCCAAGCGACAGAGCGCGACGCCTTACGACATCATCGATGGTGTTCCGACACCGGTGGAGCCCGTTGGTTTTCCGGATTGGCCGGTCGGCATGCTGCGTTCCTCCGTGGCCGACATCACGCGCTTCGTGGCCGCCTCCGCCAATGGCGGTGCCGCTCAGAGCGTCAGGATCCTCAAGCCGGAAACCATGGCGCGGATGCTGGACATGCAGACGCCAAAGGGGTTGCCCGATTGGCTGACCGGTCAAGGCCTGGGCTGGATGGGTTCGCTATTGGATGGCGCGGTGAAGCCCAATCACTGGGGTGGCGATCCGGGCGTTTTCACGGCCGTTTATCTGGACCCCGCAAGCCGGTCTGGCGTTGCTCTTCTCTCCAATGCGACAGCCTCGAGCCAAGGCAAGTCGGCAATCAAAAGCATCGCCAGTCGGTTGCTAAACCTAGACGGCTACCGTTGACGTTCAGAGGGCAAGGCTGCTTCTTCGGCGACATAGCGAGAGAGGCGAGGCGATCGGGACGCCCACTTTCTTCTAGCCCCTAAGCGGCCCCTTCCGAGGCGGGCTGTTATGGGGTGTGCGTCTGCGGGCTCTTGGAGAGGCTCGGGCCAGCGGGTGCGCCACCAGGGCTGAAGGTGAACGGGTGGCGTCTGATAGAGGGCATCCGGGTCTTCTGTCTATTGGCCTATCCCAGTCGTGGCATGCCGCTCTTCAGCTTCCGCCATGGCCGCTGACCGGGAAAGATCGCGTTCCAAGATAGCGACACCGCCGAGCCATGGAGGCCACGATGAACACGGACCCGTTCGATACCGGGCCTACGGGCAAGTTCCGGACGCTGTGCCAGAAGTATCCCGACGGCACCGTATACAGGGGCGCGGACGGCTTCCGTTCGCTCTGGGGCCCCATCTTCTACCGCGGCCGCGCCAACGGCACCGCGCGTCTGCTGGTCATCGGCCAGGACCCTGCGCAGACCGAAGCGGTCACGCGCCGCATCCTGTCGGGCCAGGCCGGCCGCCGCGTGCAGGGCTTCGTCGAGAAGCTGGGTTTCTCGAAGAGCTATCTGATGATCAACGCGTTCGTATACGGCATCTTCAACCAGAACATGGCGCTGCCGCACTTGAACGATCCGGGCATTCAGGCCTATCGCCACCAGTGGCTGGAGGCGGCGTTCGCCAAGGGCAAGATCGAAGCTGTCGTCACGTTCGGCAACCCCGCGTTCAACGCGTGGACCGCGTTCAAGGCGACGCCGGCGGGGCAGGCGGTGACGGCCTTTCACCAGCGGGCGTTGCACCCCACGGCCGACAAACCCGGCGGCCCGATCACGCGCAAGGACCTGCTCGACAACTGGAACGTCGCCCTGAACAAGCTGCGTCCCCACATCCAGAACCCTGACGTGACCAAACCCTTGGTGCCTTACGGCAACGATTTCACGGCGGCCGAGCTGCCGCCGATTCCAAGCCGGGACTTTCCCATGGGCCTGCAGCCCTGGATGCGCAGCACGGATTTCTGGGCGACGCTGTCCGACACGCCGGGCACCGAACGGGCCAACATCTCGATCGAGGTCCCGTAGATGCGGATCCATTCGACCTTGGGATCCGCCGTCGCACGTCGTCATGGCCGATCTGGCCGCGGACAGCGCGAGTAGGGCGCCCGCGCGACTGCTTTCGGCCAAATAGGTGGGGCGTGGGCGGCCTGAAAAACCCCCCTCTGGAACATGCGACCTGGGGCAGAAGACCCCCTTGCGCCATGCCCTGGAATGATGTATGATGAGCATCATATGAAAAAGGCCGTCGCCCGTTCCAAAGAAGTCACGCACGATCGCATCGTCGACGCCGCCGCGCGCGCTATCCGGCGCAGCGGCTACAACGGCACCGGCGTCGCGGACATCATGA
>CBFGMY010000298.1:0-3072 GCA_965650055.1 uncultured Devosia sp.
CGGCATGGCCCCCGTCGTGGCGGTCGCCTCGCTCATCACCTTTGCCGGTGTGCTGCTCTTCGCCTGGATCGTCTGGACACCGGCAGGCGCCGGTTCCGGTGCCATGCCGCAGGCCGCCGAGTAACAACGCGCCCCGGACCCGGCACTGCCGGGTCCGGGCTTTTCCGCAGCGTCACTGGGGTCACGCGCACCGCCAAACTGCTCTGCGCGCCACGGTAAACCATTCCTGGGGCATGGCCTTTTTGCTGCCCAGATGCCATTAGCTTCGGCAACGCCCCATCTTTGTCGAGCTGTTCCAATGTCCGATTCCATCTTTGCCAGCATTGTCGCCGCCGTCGGCGCGGTCGCCGTTGCCATCCGCCATCGCAATGATGGCCCCCGCCCCGCGGTCTACGGCAAGGCGCCCGCCATTCCGGCACCCAAGGCGCAGGGCAGCATTCCGACGCTGAAAATGCCCAGCGCCAGGGGTTGGGAGGGCGACCACAAGCCCACCGCCGCCGCAGGCCTCAAGGTCAATGCCTTCGCCAAGGGCCTTGACCATCCCCGCCACATGCATGTCCTGCCCAATGGCGACGTGCTGGTCGCCGAGTCCATGGGCGAGGATGGCAAGCCGAGCAGCCTGTTCGATCACGCCATGTCGAGCACCATGAAACGCGCGCGCGCCTCGGGCAACAGCCCCAACCGCATCACGCTGCTGCGCGACGCCGATGGCGACGGCATTGCCGAAATCCGCCACGCCTTCATCGAGGGTGTCCGCCAGCCCTTCGGCATGGTCCTGCTCGGCACCACCCTCTATGTCGGCGCCAGCGACGCCGTGCTCGCCTATCCCTACGAAGCAGGTGCCACCCGCATCACCGCGCCAGGCCGCAAGATCATGGGCCTAATCCCGGGCGGCCACTGGACGCGCAACCTCATCGCCAGCAAGGACGGCAGCAAGCTCTATGTCGCCGTCGGGTCGCTGACCAATATCGAAGACGCCGGCCCGGAAGCCGAAATCGACCGCGCCTGCATCCACGAATTCGACATTGCCACAGGCACGTCGCGCATCTTCGCCGGCGGCTTGCGCAATCCGGTCGGCATGGCCTGGGAGCCCATCACAGGCGCCCTCTGGACCGTGGTCAACGAGCGTGACGGTCTCGGCGACGAAACCCCGCCCGATTACCTGACTTCGGTCCGCGATGGCGGCTTCTATGGCTGGCCCTATTCCTATTGGGGCGTGGTGGATGATCGCGTCACCCAGAACCCGGCCCACCCCGCCAGCACGCAGGACCATCCCGATTATGCCCTGGGTGGCCACACCGCCTCGCTCGGCCTCTGCCACCTGCCCGAGGGCACCCTGCCCGGCTTCCCCACCGGTATGGCCATCGGCCAGCATGGCTCGTGGAACCGCAGCAAGCTCAGCGGCTATAAACTCACCTTCGTCGCCTTCGAAAACGGCAAGCCGGTCGGCCTGCCGCGCGACATCCTCACCGACTTCCTGTCGCCCGACGAGAAATACTCCTACGGCCGCCCGGTCGGCGTCGCCCTCGCCGCTGACAATGCCGTGCTCATGGCCGACGACGTCGGCGACGTCATCTGGCGCGTCACCGGCGCCTGAGCCAGCGAGCCCCAGCGCGGCGCCTGCGGCCCTACCCCACCCTTGATCCCTCCCCATCGAGGGGAGGGAGACGAAGAACATGGACCTTCGAGCTGGCGCCTCCCTCCCCCTTGTGGGGAGGGATTGAGGGTGGGGGTGGTTTGGCCCCGATCCCACCCCTTGGTCACCCTCGCCAACACCTCCATCAGCCTTTACAACGAGCCCTCATGCGCACCCTCGTCCTTGCCCTGACCACAGCCCTCCTGCTGTCCCCCGCCTTCGCCGCCGAAACCCTCGTCGTCGGCGTGCAGGAAAGCGGCACGGTGCAGTGGGAAATCCAGACCATCAAGGATCTCGGCCTCGATACCAAACATGGCCTCGACCTGCAGATCCGGCCGCTGGCCGATAGCCGCGCCGGCCAGGTTGCCCTGCTCGCCGGTGCCGTCGATGTCATCCTCTCCGATTTCGTCTGGGTCTCCATCCAGCGTGGTGACGGCAACATGGTGACCATGGTGCCCCACTCCCTCGCCGTCGGCGGACTGATGGTGCCGGCCGACAGCCCCATCACCTCGGTAGCCGACCTCGCCGGCAAGACCATCGCCGTATCAGGCAGCCCCGCCGACAAGAGCTGGGTCATCCTCCAGGCCTTCTACAACCAGGCTACGTCAGGCACGCTCGCCGACGATGCCAGCGCCCGCTTCGGCGCCCCGCCGCTGGTCAACGAACTCCTCGCTTCGGGCGGCGTCGATGCGGCCCTCAACTTCTGGCAGTGGAATGCGCGCGCCAAGGCCGCGGGTATGACCGAGCTGCTTTCGGTCGCCGGCATGCTCGATAGCCTCGGCGTCGCCGAGCAGCCACCCCTGCTCGGCTGGACCTTCTCCGACCAGACCGCCACGACCAAGACCGCCGCCATCACGGCTTTCCTCGATGCCTCCTTTGACGCCAAGGCGGTCCTCCGAACCGATGACGCCGCCTGGGACAAGCTCACCGAACTGATGGGCGCATCGGGCGAGCCGGCGCTCTTCACCCAGCTGCGCGACGATTATCGCGCCGGCATCGTCTCCGGTTACGATCCTGGCGATACCGAGGCCGCCGAGCAGGCCTTTGCGCTCCTGGCCAAATATGGCGGCAGCGACCTGGTCGGCGATCAGACCGAGCTCGCTGCCGGCACCTTCTGGGGGGGGTATCGCAAATAGGCATCCCGGCGCCCGACCGACCGCAGCCCCGCCGCCAAAGCCGGCACACGGCGCTCGAATATCTGTCGCTGCCTTTGCTGCTGCTACTCTGGCAGGCCCTCGCCATGGCCTTCGCCCACCGCCTGTTTCCGCCGCCATCGGCCGTGGCCGTCGAACTCTGGACCCTTGCAGTCAACGGCCCGCTGCTCTCAGACCTGGGCAAGACCCTGCTGCGCGCCACCAGCGCCTTCGTCATCGCCATGGCGCTGGGCACCGCCCTGGGCATCGTCCTCGGCCGCCGGCGCTGGCTCGATCGGCTGT
>CBFGMY010000299.1:0-3054 GCA_965650055.1 uncultured Devosia sp.
GCCTTCTCCATTCTGCCTAGGCTGTAACCAGCGCCACGGCAAAAGTCAATGGTGGCAGGTCACCTATTCGATCAGCAAAAATCAAGAGCGACCCATGACTGCCCATGATCAGGACCTGCAGGACGATTACGAGACCCTGGCCGGAAAGCACGTGTCGGTCGGCCGCATCCTGGCCCTCTTCCGGCCGTACCGCCTGCAATTCATTGCTGCCCTGCTGCTCATTGTGCTGAGCTCGGGGGTCGGGTTGGTCTCGCCATTCCTGCTCCGCGCGATCATCGATGACGCGCTGCCAGCGAGCAACCTGGGTCTGCTGGCATGGCTGGCCGGCGGCATGATTGCCGCGGCGGTGGCGGTAGCGGTCATCAATGTGGGCCAGACCTTGCTGTCATCGCGGGTCGGCCACGCCATTCTGCATGACCTGCGGGTGCGGGTTTACGCCCATTTGCAGGCGCTTTCGATCGGCTTTTTCGTTCGGACCCGGTCGGGCGACATCCAGTCGCGCATCGCCAGCGACATCGGTGGCCTGCAGTCGCTCGTCACCGCGACGGCCACCGAACTGGCACGCAACATTGGCACAGTCGCGATGACAACCGTCGCCATGATCCTGCTGGACTGGCGCCTGGCGCTGTTCTCCTTCGTGCTGGTTCCCTTCACGATCTGGGTAAGCCATCGCGTGGGCCAACTGCGCGAGGAGGCGACCCACCAACAGCAGACCCGCACGAGCGAGCTTTCCTCATCCGTGCTCGAAATGCTCTCCGTGCCCGGAATTATCCTCGCGCGGACCATGGGCCGGACGGGATATCTGAGGCATCGATTTGGAATCGACTCCCGAGAGCTCGCGCATCTGGAGGAGAAGGCTCACACTGCCGGTGAATGGCAGTGGTCCTTGATCTTCGTGTTTCTGGGCGTCATGCCTGCCTCACCCTGCTGGTCGGGGGGCTGCTGATCGACGGCGGCGTGCCGGTCACAATCGGCACCCTGGTGGCGCTGATCGCGCTGCAAGAGCAGTTGCTCTGGCCGCTCGAGGAGCTTCTGGAGGCCAGCGTCCGCATCCGCTCGACCCGCGCCCTGTTCACCCGGATATTCCAATACCTGGACACACCGGTTGAACTGACCGAGCCCGACATTCCAAAGGTGCCGTACAACCACGCCTTCACGGGCGCGGTACAGATCCAGGGGGTGAGCTACTCATACGACAAGGCTGCCGAACCAACTCTGAGCGACGTATCGATCGATATCCCCGCCGGCGCGCGCGTAGCCGTTGTAGGCGCGACCGGCGCGGGCAAAACGACCCTGGGCTACCTGCTCGCCCGCCTCATCGACGTGGACAAGGGGGCGGTCCGCTTTGACGGTATCGACGTGCGCGACCTGACCTTCCGCCAGCTGGCCGATGTGCTGGGCGTTGTCTCGCAGGAGCCCTTCCTGCTGCATGCGTCCGTCGCCGACAATCTGCGATTTGCCAAGCCCGACGCGTCTCACGAGGAGCTGGAGTCCGCTGCGCGTGCCGCCCAGATTCACCATCTCATTGCCGCCCTGCCGGAAGGCTATGCGACCATTGTCGGCGAGCGGGGCTTTCGCTTTTCAGGCGGGGAGAAGCAGCGCCTTGCACTGGCACGCACCTTCCTTCGCAACACCCCGGTGCTGCTGCTCGACGAGGCCACGAGTGCACTCGACACCCAGACCGAGCAGGCGATGACCAAGGCACTGGCCGTAGTGAAGGGGCGAACCATCATCTCGATCGCCCACCGCCTTTCAACGGTGCGCAATGCCGACCAGATCGTCGTGCTGAAGGACGGCAGGGTCGCCGAGGTCGGACGTCATGATGAGCTGATGGCGCTTGGCGGCGTGTATGCCGGCCTGGTTGGTCTGGCGGGGAACGTGGCTTAGCGGCAGCGGCGACAGAGCCTTGTGAGCTTGCCGGATGAAGCACAGCTTCAGGTGACGCCAAACAGCTCGCTGAGCCACTCGATCTGCTTGAGCTCCTGGTAGCCCTGCCCGCCCTCGTGATTGTTGAACGCGTATTCTACGATAGTCTTTTCCCCCGCATAGGCGTTGAACGCGCCGTAGACGGTTGAAGGCGGGCAAGTATCGTCCATCAGCGCCACCGAGAACAACGCAGCAGCCTTGGACTGGCGCGCGAAATTCACGCAATCAAAGTAAGTCAGAGTTTCAAGAACCACGGCTGTCTTGTCGCGATGCTGGGCCAGGAAACGGACGATTTCCAGGTACGGATCGCTGGACGCAATCTGCACAGCCCGCGGAAAGTCGCAAAGAAAGGGCACGTCCGGCATTGTCGCACGGACACGCTCGTCCAGGCCAGCGACGGCGAGCGAAATGCCCCCGCCCTGGCTGTCGCCGCAGACGGCTATGCGGTCAGGATCAACAAAATCCTGTGCCACCATGGCATCTATGGCGCGCACACCGTCGGTAAGGAGCCGACGGTAATAGTAGTCGTTCTTGTTGAGCACCCCGCGCGTCATGAAGCCAGGCACGGAAACGGTGGAGCCCACCGGATCGGCCGTTGCGCCCACGCTCCACTCGGCGCCCTGCCCGCGCGTGTCCATGCGGAAGTAAGCAAAGTCCGAAGCGGCCCAGTGAAGTTGCTCATGCGGGAGGCCACGACCACCACCATAACCTACATACTGCACCACAAGCGGCAGGCGCCCTTCACGGCGAGCCGGCAGCAGCAGCCAACCCTTGATGGGGTGACCGCCAAAACCCGGAAAGGTGACATCGAAGACCTGGATAGCCTTTAGCGGGCCTTCGACCGGGGTGATCGTAACCTCTCCACCGAGGGCGCGGGATTGGGCAATGGTCGACTGCCAGAATGCGGCAAAATCGGCGGGCATGGCGACGCGGCTGGCATAGGCGCCGAGCTCTGGTTGAACCAGATCAAGAACAGGCATGTGACCTCACTGGGTTTTTCGTTTCACGAACTCAGGTTGCGGGCGACCATCGCTGTTCAGCTCACGGCTGAACGCAGTTCAGGCGGTACATTGGCCAGGGCTTGGTCGAGGGTCTCGAGGCATCGAGCGGCGTCCGATTGGCTGAAAA
>CBFGMY010000300.1:0-3041 GCA_965650055.1 uncultured Devosia sp.
GAAGATCGAAAAGGCGTTGATGCCCGGATCGCAAACGCCGAAGCCACCCGGCTCCCACACCCAGTCCTGGCCCGGATGCCATTTGCGCACGCTTTCGCGCCAGTCGATGCGCACCGACTTGACGCCGTCCTGGGCCAGCATGGCCTTGGTGCGGTCGACCGCCGGATTCCACTGGCTGTGCCAGGTCTGGTAGAGCACCCGATCGAGGCGCCTGGCATGGGCGATCAGGTCGTCCAGCTCCGATATCGTGGTGGTCGGAGGCTTTTCCATCATCACGTCCTTGCCGGCGTCGAGCGCCTCGCGGACATATTGATGGCGGATGCCGGGCGGGGTGCAGATCGACACCAGTGATATTTCGGGCATGGACGCATAAAGCTCGCCCGGCGTGCGGAAGGCCGGCAGGCCGTTATGGCTCAGGCCGCGCGTCGAGACGGTCGCCGCCAGTTCGAAATCATCGGATGCGTCGATGACCGGCAGGTGCTGGTCCTGTGCGATCTTGCCCACGCCGATGACGGCGATCCTGCGTTTGGCCATGAGGCGGCTCCTTCCCGAAAAGTCGGCGTATAGAACAGAGCCACCCCCTCTCTGCCAAGGGGAATTGTATGATTATTTTGGCTCATGTCCGGTGCGCGGCCTATTCTTCTCCCCATCGGGGGGAAGGTGGCGCGCAGCGCCGGATGAGGGGGTGCTGTTGTCAGCTCAGGATACTTGGCCTAGTCCCCGGCCCCCCTCACCGACCCGGCTGCGCCGGGCCACCTCTCCCCGATGGGAGAGGAAAAGGCATCACCGCACCAGTATCGCCCGGAAATCATTTACATTCGTCCCGGTCGGTCCGGTCACCAGCAGATCGCCGATGGCGTTGAAGGCACCCCAGGCGTCGTTGCCCGCCAGTGCGGCCAGCGGATCGATGCCCGCCTTGCGCAGCCGGGTCGCCGTGGTGCCGTCGGCGAAGGCGCCGGCATTGTCCTCGGACCCGTCAATGCCATCGGTATCGGCCGCCAGCGCCGAAATATTGTCGACCCCGTCGATGGCGATGGCCAGCGCCAGCAGGAACTCCGCATTGCGCCCGCCCCGACCGCCCGTACCGCGCAGGGTCACGGTAGTCTCCCCACCCGACAGCAGCACGACGGGCTTACGGAACGGCCGGTTGCGCTGGGCGATTTCGCGCGCGATGGCGGCGTGCACCAGCGCCACGTCCCGCGACTCTCCTTCGATGGAATCGGAGAGGATCGCCGCTTCCACCCCCTGCCGGCGCGCCAGCTCGGCCGCTGCCTCTAGCGACAGGGCGGCCGAGGCGATGGTGCGCACGCTGTTGCGCGCGAAGACCGGATCGCCCGGTTCCGGCGCCAGATTATCCTCGCCGGCGAGCAGCGCCTGGGCATGGGGGGGCAGGTCCAGCCTGTAGAGGCTGGCATATTTGCGGGCCAGCGGGCGCGAACCGGAAAGGGGGATGGTCGGGCCCGACGCCACCAGAGCCGGATCGTCGCCCGGCACGTCGGACACGACGAGCGTCGCCACGCGGGCCGGCGCGCAATGGGCGGCAAGGCGCCCGCCCTTGATGGTCGAAAACTGGTTGCGGATCAGGTTCATCACCGAAATCGGCGCACCCGAGGCCAGCAACGCCCGGTTGATGGCCTGCTCGTCATCGAGCGTCAGTCCGGGCGCCGGGGCCGGCAACAGCGCCGAGCCGCCACCGGAAATCAGCGCCACCACCAGGTCATTGGGCCCCAGGCCCGAGACCGTTTCCATGATCCGCCGCGCCGCCAGGAACCCGGCTTCGTCGGGCACCGGATGGGCGGCCTCGACGATCTCGATGCGCTCGCAGGGTTCGGCATAGCCATAGCGCGTTACCACCAGGCCCTTGAGCGGGCCGGGCCAGGCCTGCTCGAAGGCCCGCGCCATCTGCGCCGAGGCCTTGCCCGCGCCGATGACGACCGTGCGCCCGGTGGGCGGCTCTGGCAGGTGGCGGCGCACGGCCAGCGCCGGCTGCGCCTGCGCCACGGCCTGACGAAACATCTGTTCGAGCAGCGCGCGATCCAAAGGTCTCTCCCGGCTTGCGATTCGCTGCGGGCAAGGGTAGCCACCATTGGGCCTGCTGGACAGTTGTCAAACAGCCGACACAGACTGCGCCTAGCGGCTGAGGCAAGGAGTTCCGATGACAGAACGATTCGCGATCTATTTTGCCCCCGCCGCCACCAGCAACCTGTGGGAGCGGGCCGCCACCTGGCTTGGCCGCGACGCCGCCGATGGCGACCTGTTCGATGGTCCCGTCGCCGGTATCGATCGCGACCGCCTGCTCAACCTGACCCAGTCGGCCAATCGCTACGGCTTTCACGCCACGCTCAAGGCGCCCATGGCCCTGGCCGAGGATACCGACGAAGCCGGATTGCGCACCGCGCTGACCAATTTTGCCGCCCGCCATCGGCCGGTGGAGCTTGGCCGGCTCAAGCTCGCCTCGCTGCAGGGCTTTCTGGCTCTGATGGTCGATGGCGAGAACGAGGCCCTGCAGGATTTCGCCGCCCATGTGGTGGAGGATTTCGATCCCTTCCGCGCGCCCATGACCGTCAAGGATCGCGCAGCGCGGGCCAAGGGCCTCAGCGAGCGCCAGCTCGAACTGCTCGACGCCTATGGCTATCCCTATGTGTTCGAAGAGTTCCGCTTCCACATGACGCTGACGGACCGTTTGAGCGAGGCCGATGCGGCCGAGATCACCGTGGCCGCCTCCACCTGGTTCGCGCCAGTGCTCGAAGAACCCGTCATGCTCGACCGGCTGTCGCTGTTTGTCGAAAACGAGGCCGGCAAGCCGTTCCGTCGCGCCGGCGACTTCAAGCTGGAAGGCGTTATCTGATGGGCGGAGCAACCTTCCGCAACGCCCGCATCGTACTGGCCGACGAGGTCGTCGATGGCAATGTCGCGGTCGACGATGGGCTCATCACCGGCCTCGCCTCCGGCGCCAGCCAGGCCGGCGAGGATTTCGAGGGGGATTACCTGATCCCGGGCCTGGTCGAGCTCCACACCGATCACCTCGAAAACCACTATCG
>CBFGMY010000301.1:0-3014 GCA_965650055.1 uncultured Devosia sp.
ACGCTCTACAAGCTCGACAAGGTCATCACGGGCGAAGCGCTGGACGAGCTGATCGAGGCACTGATCACCACCAGCCAGGCCGAGCAACTGGCCGCGATGGAGACGGCGAACTGAGCGGAGCGCCTGATATCGGGGCCCTGTGGCGCGGCTGGCGCGATGTGCTGGGCCGGATGGGCTTTGAAACAGCGGCGCTCGATGCCAAGCTTCTGGCGCAGCATGCGCTTGGACTTGATGCGCTGCAGCTTGCCACGCGCGAAAACGAAGCCGCCAGCGAAGAGGGCGCTGTTGCGCTGGCCGAGCTGGTGCGGCGACGGATGACCGGCGAATCGGTGGCGCGCATCATCGGCGAGCGCGAATTTTATGGCCTGGGCTTTACGCTCAATGCCGCGACGCTGGAACCACGGCCGGACACCGAACTGCTGGTCGACCTGGCGCTGGGCGCATTGCCGGCGGGTGGACGATTGCTCGACCTGGGGACCGGCACGGGATGCATCCCCATCGCCGTGCTGGCCAATCAGCCTGATGCGAGCGCGGTGGCGGTGGATCTGAGCGGGCTGGCGCTGGAGGCGGCGCGCGGCAATGCCATCAGGCATGGGGTGAGTGAGCGGATCGCGTTTCTGCAGGGGAGCTGGTTCGAGGCTCTCTTCACCTCCCCCAAAGGGAGAGCTGAAGAGCGCTTCGACCTCATCGTTTCCAATCCGCCCTACATCACCTCTGAAGTCGTCGAAACGCTCGTCCCTGAAGTGAAGGATTTCGACCCCCGCCTGGCGCTCGATGGCGGGCCTGATGGCGTTGCCCCCTATCGGGTCATTGCCGCCGAGGCGGCCTTCTGGCTCAAGCCTGGTGGCTGGGTGCTGGTCGAGATCGGGCATGACCAGGGCGCTTCGGTCAGCGCATTGTTCATCGAGGCCGGGTTCGAGGAGGTGACGGTCTATCGTGATCTCAACGGGCTTGATCGGGTGGTGGCGGCGCACCATGTCCAAGCCTAGCAACAGCACGGACCGGTGGGTTCAGCAATTAGTGCTGGCAAAGAGGCCGCGAACGTTATAGTTTGACCTGGCTGTCAACGGCGCATCATGAGCGCCACGGCGACTAGCCACCCGACAAATCCATTGGCTGCTGCGAGCGCAGCGCGGTTCCGGCAGAGGCTGGAACGACGCAGGATAGGTTCGGAGCGCCGTCCGACGGTTTCGGTCTTCATGAAGCCAGATAGAGCCGGGTACTGAAGCCAGTGAGCTTCTTCCGGGTTGGCCAGACCAGGCACGAGGCCGGTCCGCCAGCAGTGTGACGCTTATTTTTCTAGAGTTAGATAAAGCGACCAGATGAGACCCAATAATCAGAATAACAAGAACCGGCAGCGGAGCCGGAATGGCGGACGCAAGCACGTCAATCCATTGTCCCGCAATTTCGAGAGCAATGGTCCCGACGTGAAGGTGCGCGGTAACGCGTCCCACATCGCCGAGAAGTATCTGCAGCTGGCGCGCGACGCGCAGTCATCGGGCGACTCGGTGATGGCAGAGAATTATCTGCAGCATGCCGAGCACTATTTCCGCATCGTCTCCAGCGCCCAGCAGGCCCAGAACGGCCAGCGTCCCGATGGCCAGGACGACGATTACGACGACGACATGCCCGACATGAACTCGCGTTTCGCCTCGCCGCAGCCGCAGCAGCCGCCGCAGCAGCAATATGCGCAGGCCGAGGGCGAAGAGCAGGGCGAAGGCGAACAGTCGCGCCAGCAGCAGGGCGAGCAGCGCCAGCAGCGCGACGGGCAGGATGGCGAGCGGCAGCCGCGCGGCGACCGCCGCGACCGCCCGCGTCGTGAACGCTTCCGTCCGGAAGGCGAAGTTCAGCAGCAGGCGGTGGTTGCCGGCGAACAGGCGCAGCCTGCTGCCGCCGAAGCCGTCGAGGCCGCCGCCGTCGAACAGCCGGCGGAAGCCGAGGGTGAGGGCCGCAAGCCACGCGAGCGCCGTCCGCGCCGCCGCCGTCCGGCGGGTGGCGATGACCTGGCCGGGGCCGAGCAGCCCGATGTCGGCGAATTGCCGGCGTTCCTCACGGCCGGCAGCAACGCCGCCGAGTAAGTTTCAAGGCCGGGCAGAGATGCCCGGCCTTTTTGTTTTGGTATGCCTCAGGTGCTGTCGGCTGGCCCGAATATCTGGGCCAACCGCCCCCCACCCTGACCCTCCCCGCAAGGGGGAGGGTATCGACTGAGCCATCGAGCACCCATCGCCGGGCACTCCGAACCCCCCGATACATGTGACGCTTTCGGTCGCCCTCTTTTCCCCCGCCAAAGCCTCCCCATATACTGCTCGTGATGGAGCAGTGCCGCGTGTCGGGCGTTCCACCAGACGACGCTTCCGCCGTGTGTTCAGGTGCCTTCGGGGCCGGGCAGCGGGCGAGACCAGGAGAGTTGCATGAATATCGAGAAATATACCGAGCGGGCCCGTGGCTTCATCCAGAGCGCCCAGACCATTGCGCTGGGCAAGGGGCATCAGCAGTTCGCGCCCATTCACCTGCTCAAGGTGCTGCTCGATGACGACCAGGGCATGGCCAATGGCCTGATCGAGCGCGCCGGGGGTGACCCCAAGGGTGCGCGCGCCGCCGTCGAGGCGGCGATTGCCAAAATCCCCACCGTGTCCGGCGATGCCGGCCAGCTCTATCTCGGGCGCGAACTGGCCCGCGTGTTCGATACCGCCGAAAGCGCGGCGCAGAAGGCGGGCGACTCTTATGTCACCGTGGAGCGCCTGCTGCTGGCTCTGATGGTCGAGAAGGATACCGATGCGGGCAAGATTCTGTCGTCCGCCGGGGTGACGCCCCAGGCGCTGAACGGCGCCATTGAGGCGATCCGTAAGGGGCGCAGCGCCGATTCGGCGACGGCCGAGAACAGCTATGACGCGCTCAAGAAGTACGCGCGGGACCTCACGCAGGATGTGCGGGAGGGCAAGCTCGACCCTGTCATCGGTCGCGACGAGGAAATCCGCCGCACCATCCAGGTGCTGCAGCGCCGTACCAAGAAC
>CBFGMY010000302.1:0-2988 GCA_965650055.1 uncultured Devosia sp.
TCATCACCATCTGCGCCCTTCGCTGGGGGGTGCCTTCGACCACTCGGCCACCTCTCCGGCAGGGGGTGGATAGCGGGCGGGGGTTGGGATGGCAAGCGGTTTTTGGCTGAGCCCACGGCGCGGCGCGATTGTTGCGGTATTTGCTTTATGCCATCGGGAAATGGCGGCTAGATCGTCCCGCAAAATCGAATCATGATCGATCCTCGAGCGGCAGGTGAAACGCATGACTAACTGGCGCTTGGGGATTGTGATCGGCACCGGCCTTATTCTGGCCGGGCTGCTATCGGCCGGGGCGCAGGAGGCGGTGGTCGACCCCAACCGCATTCTCGACCCGATCGAAGGCATCTGGCAGACGCAGGAGCTGTCGGAGGTGACGATCGCGCTTTGCCCGGAGGGGTTCTGCGGCACGCTGAGCAAGATCGTGGTGCCGCGCGAAGGGCTGACCGACGAGGAATATGCCGCGGCACAGGCCATGCCGGTCGAGAGCTTCACCGATATGCGCAACCCCGACCCGACCTTGCGCGGCCGGCCCATGCTGGGGCTGCAAATCCTGACGCTGCTGCCGAGCACCAAGCCCAATGTCTATGACGGGGAAATCTATAACCCGCAGGATGGCAATATCTATTCGGGCTATGTCGAGATGCTGGGGCCTGACCAGCTGCGGCTCAATGGCTGCGTGCTCTACAACATCGTCTGCCAGGGGCAGGACTGGGTCCGGGTGATCCCCGAACCCGAGGTGGTGGCGCAGTAGTCAGCGCTGGTTGAACAGGACCTTCTGGGCTTCCTTGTCTTCGTTGAGCGGCTTGGACTGCACATCCTTGCCCCAATTGAGGCCGCGCTCGACGGCCGGGCGGGCATTGAGGCGCTCGATCCAGGCGGCGAAATTGCGGAACTCGGTCTTGGAGATGCCGTAGCGCTCCCAGGACTGGGCCCAGCCGATAGAGGCGATGTCGGCGATGGAATAGTCGCCGGCAATGTAGTCCCTGCCCTCGAGCTGGGTGTTCAATACGCGGAACAGGCGATGGGTTTCATCGCTGTAGCGCTTCTGGGCATAGGGGATTTTTTCGGGCGCATAGACGTTGAAGTGGTTGTTCTGGCCCAGCATGGGGCCGAAACCGCCGACCTGCCAGAACAGCCATTCGTCGACCTTGACCTGGCTACGCTGGTCGGTGGGGTAGAACTGACCGAATTTGAGCGCGAGATATTTGAGGATGGCGCCCGATTCGAAGATCGAAATCGGCCGGCCGCCCGGACCCTCCGGATCGACGATCGCGGGGATCTTGTTGTTGGGGGAGATAGCGAGGAATTCAGGCTTGAACTGGTCACCCTTGCCGATGTCGATGCGATGGTAATTCCACGGCACCCCGAGCTCTTCGAGCATGATGTGGACTTTCTGCCCATTGGGGGTGGGCAGCGAATAGGCTTCGATCGGCTTGGTCTGGGTGGTCATTGCCGGTTCCGTTCTTGATTGGCGCGAACGAGATATATCGGCGTTTTACGATGAAGTGCAAGGCAGCTTGTTGCCGCCTCGCCCGGGTTTGGAGATCGTCATACCCGTTTCACGATCAGTTGCGGATTGCCATTGCCGCGCATGGCCAGCGACGTGCCGTGGATGTCGATGGTGGACACCACGCGATGGCGATAGGCGGCGAACATGAAGGTGGGCGTGACGTTGACGGGTTCATCGAACTGGATGGTAACCGTGTAGCTCTGCATATTGCCGAGCAGCTGCACGCCGATCAGCATCCCGGCGAACGGTTGATCGAGATAGAGCCCCTTGACGCGCTGACCGACCTGGAAGGGCACGGCCACGCGCTCCGGCAATGCCGCGCGGGCGGTGTTCCAGTCGCGGTAGCCATGCGCGCGGGCCACCTGTTCGAGGGCGGCGCCATGCGACAGGGTCTCGCCAAGCGTAGCGCGCTGCTGGCGCAATTGCTTGGCTTCCGATTTCAGGGTCTGGGCAGAAGGGGTATCGAGCGAAAACGACATGATAGGTCTCTCATTGCAATGAGGCGACTGTTCCATGGGGGCTCGCGTTGCCATGATGCGCCTAGCAAGGAAGAACCGATGGTTCGTTTGCTCGGAGACTGGACTTCACCATCGGAATTGCTTCCGGCGAGCGGCGGGTGCCAGCGACCTGGGGGCGATATGCGCGCGAGGACCGGCTTTGTCAACGGCATGGCGGGCATGCGATCAATCCAGCTGATGGGGCGATCAGCGATTTGCGTTGGGCTGAGCGTGTTTTGCGGCGTATGTGCCAACGTGAAAACCCCCACCCCGCCCTCCCCTCAAGGGGCAGGGGAGCCGAGGCCCGGATCATGATTGAAACGCTGTTCCTATTGATTGCGGGCCTCTTGGGCGGGGCGGTCAATTCGCTGGCCGGCGGTGGCTCGTTCATCGTGTTTCCGGCGCTGCTGTTCGTCGGCGTGCCGCCCGTCATCGCCAATGCGTCCAACACCTATGCCGCCCTGCCCGGCTATGCCAGCGGCGCCTTCGGCTACTGGCACGCCATGGCGAAGTACAAGGATCGACTGGTGCTCTACGGCATCGTGGCGGCGGTTTTTGGCTATGTCGGGGCCGAGTTGCTGCTGGTGGTCAGCGACGAGCTGTTCTCGCTGGTCGTGCCGTGGCTGATGGCTTTCGCGGTGCTGCTGTTCATCTTTGGCAATCGGATCAACGGCTTTGTCGCGGCGCGCAGCGGTGGCAGGCGCGGCATGAAGCTGGCGGGCACGGTGCTGCTGATGGCGTTCCTGGCCGGTGTCTGCGTCTATGGTGGGTTCTTCAATGCCGGGCTCGGCATCCTGCTGCTGGCCTTCCTCGCCACCGCGGGGATGAGCGATATCCACGCCATGAACGGGCTCAAACTTTACGTCTCAAGCATCGTGGCGGTGGTGGCGGTGGCGCGGTTTGCGCTCAGCGGGTCGATCGACTGGTATCACGGCTCGATCGCGCTGGTGGGCGTAACGGTCGGCGGCTACGTCGCGGCAC
>CBFGMY010000303.1:0-2986 GCA_965650055.1 uncultured Devosia sp.
TGGCCATCGGCGGCGCCGTACTCTTCAGCGCCCCCCTCTTTCCTCCGTCAGTGGGCGAACCGCGGCGTACCTGCCGCAGGCTTGCCGGCCGGGACCAGCAAGGCGGCCGTAGCAGCCGTTGCGAGCGCGACCACGCCGGAGACACCGAAGGCCTGGATGAAGCCGCTCGCAAGCACGGGCGAAGCCAAGCTCGCTGCCGCGATCGCCGAGACAGCCGCAACGCCGAGTGCGCCACCCATTTCATGGAAGGTGTTGACCAGGCCTGACACCACACCGGCCTCGCGATGCTCGACATGCGACAGCGCTGTCGTCGTTGACGCGACGAATGCCCCGCCGAGACCGAAGGCCGCAACGGCAATGCCGGCAATCAAGGCCACCACATTGTCCAACTGCAGGGCTGCCAGCGCGAAGCCCGCCGCCGCCAGGCTGAAGGCCCCGACAGCAATGCTTCTGCCGCCCACTTGCGAGACGAGATTGCCCGAAAGGTGGGCGCCGATGAGAGTGCCGAGAGCGACCGGAAGGAAGCCGAGCCCGGTGTCGAGCGGCGACCATTGGAGCCGGCCCTGCAGTACGAAGGACAACATAAAGAACCCCGCAATCAGCAGCGCGCTCGCAAAGGTCATGACGAAGATGCCAGCACGAATGGGCCTGCGCCCGAGCACGCCAAGGTCGATGAGGGGCTCGGCAACGCGGCGCTCAACGGCTGCGAAAGCGACAAAGAGGATGATCGAAATGGCGACAGGGGCGAGCCAGGTCAGCAGTTCTGCATCCGGACGGGCATTCATGATCCCGTAACTCAGGCTCGCGGTAGCGGCCGTAACGAGAAGGCCCCCGGCGATGTCGAGGCGTCCGCCGCGGCCATGCCCGGGCGTTGGCGGCACGAGCAGCGGCAGCAGCAGCGCGACCAGCACGCCGACGGGGACGTTGATAAAGAAAATCCAGCGCCAGCCGGGGCCGTCCGTCAGCAGCCCGCCCAGCAACACACCCGCAGCGGCACCGACGCCACCGATCGAGCCCCAGACGGCGAGGGCTCGATGGCGATCCTTGCCGCTGAAGCGCGTGGTCAAGGTCGCCAAAGCCGCCGGCGAAAGCAAGGCGGCGCCAATGCCCTGCAAGACACGTGAGCCAAGCAACATAGGCTCATTGACAGCTAGGCCACCCGTGAGCGACGCGGCGGTGAAAAGCACCAGGCCGATGAGAAACATCCGCCGCGAGCCGAAGAGATCGGCCGACCGGCCGCCAAGCAGCATCAGACCACCAAAGGGAATGGCATAGGCCGCAATGGCCCAGCCGGCGGAGCCCGACTTCATGCCGATCTCTGCACTGAGATCGGGGAGCGCCACGTTGATTACGGTGACGTCAAGGATCAGCATGAACTGGGCCAGCGCGAGTGCGACGAGCGCCAGCCAATCGGCAAGACCCGGCCGGTCGGCAGCAGAAGACACCTCCGCATCCTGTGTCGGGTGGGGGTGATTGGACATGGACTTTCCTAACATGAACACGTATGTTTGAGTTATGCAACATATACACTCGTGTTTGAGATAGTAAAGGGGTGCACATGGAGAACTTGGAAGGGCCGCGAGTGCGACGGGCCGACGCCGTGCGCAACCGCGACGCCATTCTGGACGCGGCGCTGGCGAGCCTGCTGGAAAACCCGCTGGCGAGCATGGCCGAGATCGCCCAGGCGGCGGGCGTCGGCCGGGTTACGCTCTACGGCCATTTTGCATCGCGAGAAGAACTGATCGACGCTCTCTTCGAGCGCACGATAAGCCGCGCCGAAGCGCAATTGGCGACGCTCGATCTGGCGGGCGACCCGGCGCAGGCGCTCGAGCTCCTGGTCCGATCGTCCTGGCGCATCGTCGATGAATTTCATCGGCTTCTGGCTGCGGCGGAGCAGGCCCTGTCACCTGATCGCATCCGCGAGCACCATCACCAACCAATGGAGCGGGTGACCAGGCTTATCGAACGTGGCCAGGTGGAGGGATGCTTCCGGACCGATCAGCCTGCCACCTGGTTGACGGCATGTTTCTACGCCATTCTCCACGTTGCCGCGGCGGAGGTGCGCACCGGCCGCTTATTGGAAGAGGACGCGATTAGGGTTATCCCCGCCACGATGGGAGCGTTGCTGGGAGTGCGGTAGCGAAGTCGATTTTGCCGTGGGGGCGCACGCTGGTCTTCGTCCGAACGGTGCCTCTCGCGCCATTTAGCTACTGTCCAAAAATCTATAGAAATTTGGACAGTAGCCGGACCTGCGTTGAGTCCGCCCCAAGTCAGGGTTCGAAGGAACTCAGTTCGTCGACGTTTTTCCGATCGGGGGGCTCATAGTCCCACCCCGATCCGAATGGCTTGTTGAGTATGTCGAGGACCTCGGGGGCAGTGAAGATCCTGTTGCGCCTGTAACCAGTGCGCTCGACGAGTACCTTGGCCTCGATCAGTTGATCCATGCCGGCCTTGGCAGCATTGAAGCTGACGTTGAGGATATTGGCCATTCGATTGATGGTCGTGACCGGATAGTGCGGCAGGATGTCGAGCATGAGCGCGGCGGCTGACCCGGCCCGGTAGCGTCGGCGCCCCTGCCAAACATGATGGAGCTGCTCCAAGGCTCCGCGAGTAATCATCAGTTCCTGTTCGCTGGCGACGATGGCAGCCGAAAAGTAGCCGGCGAGAGGCGCGAACTCGAGGCGCTGCTGTGCCTGCTTAAGAGCCTCGTAGTAGGCGCTTTTGTTCGCATCAATGTAACCGGACATGTAGATGGGCGTCGCGTTCTCCGCAGCCATCATCAGTGGCAGCAGCAGGCGGCCAACGCGTCCATTGCCATCACGAAACGGGTGAATGGCTTCGAAATGCGAATGGGCGATAGCCATTCGCATCACCAGAGGTTGCGCCAACATATGCTCGCCGTGGCCTTGCAAATAGCGAACCAGATCGGCAAGGCAGGCAGCGATGTCCTCAGGAGGGCAGGGGTTGTAGGTCGAGGTGGCGATGT
>CBFGMY010000304.1:0-2969 GCA_965650055.1 uncultured Devosia sp.
CCGAACCACAGGATGACCAGCGGGATCAGCGCCAGGTTGGGAATGGTGCGCAGCATCTGCAGCGTCGTGTCGGTCAGCGCGTGGCTCAGCCGCGACACGCCATTGGCGAGGCCCGGCAGGAAGCCAATCGAGCCACCGACCAGCAGGCCCGAAATCGCCCGCACGGCACTCGCCCGGATATCGATCGCCAGTTCGCCGCTGCTGAGCTTGTCCCAAAAGGCCCAGACCACCTGGACCGGCGCCGGCATCAGCCGGTTGGTGATCCAGCCGAAGGACGAAGCCGCTTGCCAGAGCAGTACGATGCCGAGCGGCAGGAGGAAGGGCAGCAGCGTCGAGGGCGATATCTGCCATGCCGGGCGCGTCGCGCGGGCGCGCGGGCGCTTGGGCAGGGTGATGGGCTTACCGAGTTCAGCAGCGAGGGTCATGTCGGCCTCCGGTGAAAGCAGGAAAGAGAGCGGGCCGGCATCACGCCGGCCCGTTGACGATCAGATCGCTGGCGCCTGCCACACGGCCTCGGCAACGTTGAGTTGGCGCGGGATGATCTTGAGGTTGTAGAACTCATCGGCCAGCGCCTGCTGATAGGCGATGATGTCAGCGTCGAGTGGCACGATAGCGCCCAGGTCGGCGCCCTTGCGGCCCAGCGTGATGCGGGTGATTTCGGGCGGCACGCCGGTCGAGGCCGAGATGGCCTCTGCGGTCGCGTCGAGGTCGGTCTGCGCCGCGGTGCCCACCTTGCGCAGCTCGTCGATCACTTCGGCCAGGATGGTCGGGTTCTCTTTCGCGTAGGCGCCATTGGCCTGGTAGAAACCAAAGGAGTCCACGACGCCCTCGGTGGTGGTCAGCACACGGGTCTGCGGATCCTGCGCGGCGATGGCATAGTAGGGGTCCCAGATGACCCAGGCGTCGATCTGGTTGTTGGCAAAGGCCGGGGCAGCGTCGGGCGGGCCGAGATCGAGCGGGGTGACGTCGTCGAGCGTCAGGTCCGCGGTGCGCAGCGCCTTGACGATGAAGTTGTGCGCGCTCGAGCCGCGCTTGAAGGCGACCTTCTTGCCCTTGAGGTCGGCAATGGTCTGGATCGGGCTATCCTGCTTCACCAGGATTGCCGAGCCATCAAGGCTGCCCGGCGTCGCGGCCACATAGACCAGGTCGCCGCCCGCGGCATGGGCGAACAGCGGCGGCACGTCGCCGGTCGAGCCAAAGTCGATGGCGTGGGCGCCGAGCGCTTCGAGCAGCGGCGGGCCGGAGGTGAATTCGGCCCAGCTCACGGTGATGCCGCGCGGCGCCAGCCGCGCTTCGAGCGCGCCGCTGGTCTTGGCCAGCGCGAAGACCCCGCCCTTCTGCCAGCCGATGCGGAACTCCTTGGCGGTGTCCTGCGCCCGGGCGAGCGAGGGCAGGCCGAGCACGGCAGCGGCGCCGGCGAAAAGCTGGAAAGTCTGTCTGCGGGTAAACATGGGTCGGCTCCGTTGGGAAAAGGTCAGGCGGTCTGTGCGAGGAGGTCGGCGTTGCGGACGGCGGCCAGACGCCAGCCCAGCTCGTCCACCACCCGCTCGATGCGCGCCTTGAGGTTGGCGCTGGCTGGCAGGTAGTCGGCAAAATCGGGCTCGGTGGCGTAGATGCCGGTCGAGAGGATGTCGGCGGAAAAGAACGCGAAGAGCGGGCGCAGGCCGTGGTCGACGACCAGCGCGTGCCGCTCGCTGCCGCCGGTGGCGGTCAGCACGATGGGCTTGTCCTTGAGCGCCTTGGGGTCGATCAGGTCGAACAGGTGCTTGAACAGGCCCGTATAGGTGCCCTTGTAGACGGGAGAACCGACCACCAGGGCATCGGCACTGGTGATGGTCTCGATCAGATCCACCAGGTCGGGCGGGGCATGCCGCGGATCGAGCGTTGCGCCGAGCGAGGGGTGGATATCGACCAGGTCATAGACCGTGGTGCGGGCGCCGGTGCGATCGGCCGCCGTGGCGACGATGGTTTCAACCAGGCTGCGGGTGCGTGAGGGGACTGAAGAACTGCCGGCAAAGCCGACGATATGCAACTGGCTCATCAGGCGCTCCGCTGCTGCTGGTTGATACGGGCGAGGAAGCGATTGACCGGGCGCTCGAGACCGAGGTTCTCGCGCAGGGTCGTGCCCTCATATTCGGTGCGGAACAGCCCGCGCTTCTGGAGGGTCGGCACGACCTGCTCGACGAAGTCGGTGAGCCCGGTCGGCAGCACTGGCGGCATGATGTTGAAACCGTCGGCGGCGCCATTGGCGAACCATTCGACCAGGGCATCGGCGATCTGCTCGGGCGTGCCCACGGCCGTGCGGTGGCCGCGGGCGGTGGCCAGCGACAGGTAGAGCTGGCGCAGGGTGAGGCCCGTGCGGGCCAGGTCCGCCACCAGCTTGAGCCGGCTCTTGTTGAGCTCGGTATCCGATGGCAGCGGCGGTGCCTTGTCGTCGAGCGAGTAGCCGCTGAGATCGACGCCGACATAGTATTGCTTGAGGATGCTCCAGGCGATGGTCGGGTGGACCAGCGACTGGATGAACTCGTAGTTCTGCTTGGCCTCGGCCTCGGTGCCGCCGAGCACCGGGAACAGGCCCGGCATGATCAGCAACTGTTCCGGCCGACGACCATGCTTGGCCAGGCGCCCCTTGATGTCGGAATAAAATTCCTGCCCGTCGGCCAGCGTCTGGTTGGCGGTGAAGATGACTTCGGCCGTGCGGGCGGGCGCCATACTTGTCCTGGGCCAGCCGCTCCACCGCCGCGAGCATGTCCCCGGAGCTTTTCCCGGGCGCCGGCACCCCGACCACCAGCGCCGAGGTGAAGCCGTTGAACCGGGTGATGACGCTTGGTCCCGCCCGGAACTCGGTCCGGATGAGGGCCGACACGGGCACCATCTGTTGATTGGGTCCTCGCACGAAGAGTCGCCCGATGTCTTCGGGCGTCTGGCGGAAGCGGGCCTGCGCCTCGGCCTGCACCCGGTACGTCTTG
>CBFGMY010000305.1:0-2966 GCA_965650055.1 uncultured Devosia sp.
GGACGACCGAAATATTGGGGTGGTTATGAACCGCCCGCGTCACCTCGGCCGAAAAGCCGTGCCGATCGACCGCCAGCGCACCGCCCGCCGGCAGCTTGTGCTGATCGGCCGCGCGCATGATCAGCGAGCCGCAGCGCCGCATTTCCTCATGCAGCAGGCCGACGGCATTCTGTTCGTGGTCGTCAGAGCGGAAACTGTTGGAGCAGACCAGCTCGGCAAAGCTGTCGGTGCTATGGGCGTCGGTGCCGCGCACGCCGCGCATTTCGTGGACGATGACCTTGGCGCCCGTCTCGGCCGCCTGCCAGGCGGCTTCGGAGCCGGCGAGACCGCCGCCAATGATGTGGATAGGTTCTTGATTGGACATGGGCCGCAGATAGCAAGCGGGGTGAACAGGCGCAACCGGCACTTGTGCTTGCGAGGGCGAACATTAGCATGCCCCGGCTTCTGAGGGGATAAGCGGTGAGTCTTGAATTGACGCTATGGGGCCGCGCGAGCTCCGCCAATGTGCAGAAGGTGCTGTGGGCGCTTGGCGAACTGGGCCTGGCCTATGAGCACCGGCTGGTCGGTGGTCCGCATGGTGGGCTGGATGATCCGCACTATCGGGCCATGAACCCCAATGGGCTGGTGCCCACGCTGCAGGATGGGGACCTGGTGCTGTGGGAGAGCCACGCCATCCTGCGCTACCTGGCGGCGACCTATGGCGCCGACATGCTGTGGCGCGACGATGTGCGGGAGCGGGCGATAGTCGATCAATGGACCGACTGGACGGCTACCACCTTCCAACCGGCATGGATCTCGGTGTTCTGGCTGTTCGTGCGCACGCCGCCGGAGCACACGATCGCAAGGCGATTGCGGCCGCCTATGCCAAGGCCTTGTCGGCCCTGCGTATCCTCGACGCGCATCTGGCGGAGCGGGACTATCTGGCGGGCAACAGCCTGAGCTATGCCGATATCGCAGCGGGCGTGGCGCTCTATCGCTGGTTCACCATGGAGCTCGACCGGCCAGCCATGCCGGGCGTGGAGAACTGGTATCGGCGACTGGAGCTGCGGCCGGCCTTTCGCCAGGCCGTGATGGTGGACTATGCCGAGTTGGTCGGCAGACTAGCGTTCTGACTGCGCAGGGGCAGACAGCAAAACAGCCGCATCTCAGAGAGAGGCGGCTGTTCGATTTGCTGAGGCTGAAAGTTCAGTCGGGCAAATATTAGAGGCCGGCAGCATGATCGCGAGCAATCCGATTGATGTCGGTGCGCGAAATGCCCAGATCGTTGAGCTGGCGATTGTCGAGAGCGGCGAGCTCACGAACGGTCTGCTGGTAGGCGGCCCACTTCTTGAAAGTCTTGCGGATGTCCATTTGAAGTCTCCTTTTCGTTTACAAGCCAATATTTAGGGCAGCGCCTGCCAAATGAGCAGTGGGTCATTGGTCAAATGAGGCATGCAGTTCGTGCAGGGCTTTAACCAGGGCTGTTCATCTTGGGTTAAGGCTTCGGACAAAGAGAAGGCCACCGAATGGTGTTCCGGTGGCCGCGCATCCAGGTAAGGGTCGAAACGCTTAGCGGTCGAACAGCGACCGGGTCATCTTGGAAAAGTCGGGGCCCGAAAGCCCCAGAAGATCAGCATCACGCGTCGAGGGAACGTCCATCTCCCGCAACGTCTGCTTGATGTCGACCAGGCGCTTGATGCGCCAGACGGCACGAACAAACATCGGCGTGCTCCCTGTGGAATCTTGATAACGACGCCAACATGGGGTGATTTCCGCCCCGGCGCCATGCCGCAAACGTCAACCGCATTATGCGCAGGGTGCATGGCATTTTCACTGATTTGTCGCAAAGGACGTGCGGAGGCCCCGCCTGCGATGCGGTTGCCAAAGTCGCATGCCCAAGAGGGCAGCGAGGGGCCGTATGCCAAGATGGCAACGGGCGGACCCCGAGACGGCTTTCGCCTCGCAGTAAGTAAAAACATGAGACGCAAGCCGCCTCGGAGTGCCGGTTTTTGGAGCAGTGCGAAATCGCGCTAGGGGACGCTCGCCCGGTCGCGGCCGCACTCGGACCTGTGGGAGAGGCAAAACCCCCACCCGGCCCACCCCACCACTGTTCGCCTGCAGGCCGCCCATGTGGGGTGATGAGGTGTGAGGATAGCGGAGGACTCAGCGAGGGGGATAAGTTTGAGAAGAAGGAAGAGTACCCCCACCTAACCTCCCCCTGAAAAGGGGGAGGAATCCGGCCGGTGGGTTGTCGTAGATAGTGCCCTCAAACCCGAATTGTTCCTCCCCCTATCAGGGGGAGGCTAGGAGGGGGTACTCCGATGTCCGTGCCTGTCACCGTTGGGCAAGCGCCCTCAAGCCAAGTCGCCCTACCTACTCCGCCGCCCGCGTTGCGAAATGCGGCCGGCGGGCCATGACTTCCTTGAGGAACTGGCCGGTATAGGAGCGCTTGTTCTGCGCCACGTCTTCCGGCGTACCCACGGCCACCACTTCGCCACCACCATCGCCGCCCTCGGGGCCCATGTCGATGACCCAGTCGGCGGTCTTGATGACTTCGAGATTGTGCTCGATGACGATGACGGTATTGCCGCCCTCGACCAGCTCGTGCAGCACCTCGAGCAGCTTGGCCACATCGTGGAAATGCAGGCCCGTCGTCGGCTCGTCGAGCATATAGAGTGTACGGCCGGTGGCGCGCTTGCTGAGTTCCTTGGAGAGCTTGACGCGCTGCGCCTCGCCGCCCGAAAGGGTGTTGGCCGGCTGTCCGACCTTCACATAACCCAGACCCACGCGCTGCAAGGTGGCGAACTTGTCGCGGATAACAGGGACGGCGGAGAAGAAGTCGACGCCTTCGTCGATGGTCATATCGAGCACGTCGGAGATCGACTTGCCCTTGAACTGCACTTCGAGCGTCTCGCGGTTGTAGCGCTTGCCCTTGCAGACGTCGCAGGTGACGTAGACGTCGGGCAGGAAGTGCATCTCGATCTTGA
>CBFGMY010000306.1:0-2937 GCA_965650055.1 uncultured Devosia sp.
GGTAGCTCGTCAGGCTCATAACCTGAAGGTCGCAGGTTCAAATCCTGCTCCCGCAACCAAAAAAAGCCCAGTGAACTCAACGAGTTTGCTGGGCTTTTCCTTTTTGCCCGGACAATCTGGCGCGTTGACATGGCTGGTACCCTGTCGCAGAGACGCTGACGTGGTTTTCGGCTGCTTGGGGTGAATTATGGCGGTGCCAAGTGCGGTGGCGGGTCTGTTGCGGCGTCCGGCCAGGCTTGGCGACGCCGTCTATGCCGCCATCTTCGAGCGTATCATGGCGCTCGAGATCACGCCCGGCGAGCGGATTTCTGTCGATGCGGTGGCGCGCCAGCTCGGCGTGTCGCAGACCCCGATTCGCGAGGCCATGGCCCGGCTCGAAAGCGAAGGGCTGGTGCGCAAGACGCCGCTGGTTGGCTATAGCGCCACGGCGCGCCTGACCACCGCCGAACTCACCGATCTCTATGAAATGCGGCTGCAGCTCGAGCCGTTTGCCGCGCGCAAATGTGCGGCGCTGATGCCCGAGGCTGTGATCGAGCAGCTGGAGGCTTTGTGCCAGGAGATGGCTGACCTGGCTGGCCGGGAGGGTGCGGCCGCCTATGCTCAGTTTGCCCAGCTCGACATGGCGTTCCACGACCAGATCGCGGTCAGCGCCGGCAATGCACTCGTTGCCGAAGCGCTGGGGCGGCTGCACGCACATGTGCATCTGTTCCGCCTCCAGGCGCAGGCCAAGGTGCCCGATGCGGCCAATGCCGAGCATGCGCAACTGATCGCGGCGATCCGGGCACGCGATGGCGATCGCGCCGAAGCGGCGATGCGTGATCACATCGGGCGGTCGTGGCGGCGCTTCGTGTGATCCCAGAGGTCAGCAAGTGCTGACCCGGAGATCGGCAGGCGCCGACTCAGAGGTCAGCAGGCGACCACGTTGACGGCGAGGCCCGCGAGGCTGGTTTCCTTGTAGCGGTCGCTCATGTCCAGCCCGGTCTGGCGCATGGTTTCGATGCAGGCGTCGAGCGGCACGGCATGGGTGCCATCGCCCTTGAGGGCCAGCGAGGCGGCGGTGACGGCCTTGACCGCGCCAAAGGCATTGCGCTCGATGCAGGGGATCTGGACCAGCCCGCCGACGGGGTCGCAGGTCATGCCCAGATGGTGTTCGAGGGCAATCTCGGCGGCGTTTTCGACCTGGGCCGGCGTGCCGCCCATGATGGCACAGAGGCCCGCCGCGGCCATGGCGGAGGCCGAGCCGACCTCACCCTGGCAGCCCACTTCGGCGCCCGAGATCGACGCGTTGTGTTTGATGATGCCGCCGATGGCTGCGGCGGTGAGGAGGTAGTCGCGCACCGATTGCGCGCCGGCGGCGGCGTTGAACTTGAGGAAGTACTTCATCACTGATGGAATGACGCCGGCGGCGCCATTGGTGGGGGCCGTGACGACCCGTCCGCCGTCCGCGTTTTCCTCGTTGACCGCCATGGCATACAGGCTCAGCCAGTCATTGGCCATCAGCGGGGTCAGCTCGTTGCGCTGCCACTGCGCGTCGAGCTGGAGGAAGATGCCGCGGGCGCGACGCTTGACGTTGAGCCCACCGGGCATGATGCCCTCCTGCGCAATGCCGCGGTCGATGCAGGTGCTCATGACGGTCCAGATTTCGTCGATGCCCCGGTCGAGCGCAGTGCGGCTGCGGGTTACTTCCTCATTGGCCCGCTTCATGCCGGCTATGGAAAGGCCCGAGGCGGCGGCCATGGCCAGCATGGATTTGGCATCGGCAAAGGGATAGGGCACGTCGGCCTGGTCAGGGGAGGCACCCTTGAGGGCGTCAAGTTCGTCGGCGCTGACGACGAAGCCGCCACCGATGGAATAATAGGCCCGGCGCAGGAGCAATTGGCCATCGGCGTCGTAAGCGGCAAATTGCAGGCCATTGGGGTGGCCGGGCAGGGCGTTGCGCTTGTCAAAGACCAGGTCGACGGCGGGCCGGAAGCGATATTGCGCATGGCCGGGCGGTTGCACATGGCCGCTGGCTTCGACACTGGCGATGATGGCGTCCATGGCATCAGGATCGACGGTTCTGGGGTCTTCGCCGCAGAGGCCCAGAATGACGGCGCGACCACTGCCATGACCGATGCCGGTAAAGGCCAGGGAGCCATGCAGGCTCGCCGTCAGCGCTGCGGGGCGGGCATTGACCGCGCGCGGCCAGTTGCTGGTCTTGAGCTCATCGAGGAAGCGCCGGGCGGCCGTCATCGGTCCCATCGTGTGGGAACTGGAGGGGCCGATACCGATCTTGAAGACGTCGAAGATTGAAAGAAACATGAGGCCCATTGTGCATGAAACCCGACGGTCAGCAATTGACGGTCACGGTATTGTTTCGCAAACGGCAACAGTGCGTGGCGGAGAGGGCGATTGCGCCGCCGGGGCCGCTGGCCGATATGTCAGATAACACGAGTTCTGGAGAGCGGCATGGCCGACTATCACTATCGCGAAGGGCAGGGCGCCGATGCACAGGCGCCGTTGTTCCTGGTGTTTCACGGCACGGGGGGCGATGAAAACCAGTTCTTTGACCTGGCGGGCCAACTGCTGCCCGGGGCCCGCGTCGTCGCGCCACGCGGCGATGTGAGCGAGGGCGGCGCCCTGCGCTATTTCCGGCGCACCGGCGAGGGCGTCTATGACATGGACGATCTGCGCCTGCGCGTCGGGCAGATGATTGCCTTTGTCGAGGCCCGCAAGGCCGAGGGCGCGCCGCAAAGCGTGGTGGGACTAGGCTATTCCAACGGCGCCAATATCCTGGCGGCGATGCAGTTCGCGGCGCCCGGCCTGTTCGACGCCAGCGTGCTGATGCATCCGCTGATCCCCTTCGCGCCGCCAGCGGCCGATTTTGCCGGCAAGCGCGTGCTGATCACGGCGGGCCAGCGAGATCCGATCGCGCCGGCGGCGGCAACGCAGCGGCTG
>CBFGMY010000307.1:0-2934 GCA_965650055.1 uncultured Devosia sp.
ATCATTTCAAGGCGATCAACGATCAGTATTCGCACATCGTCGGCGACGCCGTGCTGCAGCGGGTGGCGGGCATCCTGACCGGCCTCGGTGCGCAGATGCGGGCCTTCCGGCTGGGCGGCGAGGAATTTGCGCTGCTGTTTGCCGGGCTCGATATCGGCGCAGCGGCTGCGGTGGCCGAAGCGGTGCGCAGCGAACTCGAGCGGGCCGACCTGACCGACCTTGCTCCACGGCTGAAGCTCACGGTCAGCATCGGCGTTGCCGTGTCCAAGGGCGGGCCGGCTACCGAGCTGATGACGGTGGCAGACCGGCGGCTTTACCGGGCCAAGGCCCTGGGGCGCAACCGCGTCATCAGTACCGATATTGTCGAAGAAATCGGCCTGGCGGGCTAGGGGCCCTAGTTTCGCGGATAGGCCACATAGGCGAGGCGCCTGCTGTCGGGCGACCACGAATTGACGTTGATGGTGCCCTGGCCGCCGAGGAAGCTGGCCAGAATGCGCTGGTTTTCCCCGGTCGGCGTCATCAGGCGCAGCAACACGTCCTTGTCCGGCGGATGCCCTGTCGTGCCCGGCGGATAGCTGAGGAAAGCCACCGTCCTGCCATCGGGCGAGAGGTGCGGGAACCAGTTCACATAGAGGTCGAAGGTCAGTTGCTCGAGGCCGCTGCCATCTGACGCGTTCATGCGGAAGATCTGGGCATGGCCCGGGCGGCTCGCGGCCAGCTCGGAGTTGAAATAGATCCAGCGGCCGTCGGGCGAATATTCCGGGCCATCATTGGGCATGGTGAGGTCGGTCAGCCTGACATCCGGGCCACCGGCCGCGGGGATGGTGAAGACGTTGACCTGCCGCTCGCCATTGCGCTGCTCGATGGCGACATAGGCCAGCGTCGCGCCATCGGGCGAAATGCCATGCAGGTAATAGTGGAACGGCGTGGCGTGCGTATTGGACACGCGGCGCGGCGCGCCGCCGGCAAAGGGCACAGCATAGAGGTGGCCGTCGTCCGAGCTCACATAGATAGTCGTGCCATCGGGCGACAGGACGTGGTCGTTGTTGAGGTCGGCGAGGTGACCGGTATCGATCTGTTCCGGCTGGCCGCCCGATGGCGCGACGCGGAACAGCAGGCCGCCGGCGTTGAACACCAGCCACTGGCCATCGGTCGACCAGTTGGGCGCCTCGATCACCTCGTCGGTGGTCAGGATCACCTGGCTGTTGCCGTCGAGATCGATGACGACGAGTTCGGAACGCTGCCCAGAGGCGAGAGAACGGCCGCGGCGAGGGAAGGCAATGGTCACGGCAGCACCTGTGGTGGGAAAGGGAAGGAGAACCTAGCCCAGGACTTTTGCCCAAACCACCCCCACCCTTGATCCCTCCCTACAAGGGGGAGGGAGACGATGAACACGGGCAGTGGAGCTGGCGCCTCCCTCCCCTTGACGGGGAGGGACCGAGGGTGGGGTGATGGCGGCCGCCGAGCCAGCCTTCACGGCGCCGCTTTCGGTCCGAGCAGCATGATGGTGGGCTTGACCCCCAACAGGCGCGCGGCGACGGCTTTGACATCGGCGACGGTCACCGCATTGATCAGCTCGGCGCGCCGGGGCAGGTAGTCGATATCGAGGTCCCACAATTGCAGGCCCACCAGCGTGCCGGCAATGGCCTGCGAAGAGCTCATCTCCTGCATGGCGGCCGAGCCGATGGTGTATTTCTTGGCCGAGGCGAGCTCGGCCTCGGTCGGGCCTTCAGCGGCCAGCCGGGCGATGACGTCCTTGATGACGGCAAGGGTTTCCGTGGCCCGGTCGGCGCGGGTGGCGGTGCCGATGATCAGGGCATTGGCATGCTGCTGGTTGAGCAGCGACGAGCTGACGCCATAGGTGAGGCCGCGCTTCTCGCGCACCTCGTCGGTGAGCCGCGACAGCACGCTGCCGCCGCCGAGGATTTCGTTCATCAGCGCGGCGGCGAAGTATTGCGGGTCGGTGTGGGTAATGCCGGGATAGGCCATGTAGATGCTGGTCTGGGGCAGGGGATAGTCCACCTGCAGGTCCTGGCCCAGCACGGGCGCGATATCGGGCACCGGCACCAGCTTGGCCTCTGCGGGCAGGGCGCCGAACAGCAGGTCCAGCGTGGCGGCTGCGGCCTCCGCATCGATGGCGCCGACGATGGCGATGTGCAGGTTGTTGCGCGCGAAGAGGGCCTGATGCTGCGCCTGCAGGTCCGCCGGCGTGATGGTGGGCAGGGTCTCGGCAGTGCCGTCGACGGGGCGGGCATAGGGATGGTGGCCGTAAAGCGTTTCAGTCCACAGCTTCTGGGCCGCGGTTGCCGGGTTCTGGGCCGATATGGCAATGCCGCTCAGGATCTGGGCGCGCATGCGGTCGACCGGGTTCTGATCGAAGCGCGGCGTCTCGATGGCGAGCTTGAGCAGGTCCAGCGCCGCATCCTTGTTGTCGGCCAGCATGCGCATCGAGCCGTAGACGGCGTCGAGATCGGCAGCAAAGCTCATCTCGGCGCCCGCCGTATCGAGGGCGATCTGGAAGGCATCGCTGTCGAGATCGCCGGCGCCCTCGTCGAAGAGGTAGGTCAGGAGGTTCGTCACGCCCTCCTTGCCCGCAGGGTCCTGCGTGGTGCCGCCGTCGAAGGCGAAGCGGATGGTGACGATGGGGACGGCATAGTCCTCCACCAGCCAGGCCTTGATGCCCTGGGGCGAGGTGATCTGCTGGAACTGGACTTCGGCCCGGGCGGGCAGGGTGGCGAGTGCCAGCGCCGGAATGGCAACGAGGGCGAGGCGACGGAGCGCGGACAGAAACGACATCATTGGGCTCCGTTGTCGCCGGGCAGCAGGTAGCCGGTAACCGACACGCTGGGATCGAGATACTTGGCGGCCACGGCCTGCACCTGTTCAGGGGTAACGGCGCGGATGCGGTCGGGCCATTCGGCGACATCGGCAATG
>CBFGMY010000308.1:0-2927 GCA_965650055.1 uncultured Devosia sp.
TAGGCCGCGCCGACCCATTTGATGATGTTGAAAGCCAGCAGCGACTGCCCGACGATGACGCCGATGCCCAGCAGCGTATAGCTGCCATGGACCAGGATCGAGGTGGCGATACCGGCCGAGGTGAACAGCGCCGCACGGCGGCCATGCGCGATCGATTGGCGCAGCACCATGGCGAAATCGGCGCCGGGAATGACCGCGTTGATGCCGAAGGCCAGCATGAGGGCCGCAAATTCGAGCCAGGGAAAATCCATTTGTTCCATCCCACGGAGTCATTCCCGCACGCGGCGTCGCTTTGCGCGCCACACGAAGGAAATCGGGAATCTCTGTTTATCGAAGTCCGTCATGGAGGGAAACGGAGATTCCCGTCAGTCGCAGCCTGTGAGCGTGAACACGTCGCCTTCATTCATGTCCGCAACGAACTCATTCTCGCGATACATCGAATACCAGAGGCTCACCGCCAGCTGCGGCAGGATGAGTTGATCAGGCGCCTTCGCGCCAAGCGCATCGTCGAACCAGCCGACCTTGCCGCCATAATTGCCATAGGCGGCCGGATTGCCCTCGACGAAGGTGCAACTCTCTGTGCTGTCTTCCGAGCAAGGACCGCTGATCGACCAGAGCGGCGAGCCAAAGCCGTTGGGTCGGTGGACAGCGCCCTCCAGCACCACGTCCGAATTGGGCATCTCGATGATGAAGGCGGCCGTTTGGTTGGGTGCGCTGAACTTGGGCACCGGCTTGAAGCTCAGCCACCAGGCTGCCTGGTCATGTTCATAGCGGGCATTGCTGATCGTGCATTCGGCCGCCTGGGCGCTGCCGCCCAGAAGCACAATGGCCAGAATAGTCAGTCGCAGCATCATTTATCCCCCAGCAGGTTCCCCAGGGTACACTAGCCTCGGAGAAAAAGAGGACCAACCCATGCCTAGGGGTGTCTACTGCGCGGCGATATCTTGGGCCTTGGCCAGCGCGTCGGGCAATTGCTTGTCTATATCGAGCGCGCCGCCATCGACCTGCTCGAGAAAACCCCGGCAGAACGCGTCCTTGTCCTCGGCCTGGTTATAGGCACTCATGATCTGGCTACCGCCATAGGTCTCGGCGGCCTGCTGTTCGCCGGCGACACCGCCGCCCAGCCGGGCGATGACCCGATCGGCCAGATCGAGGAAGCCGATGTTGCGCAAGTACCAATTGTCATTGGCCGCCTGGTAGGCCGGATCGAGCCCCGTGGTTTCGTAGCAATGGGTTGTCATCGCCGAAACGATGGCTTGTGAGCCATGAAACGCCATCAGCTCGCCGATCAATTCGGCATCGGAGACGTCCTGTGATGAAGCGGGAAGCAGGACATGAAGCCAAATGACGGCCGTAAGGATCAGGGGTCGCAAAAGGCCTTTTACTCCGAACCATCGCGTTGGCAGCCCACCGCATCTGGACCATTGACGTTAACAGACTGTTAGCATTGGCCGCAGCGCCACATAACAAGCCGGTGAAAGCCCGCCTATGCCCGCTCTTCACACCCCAATGCGGCAAATTCTAGGGCCTGATACCGCGGCCGCCGGTCACGTCGATCACGGTACCCGTCGTGTAGCTCGCCTCATCCGACAGCAGCCACAGGATCGCCTGCGCCACCTCATCCGCCGTCCCGGCGCGCGGGATCGGCAAGTCGCCAGCCATGCGCGCCGCCCGGCCCGGGTCGCCGCCCGACGCGTGGAACTCGGTATCGATAATCCCCGGACGCACACCATTGACGCGGATGCCCTCGCCGGCAACCTCCAGCGCCAGGCCGACGGTAAAGCTATCCACCGCGCCTTTGGCCGCGGCATAATCGACGTAGTGCCCCGGCGCGCCCAGCTTGGCCGCAGCCGAGGTGATGTTGACGATGGCGCCGCCCTTGCCGCCATGCAGTGTCGACATTCGGCGGACGGCGCGTCCGGCACAGAGGATGGTGCCCAGCGTATTGACGGCGAACATGCGAGTAAGGCGCGCCACGTCGAACGCCTCGACCCGCGCCGCCACATCGATTGCGCCGGCATTATTGACCAGCCCCACCAGCGGGCCCATCCGGTCCGCCGCGGCAGAGATGTGGTCGATATCGGCTTCCAGCGAAACATCGCCGCGCACCGCCGAAGCAGTGCCGCCCCGGGCGTGGATATCGGCGCAAACCGCCTGCGCCGCATCGGCACTGGCGGCATAATTGACCACCACCGCATAGCCACGCTCGGCAGCGAGCCTGGCCGTTGCCGCGCCGATGCCGCGCGACCCGCCCGTGACAATCAACACCTTATCGGACATGACTTCCTCCCTAACCTCCACTGTAGCCGGCAAGGGACAGAACGCAAACGCCGCCTACACTGCGAGTGTTTACCCGGCGCGGTGCGGCATGGTCATGTGCTGAGCTGATGGAGGTTGCGATGACGATTCTGCGCTCGGGGCTAATATTGTTCGTGTCGATGGTCGTGGTGGCTGCGGCAATAGGCTGGGGATATGTCAGCCTATTGGGTCCGACCGGGGACTTCGTCTTCTATGCGCTGCAGGTACTGCTCTTCTGCGCCGTCGCCCTCATCACCTCGATCCTGCTAGCGGCTCTGGCGTGGCGCGGCAGGCGCCAGCCACTGTCGGATGGCATAGCCATCATAACTGTCCTGGTACTGACAGCCGCCGGGGTGATGTCCATTGCGTCTGCCAATTACGAACCGAAGTATCCAGACAACATGCCGCCCATTCTCGCCATACTGCTAGGTGTCTCATTGTATCTCGCCGGCTTGCCGCCCAGTTTGTCGATGCCCGGCCAGCGCTCGTCCTCCGCCGCCAGCGCGACCATCAAGCCGGCGATGCGCGGGTGCGCCGCCAACCGCTCGAGCGTGTGCAGGATCAGCGCGCGCCCGGCCAGCGGCAGGTACTGCTTGGGGCAGTCGCCGCCGACCCGGGTGCCGCGCCCG
>CBFGMY010000309.1:0-2782 GCA_965650055.1 uncultured Devosia sp.
CAACGGACTGCCCTCCCGGACCAATGTCTGCACTCGGCGGAAGCGGACGTGCGGCTCCCAAGGAGGAAGTCCGGGTTTGTGCAGGTTTTCGGATGCCGGCATGCCGAGACCATCCTCACGCTCGGAGAGCCGGCGTCCGAAAAGCGCCAAGGCAGGAAATCGCGGGATGTGGGGCACCGACGGTGCAGCGGGCGCTATGGGGATTTGACGCCGGCGTGAGTGTTGGGGAAGTTGAGCCGACGCTGGCGATCGGATCGCTTTAGCTGGAATCCTGGGCGGGCGTGCTGGCGCGAACAAGCGGATCGCACGTTGCTCGACAGGATTTTCGGTCCGATCACGGGCCAGTCTTGCTGATCGGCGCAAGCCGGTGTGCTGCCGGGCGAGAGCCGGCCAGAATGGCGCGCTTCGGTGCGGTGCTGGATCAGCGATGACGGCATCATGAGGTGTCGATTCTGATCGCGGCCAGCGCGGGCGTGGGTCGGTGCTTTGGCTCGCTGCCGCGCGCGAAGGTCTCGATGATGAACATGCGTCCGCCGCAGCAGGGGCATGGTCGCGGCAACATGCGGGGTTCGTCGGCCGCTGGGGCCTCTGAGGTATCCAGCTGTTCGCAGCGGACCGGCACGGCGAGCAGCTCGCGCGCCCGCGCGATGTTGGCGGCGCGGCTGCCACTGGCCAGCAGTCCGTAGTGCCGGATGCGGTGGAAGCCCCCGGGCAGCACGTGCGTTAGGAAGCGTCGGATGAACTCGTGGGTCGACAGCGTCATGGTCTGATAGCGGCCAGGCCCCTCGATCCGGTAATTCTTCCACCGGAAGGTGACGCCGGTGTGGTCGGCCGCGATCAGGCGGCGATTGGAGATGGCGACCCGGTGGGTGTAGCGCGACAGATAGGCGAGCACGGCCCTGGGGCCGCCGAACGGCCGCTTGGCATAGACCACCCAATCGATCTTGCGCAGCGGTGCCAGATACGCCTTGAAGGCTCTGATGTTATCGAGGCGGGCGTGGACGCCGAAAAACTTCAGACGTCCGGCCCGGTGGGCGGCGACGAGCTTGGCCAGGAACAATCCCCGGAACAGGCACGAGAGAACCTTCACGGGCAGGATAAAGTCTGTCCTGCACGGTACCCACCGCGTGCCATCAATGGAGATGCCGCCGCCCGGCACGATCATGTGGATATGGGGATGATGCGTCAGCGCCGAGCCCCAGGTGTGAAGCACCGAGGTGATGCCGATGCGGGCGCCGAGGTGCTCGGGATCGGCCGCGATGGTAGTCATGGTCTCGGCCGAGGTCGTGAACAGGATGTCGTAGATCACGGCCTTGTTCTGATAGGCGATGTCCGCAATGGCGGCCGGCAGCGTGAACACCACATGAAAGTACGGCACCGGCAGCAGATCGGCCTCGCGCGCGGCGAGCCATTCCTTGGCGGCCGTGCCCTGACACTTCGGACAATGGCGACTACGACAGCTGTTGTAGGCGATGACGGTGTGCGGGCAATCTTCGCAGCGCGCCACATGGCCGCCGAGCGCCGCCGTGCGGCAGCGCTCAATGGCCGACATCACCTTCATCTGGTCGAGGCTGACGTGACCGACATTGGCACGACGCCACGCCGCTCCGTGGTCGCGGAAGATATCCGCGACCTCCAGCACCGGGCGAGACATGACCGCGGGCCGTTACGTCGGCGGCTGGTCTTTCCTGTTCTTCTTGGGCTTCTTGCAAGGCTGCGACAGCAGGTCGAGCGGGCTCTTGATGCCAGCGATCATGCCGGTGGCGACGCGGGCGTAGCGCGCCGTCGTGTCCAATTTGTCGTGCCCCAGCAGCGCCTGGATAACGCGAATATCGGTGCCACGTTCAAGTAGGTGGGTGGCAAAGGAGTGTCGAAGCGCATGGAGCGTTACGCCCTTGCGGATTCCGGCAGCATCGGCCGCCTCATGGAACAGGCGGTTGAGTTGGCGGGTTGTCATCGGCTTACCGGGCGTTTGGCCTGGAAACAGCCAGCGCTCCTCCACGGGAGTTGTGGAATCGAAACCCCGCCGGCGCGTCTTCCACCATTGCCGCAGCAGCTCGAGCGTGTCGGGCGACAGCATGACATTGCGGTCCTTGCGGCTCTTGGACTGCTCGACCCGAATGATCTTCTGCGCGCTGTCGATGTGCTTGACCTTTAGCCTGACCACCTCGCCGGCGCGCAGGCCGCAGCCATAGCCGAGACCAAGCAGCACGCGCACCTTGAGGCTGCTCGCGACCGCCAGCAGGCGCCGGGTCTCGTCCGGGCTCATCACCAGCGGAATCTTCTGCGGCTCACGGAGGTGATAAATCTCGGCCGCAAGATCCAGTCGCCGCAACGTCACGCGAAACAAGAACCGCAGCCCGGTCATGATGCGGTTGCGATTGCAGATGCTCGCGCCCGTCTCGGAAAGATGCAGTTGAAACCGGCGGATATCCTCCGCCGTGGCCGTGTCCGGGGACCGCTTGAGAAATGCAGCGAACCGCTTGCAGCTGTGAATATGGCCCCTCTGCGTCCCCGCACAGAGCTTGCGTGCATTCATGTCCTCGATCATGCGCTGGCGCAACGGGCTGACCGTAACCGTACTCATGGGCAACTCCTGTCTTGGATGAGGTTGACGACACCTCGATCCTCAAGACAGGCCGACATGCCCGCTATCGACGATCTCTCATTTGGTTACCGCGCCCTCGGGTAGGCCCCCGCTTCAGCGGGCTATCGCGCAGCGATTTAGTGGTGTGCTGGGCATGTTCAGTAGCTTGGAGGTGAAAGTCCTCTACCCAACCTG
>CBFGMY010000310.1:0-2771 GCA_965650055.1 uncultured Devosia sp.
CCAACCTCCCGGCTATCGCCGCAAGCGGCAAGCGTGACGGCGACGGCGGCAGTCATGGCGAAGGCGGCAAGGCGGTTCATTGGCGGGCTCCGTGAGGTTCGGGGATTAGATGGGGACTTTGGGGGCCGGTGCAAGTGGCGTGAAGCAGGACGCCGGCCAAAAACACTGCGTTTCCTCGGGCTTGACCCGAGGACCACTTGCCCACTGTGCCGGGCCCCGAGTGGCCCTCGGGTCAAGCCCGAGGGAACGCCGGTGGGTGGGGGAGAGGTAAGATCAGCGAGCGTTTTCGCGCAGATATCTCTCCAGCACGCGGACCAGCAAGGACAGCGAGATGGTCATGGTGAGGTAGAGGAAGGCCACGACATTGTAGGTTTCAAAGAACAGGAAGGTGCCCGAGGAATAGACCTTGCCGAGCTGGGTAATGTCCTGGACGCCCAGGGCCGAGACGAGCGCGGAATCCTTGATCATGGAGACGAAATCGTTGGCCAGCGGCGGCAGAATGGTGCGCAGGGCCTGGGGGAAGGTGACGAGGCGGAAGCACTTCCACCGCGACAGGCCGAGCGAGCGGGCCGCTTCGAGCTGGCCGCGATCCACCGATTCTATCCCCGCGCGGAAAATCTCGGCGATAAAGGCAGAGTAGCAGACGGTGAGCGCGACAATGGCGCGCCAGACGAAATCGAACTGGCGGATCGTCACCACCAGATCGAAGGGCTGCAGCAGCCAATTGAGACCGCCGACCATGAAAGGCGCGCCGACAAAGGCAACGTAGAACAGGAAGACCAGCACCGGAATGCCGCGGATGATTTCCACGTAGAAGGTGGCCAGTTCGCGCAGGATGCGGTTGCCGGAAGTGCGGGCCAGGGCGACGAGGAGCCCCATCACCGTGGCGGCGCAGAAGGCGACCAGAGCCACCCAGATGGTGGTGAGGACGCCGCCCGAAAGGGCCCGGAAGATCTGGCTATAGCCGGCATCACCGGTGATGGCCCAGAGGCCGAGGACGAAGAGCAGCCCGATGGCGACAAGCCACCAAGGCATGCGGGAGAGGAGCGAGGGTTTGCGGGGGGCGTAGGTCATGAATCTTCTTGTCGACTTCAGTCGACACCCTCCCCCTTGCGGGGAGGGATCAAGGGTGGGGGAGGTGAGCCCGGATAATGGGGCTCTCGCACCCCGACCCTAGCTTTGCTATGCCCCCAATGGGGCTTAGCGGCGCTACCCTCCCCGCAAGGGGGAGGGTGACCCGAACCAGACATCGCTTACTGCGCAGCGTTGTACTCGTAGAACCACTTCTGCTGCAGCTTTTCCATGGTGCCGTCGGCCTTGATCTGGGCCAGGGCGGCGTTGACAGGGGCGACCAGATCGGAACCCGGAGTGAAGATGAAGCCGAAATCCTCGGTGCCGAGCGGGCCGCCGATGACTTTGAAGGCACCCGGATTGGCGCCGATATAGCCATTGGCCGAGGTCTGGTCCATCAGCACGGTATCGACGTCGCCCGACTGCAGGGCAGAGACGGAGGCGCCGAAGGTGTCGAACAGCTTGATGCGCGGATTGGCTTCATCGCCATCGAGCACGTTGTAGACGGCGACGTAGAAATTGGTGGTGCCGGCCTGGGCGCCGACCAGATTGGCCGGGTCGGCGGCAAAGCTGGCCGCATCGCTAAAGCGGGTTTCGTCCGCGCGGACCAGCATCAGCTGCTGGCTGGTCAGGTAGCTGTCGGAGAAATCGATCTGGCTCTTGCGCTCGTCATTGATGGTGATGCCATCCATGCCGATATCGAACTGGCCATCGCGCACCGCCTGGATCATCACATCCCAGCTCGAGAGCTGCCAATCGACCTTGGCATTGAGGCGCTTGGCGATCTCGTTGACGAGATCATATTCGAGCCCGATGCCCTCGCCGGTCGCCGGATCGGCGAAATTGAGCGGTACATAGGCATTTTCGGTGACGGCAACGATGGTGCGCCCAGCCAGATCGGGCAGCGCATCCTGGGCGTGAGTGGCGCCGAGGCCGAGAATGGAAACCGCTGCGGCAACGGCAAGCGACTTGATGAACGAAGGCATGAGGCGGCAGTCTCCCGGAGCTTGTTTGCCGGGAGACTAGACCAAGCCATCAAGACTTGGGAATGGGCTTTATGCCTCGTCGAGAGTCTCGGCCTTGGCGGCCCGTTCCTTGATCGACTTGATGCAGTTTTTGGCGCTGGCGCGGGATTTGTAGGTCTCGGACCGCACCATCGGCTCGCCATTGGCGGCAACGAAGCGGACGAAGGTCTGGCCGTCCTTGCTGGCGACCAGCTCGAAGCGGTAGCCCTTGCCCTCTTCGCCCTTGGTCAGATCGACCACGGCCGCGCCGGGCGCGTTCTTCTTGATCGATTCGATGCAGTTGGTGGCGCTGGCCTTGGATTTGTAGTTCTCGGACCAGACCATGGTTTCGGCATTGTAGACGAACTTGGCGACGAACTCGCCGTTCTTGGCGGCGCTGATCTTGAAGCGATGCGGCATGACGCAGAAGCCCTCCTCAGGAGCGGCCGCGGTGGGCCGCTTGCGGGGGGCAGCTTAGCGGGATGGCAGCGGAAGGAAAGCCCCCGCCTAGGTCGCCGCCTTGTGGCCGTCGATATGGCCCAGATCGCGGTCCGGATCGATGCGATCGCGGACCATCTGCTTGAGCAACTTCACATCGGGGAAGCCGCCGTCGCGCTTGCGCTCCCAGATCAATTCGCCATCGAGGCTGATCTCGAAAATGCCGCCGGTGCCGGGGATCAGCGTCACCGCGCCCAT
>CBFGMY010000311.1:0-2753 GCA_965650055.1 uncultured Devosia sp.
AGCAGCTCCATCGACCGCTTGTCTGCCTCAGCCGGCGATTTTCCGGCAATCAGCTGCGGCATCGATACGTTCTCGAGCGCGGTGAACTCGGGCAGCAGATGGTGGAATTGATAGACATAGCCCACGGTGGAGCGGCGCAGCTGCGTGCGGCCGCGATCACCGAGCTTGCTGGTGGGAACGCCCATGATGGCAACTTCGCCGCCCTGTGGGCTCTCAAGGAGCCCTGAGAGGTGCAGCAAGGTCGACTTGCCGGCGCCGGACGGCGCCACGAGGGCGACGAGCTCACCACTGTTGACGGCGAGATTGGCGGCTTCGAGCACGCGGACGATGCTGTCGCCCTGCCCGTAATGCCGGTGGACGTCAGTCAGAAGCAGATGCGGCTCATTCATAGCGCAGGGCCTCGACGGGATCGTATTGCGCGGCGCGCCAGGCCGGGTAGAGCGTCGCGAGGAAGCTCAGCCCCAGCGAGAGGCAGATGACTACGGTGACCTCGACCGGATCGGTCTTGGACGGCAGCGAGGACAGGAAGAATATTTCGGGCGGGAAGATCGCCACACCCAGCGTATTGGAGACAAAGGCCCGCAGCGGCTCGGCATTGGCCGCCACAAGGAGCCCGAGCACCACGCCGCTCATCGTGCCGATCACGCCGATGGTCGTGCCCGTGATCGAGAATATCCGCATGATCGAACCCCGCGTTGCGCCCATGGTGCGCAGTACGGCGATGTCGGAGCTCTTGTCTTTCACCAGCATGATCAGGCTGGAAATGATGTTGAAGGCGGCAACCAGGATGATCATCGAGAGGATGGTGAACATCACTACGCGCTCCACCTGCAGAGCCGAGAAGAAGGTCTCGTTGCGCTGCTGCCAATCGGTCAGGATCAGCGGGCGGGCTAACGGGTCGGCTTGCAGCCGCTGACGCATCACGGTGGTGTTGTCAGGATCGTCGATGAAGATTTCGGCGGCGGAGGCCTGTCCAACGCGGTCATAATACTGCTCGAGCTGGTCATTGGTGAGCGGCGGATCGAGCGGCCCCTGCGACGGCAGCTGGACGCCCGGCTTCAGCACTTCTTCGGTCAGCTTGAAATAGTCCTGCGCCGGCTCGAGCGGCATATACATGAAGAAGCTGTCGAACTCGACCATGCCCAGGTCGAAAATCACGTTGACCGGATAAGACTTAATCTGGGGCGTCGAGCCGAATGGCGTCATCGCCCCATCGGGATTGATGATCTGCACCTGGTCGCCCAGCGAAACCCCCAGCGTCTGGGCCAGCCGGTAGCCAATCGCCACGCCCTTGCTCTCGTCCCATTGGTCCCACCCACCCTCGATATTGGCGGAGTAGAGAAGCTTGAGCTTCTTGAGGTTTTCCTCGTCCATGCCTCGGACGGTGACGCCGGTGGAACTGCCTTTGCCGGAAGCCAGAACCTGTCCTTCGACGAAATAGACCGCAAAGCTCACGCCGTCGACCTGCTCGAGCGCCGCCACAGTTTCCTTGTAGTCGGTGAATTCGCGTTCGATCGGATAGGCGGTGAAGTGCCCGTTGAGCCCCAGGATCTTGGTCAGCAGCTCGGCGCGAAAGCCGTTCATGACCGACATGACGACGATCAGCGTCGCGACGCCGATGGCAACGCCAACCATGGTGAGGCTGGCGATGACCGAGATGAATGCCTCCTTGCGGCGGGCGCGCAGGTAGCGCCCGGCAATCATCCATTCGAAGCGCGAAAAGGCGCGCGTGCCCTTGTTCAGCAGAGGCGGCGCCGTGTTGTCGGTCAAATGTCGGTCTTTCGCTGCGGTTCGATCAGGCCCTTGAGCCGCGCGACCGCATCGGCGATCGGCAGCGTCTCGCGCTCGCCGGTCTTGCGGTGCTTGATCTCGGCTTCGCCCGCGGCAAGGCCGCGCGGTCCCAGGATGATCTGGTAGGGAATGCCGATCAGGTCCGCCGTGGTGAACTTGGCGCCGGCGCCCTGGTCACGATCATCATAGAGCATGTCGATGCCCGCTGCCGTCAGCTCATCATAGAGTTTGTTGCAAGCCACATCGCAGGCAGCGTCGCCAGCCTTGAGATTGATCAGGACGGCCTCGAAGGGTGCTACCGAGACCGGCCAGACGATGCCGGCATCGTCATGGAACGCCTCAATCAGCGCGGGAACCAGGCGAGTCGGCCCAATGCCGTAGGAACCCATATGCACGGTGATTTCCTTGCCGTCGGGACCGGTAACGGTCGCCTTCATGGGTTCGGAATACTTGGTGCCGAAGTAGAAAATATGGCCAACTTCAATACCGCGTGCAGAAACACGGTGTTCCTCGGGAACAGCCGCTTCATACTCGGCCATATCGACCATTTCCTCGGTCGCGGCATAGAGCGACGTCCAATCGTCGAAGATCGGATTGAGGTCGCCGCGGAAGTCGGTATCGGCGCCCGGAATGGGCTTGTCGAGCAGGCGGCGGTCGCAGAACACCTGGCTCTCGCCGGTGTCTGCCAGCACGATCCACTCGTGGCTGAGGTCGCCGCCGATGGGGCCGGTATCGGCGCGCATCGGAATGGCGGTCAGGCCCATGCGGGCATAAGTGCGCAGGTACGCCACGAACATGCGTTCGTAGGCTGCCACAGCAGCTTCCTTGGACAGGTCGAAGGAATAGGCGTCCTTCATGAGGAACTCGCGGCTGCGCATGGTGCCGAAGCGCGGGCGCACCTCGTCGCGGAACTTCCACTGGATGTGGTAGAGGTTCAGCGGCAGGTCCTTGTAGGACTTCAC
>CBFGMY010000312.1:0-2693 GCA_965650055.1 uncultured Devosia sp.
GAAGTGACCAGCTATCACATCGACGCCATGGCCGCCCGCATGGTCATGGCCCCGGAAACGCTGGACGTGGTGGTCGCGTCGAACCTGTTCGGCGACGTGCTGACGGACCTTGGTGCAGCAATCCAGGGTGGGCTCGGCTTTGCCGCATCCGCAAATCTCAATCCGGACCGCAGCACCCCATCGATGTTCGAGCCGGTGCACGGCTCGGCGCCAGACATCGCTGACCTCGGCATCGCCAATCCCATTGCTGCAATGTGGTCTGCTTCGATGATGCTCGACCACCTGGGCCAAGCCGATGCCGCCGCCCGCATCCTGCAAGCCATAGAAGCCGTGACCGCGCGGGGGATAGGCACGGTCCCCGGCCAGCACAAGACCGATGAAATCACCCGCGCCGTCCTGACGGCCCTGCACTGACATGGAGCACGAAATGACCGCACTTACCGACCCTGACCTGTTCCGCCAGCAGGCCCTGATCGATGGCAACTGGATCGACGCCGCCTCCGGCAAGACCGTCGACGTGGTCGATCCCGCCAGCGGTGGGGTCATTGGCACAATTCCCGATCTTGGCCGCGATGAGACCCGGCGCGCCATCGAAGCTGCCGAAAGGGCATTTTCCGGCTTTCGGCGCACCACCCATGCGGCCCGCGCGGCCATGCTCGAGAAATGGTACGATCTTATCCTGGCCCACCAGGAAGACCTCGCTCGCATCATGACCATGGAGCAGGGCAAGCCATTGGCCGAAGCGCGGGGCGAAATCGTCTACACCGCCTCCTTCGTCAAGTGGTATGCCGAGGAAGCCCGACGCATCGGCGGCACGACCATCCCAGCGGCGCAATCGGACCGGCGCATCCTGGTGCTCAAGGAGCCAGTGGGCGTCGCCGGCATCATCACGCCATGGAACTTCCCCGCCGCCATGATCACCCGCAAGGTCGCTCCCGCCATCGCTGCCGGGTGTACCACTGTGATCAAGCCATCCGAATTCACGCCCTATTCGGCCCTGGCGCTGGCCGTTCTGGCGCAGCGCGCCGGTGTCCCCAACGGCGTCGTCAATGTCGTCACCGGTCTGCCGGCCGAGATCGGCGCCGAATTGACCGACAACACGGCAGTGCGCAAGATCTCCTTCACCGGCTCGACCCGCGTGGGTGCCTTGCTGATGCGTCAATCGGCCGACAGCATCAAGAGGCTCAGCCTGGAGCTGGGCGGGAACGCCCCGTTCATCGTCTTCGACGATGCCGACATCGACATGGCGGTGGATGGTGTCATGGCCTCCAAGTTCCGCAATGGCGGCCAGACCTGCGTCTGTGCCAACCGCATCTTGGTGCAAAGCGGCGTCTACGATGCCTTTGCGGAGCGGCTCGCGGCCCGAGTCTCTGCCCTCAAGGTTGGCCCAGGCGTCGAGAGTGGTACGCAAATTGGCCCGATGATCAACCGGGCCGCTATCGACAAGATCGAACGGCACATCGAAGACGCGCTGGCCAAGGGCGCAAGCATACTGGGGACGCGACCCGCACTGCCCGAGGGCGAGCACTATGCCGCTCCGGTTGTCCTCGCCAACGCCAGTACTGACATGCTGTTGGCCAATGAGGAGACCTTCGGCCCCGTCGCGCCGCTTTTCCGCTTCGATACCGAAGCGGAGGCGATCGCGATTGCCAATGGCACGCCCTATGGGCTTGCCGCCTATTTCTACACGCAGGGGCTCAAGCGGGCCTGGCGCGTCGGAGAGGCGCTGGAGTTCGGCATGGTCGGTCTCAACACAGGCGTCATTTCGATGGAGGTGGCGCCCTTCGGCGGCGTCAAGCAATCCGGCATCGGCCGCGAGGGTGGCCAGGCCGGCATCGAAGAATACCTCGAAACCAAGAGCTTCCACATCGGCGGCCTCGACTGACAAATCGACCGGGCGCAAAGAGCCCGGTCTTCCTCTATCTCTGGCCTTCAGCTACTTCGCGAACCGCCACGATTGCTTCGTCGACGGCGGCACGGTCGATGTCGAGATGGGTTACCCACCGCATGCGGACTGCATGGTCGTGGGTCAAGGTAGAGGACGCCACCGATGGCGGCGTGTCGCTCGTCTTAAACGCGATCGAGCTGGGTCACCTTGCGCGCATCCTTTGCCGGGCCGGTATTCGCCGTGTTGCCCGGCTCGATCAGCATCACTTCGCACGTGTCGCTGAGCGCGACAGGGCAGTGTTCAACGCCGTGCGGCACGACGATGAATTCGCCGGCTTCCACGACCTCCTCGCGATCGCGGAACTTCACGAGCAGGCGCCCTTTGTGCACCAGGATCAACTCATCGATCTGCGGGCGGAAGTGCCAGGCTTGTTGACCAGCGAATTTGGCGAGCTTGACCTGCATGTTGTTGACCTGTCCTTCGACCGTGGGCGAACGGGTATCGGGAACATGGGCAAACGCATTGGCCAAGTTCGTCTTGTGGAAGGGCGAACCATGTTTGTTGAGGGTGGCAACGTCGCACAGGATGGCCGCTAACTGGCTCGACACGTCCTTGGCGGGCGCTGGGTATTGGCCGTCGAGGGCTGCGGTGCCGATGGTGAAGCCGGCGGCTCCAGCGTCCTTGACCACGCCAATGCGCTCAGGGCTGGCGATGGACCCGGCAACATAGACAGGCTTGGATACGGCCGCACAGACTGCCTTCATCAGAGCCGGCACGTCTTGCTTGGAGCGATAGGCCAGAAGGT
>CBFGMY010000313.1:0-2584 GCA_965650055.1 uncultured Devosia sp.
CGGGGTGCGACAGGCTCCCCATGAGGGCTAACGGGAACGCGGTCCTTCAGTCGACCTCATCGTGAGCTGGGCGAAGGACGAGGTCGTGGCGACGCCGTTGTCCTTTGCATGAATGTCGAAGGAAGGCCTCTCACCCAGGGCTGCGCGCCGGCCTCTCCCCCCCCAAAGGAAGAGGTGAGGCGCCCTACCCCACATATCTTGCCCGTGGCCGGATCATCTCGCCGCTGGCGATCTGTTCCATCATATGCGCCAGCCATCCCGCCGCACGGGCCAGGGCGAACAAGGTGAAGCCGGCATCGTCCGGCAGGTCGAAGCGCGCCGTCATCGCCGCCAGGGCAAAGTCGATATTGGGGAGGTCGCCGGTGATGTCCTCGGCGGCCACACGGTAGGTCTGGTATTCGGGCGGCGCCTCGAAGCTCTCGAGCAGCGCCGTGCAGCGCGGGTCGCCATAGGGGTAGAGCGGATGGCCCATACCGGGCACATGCCGCCCCTCGCCGAGCCATTCGCGCAGCGCGTCATCGGTGGAATCGCTGACATCGCCCACCAGGGCGGCAATGCCGCGGGATGCCTGACCGTGTTGAGGACCGCTCAGCGCACCCAGACCCGCCAGCGTGCCCGCCCAGAGCGAGGCGCCGGTCGAGACGGTGACGCGCGCGGCAAAGGTCGAGGCATTGAGCTCATGGTCTGCCAGCAGCACCAGGGCGCGGCGGATAACATCGGCCGCATCGGGTCGGTCCCAGGTACGCGCCAATCGCGCATGCAGCGGCTCATGCGGGCGCGCCGACCCGGCCAACGCCTGCGCCAACACCCCCAGCACATGGCCGGCCTCCCGCGCCAGCATGGCCGGATGGCGCCCCATACTGGTGGGCTTTGCAGCCATTGTAGCCAAGGCAACAAAGGCCGCCGCGATACCATGCCCCCCCGTTGCCGGCCCGAGCGCCGGCAGATCCGCCGGCGACTGCCAGAGCAGGGCCGTGACCTCTTCCAGCGTCGCGGTCTCCGCCAGCGTAGAAGCGTCGTGCCCGCGATAGAGCAGCCGCCCATCGGTAACCGTGGAGATACTGGTGCGAAGCACCGGTTCGCCCCAATGCATGGCCGCCGTGGCCACAGCCTCCTGCTTGCGGCGGCCGGCGGCGCGCTGGGCCAGGCGGCGCACATCGTCGCCGCGATAGAGGCTGCGCCGGCTGTCGACTGGATCGGGCCGCGCCTTGATGCGACCGCGGCTGACATTGGCGTAGAGCGTCTGCGGCTGGGTGCCCAGCAGCGTCAGCGCTTCGGTGGCCGTCAGCCAGTCCATGACATTGATCCAATCGGTCAAGATTGACGTCAATGTTAGCACGCCTACCCTGTCCCGCAACATCAGCAGGAGTAGATGATGAAAAGTGGTCTCGAAGACGTCGTCGCCGCCGAAACCGTGCTGTCGGATGTCGATGGCAAGAATGGCCGGCTGATCGTGCGCGGGGTGTCGCTGGACGAGCTGGTGAAGACCAGCCGGTATGAGGATGTGCTGGCGCTGCTGTTTGACGGCTTTTTCCCGCTGGAGGGATCGCTCCAGGCGGCCCTCGGCAGGGCCCGGGTCGAGGTTTTCGGCCATGTGGCGCGGGCCGACGCCGAACTGGTCGCCCTGCCCCCGGTCGATGGTCTGCGCGCGCTGCTGGCGCGGCTTGGCGATGGCAATGACGTTGAAACGGCCCTGCGCCTCGTCGCGGCCCCGGCCGTGTTCACCGCCGCGCTGCTGCGTCGCAAGGCCGGCCGCGAGACGCTTGCGCCCGACCCTGCCCTCGGGCACGCCGCCGACACACTGCGCATGCTCACCGGCAAAGCGCCCAGTGAGCAGCAGGCGGCGGCGCTCGACCGCTATCTGGTCACTGTCAGCGACCACGGGCTCAATGCCTCGACCTTTGCGTCGCGGGTCATTGCGTCGACCCAGGCCGGGCTGACCTCGTCGGCGCTGGCAGCCCTCTCAGCTCTCAAGGGGCCGCTGCATGGGGGCGCACCGGGGCCGGTGCTGGATATGCTCGACGCGGTTGGCACGCCCGAAAATGCCGATGGTTGGATCGCGGCGGCGTTGGCCAAGGGCGAGCGACTGATGGGCTTCGGGCATCGGGTGTATCGTGTGCGCGACCCGCGCGCCGATGCGCTCAAGGGCGCGGTGCGGATGCTGGCGGCATCCGGCGCGATCGACCCGGCCCGGCTGGCGCTGGCGGAGGCAGTGGAAGCGGCAGCGCTGGCACAGTTGCGCCAGAAGAAGCCCGATCGGCCGCTCGACACCAATGTGGAGTTCTACACGGCGCTCCTGCTGGAATCACTCGGCTTCCCGCGCGAGGCGTTCACCTGCGTCTTCGCCATGGGGCGTGTCAGCGGCTGGATTGCGCATGCAAGGGAACAGGCACTGGATGGGAGGCTGATCCGGCCGATGTCGGTCTATGTGGGGCCGGTGCCAAGCGAAGCGGCTTAGTCGAGGCCAATCTCTCAGTCGACACCCTCCCCCTTGCGGGGAGGGATCAAGGGTGGGGGACGGTTGCCCAAATATCGGGGCTCTCAACACCCCCTCCCAACCTCCCCCGTCGAGGGGGAGGTGCCG
>CBFGMY010000314.1:0-2457 GCA_965650055.1 uncultured Devosia sp.
ACATCGGGAACAGGGGCAGCCAGAACCAGTTGAGGAAACTGAGCCACGGCACGCCCAGGGTATGGGCAAGGCCCATTTCCTGCTGCGCGACGACGATGTCCTGCAGATTCAGCGAACCAACGCAGAGCAGCACCGTGATGATGACGAGGCCGATCGAGACTTCGTAGGACACCATCTGCGCGGCAGAGCGAAGCGAGCCGAGGAACGGATACTTCGAGTTGGACGCCCAGCCGCCGATGATGACGCCATAGACGCCGAGCGAGGAGATGGCGAGGAGGTACAGGATGCCCAGGTTAACGTTGCCGATGGCGAGACCCGCATCCACCGGGATCACGGCCCAGCCGGCCAAAGCCAGCGTTGCAGTGATCAAGGGCGCCAGCAGGAACAGCACCTTGTCGGCGCCGCCGGGAATGACGGCCTCCTTGAGGGCGAACTTCAGCAAATCGGCGAAGCTCTGCAACAGGCCGAACGGGCCCACCACGTTGGGGCCGCGACGCAGCTGCACGGCGGCCCAGATCTTGCGGTCAGCCAGCAGGATGAAGGCGGTGAAGATCAGGAGGCCCACAAGCAGCAGCAGCGCCTTGTAGATCAGCCCAACCTGCACACCCCAGCCAAGGAGCGGGATGCCCAGCAGGTAATCGAGAGCGGAGAGGATAAAGTCCATTGTTCTCCCCTACTCCGCGGCCTGGCGCAGGCCAGCGGCCGTGGCGGCGCACTCGCCCATCACCGCCGAGGCGCGAGCGATCGGATTGCTGAGATAGAAATCGGCCACGGCCGAGCCGAAGGGCGCCGACTTGGTCTTGATGGCGGCCTTGGCGAGCTTGGCCACATCGGCAACCGAACCGGCAGCGATCTGGTCGATACGGGCCAGATGCGGGAATTCGGCATAGATGGCGGCGCGCAGCTGCGTCAACGAGTTGAACGGCAGTGGCTTGGCCATGGCGCCTGACAGCGCGCGGATGATGGCCCAGTCTTCCTTGGCATCGCCCGGGGGGAACACTGCGCGGCTCGTCACCTGCACGCGGCCCTCGGTATTGACGTAAGTGCCCGACTTCTCGGTGTAGGTCGCGCCCGGCAGGATGACGTCGGCGCGGTGCGCACCCTTGTCGCCGTGGCTGCCGATATAGACAACGAACGCTTTGCCCATGGCGGCGGTGTCGTATTCGTCGGCGCCGAGCAGGAACAGCACGTCGAGCTCGCCTTTGCCAGCGAGGCCGATCTGGTCGGCCGAACAGACGCCGCCATCATGCGGCACGAAGCCGATGTCGATGCCGCCGACGCGGCTGGCCGCGTTGTGCAGCAGCGCGAAGCCGTTCCAGCCTTCGGCGACATTGGCGCCGGTGGCGAGCTTGGATGCCAGTGCTATCACGTCGCGACCGGCCTGCTTGCCGAGGTTGGCATGCGAAACGGCGCCTTCGCCGACGATGATCAGCGGGTTCTTGGCATTGGCCAGGATCTCACCGAACGAGCCCTTGCCCGCGGCCAGATCGGCCAGCGATTCAAAGCCTTCGCCGAGATAGCTGTAGCTATAGGTCAAGTCGGCCTTTTCGCCGATGACGGCAATCGGCAGGCCCTTGGCGCGCCAGGTCTTGCGGATGCGCGCATTGATCAGCGACGCTTCCTTGCGCGGGTTGGCGCCGATGATGACGATGGCGTCGGCCTGCTCGATGCCCGCAATGGTCGGATTGAACAGGTAGGCCGATCGCGGCATGGACGGATCGATGCCCGACATGGCCGGACGAACGTCGGTCATGCCAGAGCCGACCGACGCCAGCAAAGCCTTGAGCGCGTACATTTCTTCGACAGCGGCCAGGTCACCGGCGATAGCACCGACCTTGTTGCCGGCTTTCTTCATGCGGGCGCCAACGGCTGCAAGAGCCTCGTCCCACGACGCAGGCTGCAGCTTGCCGGACTTGCGCACATAGGGGCGATCGAGCCGCTGGCTCTTGAGGCCGTCCCAGATGAAGCGGGTCTTGTCGGAGATCCACTCTTCGTTGATCGCCTCATTGATGCGCGGCAGGATGCGCATCACTTCGCGGCCACGGCTATCGACGCGGATGTTGGAACCGACGGCGTCCATCACGTCGACGGACTCGGTCTTCACCAGTTCCCACGGGCGGGCATTGAAGGCATAGGGCTTACTGGTCAGCGCGCCAACCGGGCAGAGGTCGATGACGTTGCCCTGCAGCTCGCTGGTCAGCGCCTGCTCGAGATAGGTGGTGATCTCGGCATCTTCGCCGCGACCGAGCAGGCCCATTTCCGCAATGCCGGCGACTTCGGTGGTGAAGCGGACGCAGCGCGTGCAGTGGATGCAGCGGTTCATCGAGGTCTTGACCAGCGGGCCAATATACTTGTCCTCGACGGCGCGCTTGTTCTCGGCAAAGCGGTTCTTGTCGACGCCATAGGCCATGGCCTGGTCCTGCAGATCGCACTCGCCGCCCTGATCGCAGATCGGGC
>CBFGMY010000315.1:0-2455 GCA_965650055.1 uncultured Devosia sp.
AGACTGGCGTCGGAACGCCCCAGGCCGGCGGTGCCTCGACCAGGCGCGCCGGCGTCTGCCCGCCAACCCCGAGACCGGGCAGCAACCGGGATGCCGCGAATGTTGCGGCCATCAGCGCCACCAGGAACACGACGCGCCAGACTACGGTCTGGGCCGGCGGCAAGAGCTGGCCGAAAATGCCCGAAATCCCGGCAATGCGGCCATTGCCCAGCCAGAGTACGGCAGCGGCAAGCCCAATCAGGGCGCCGCCCAGCGTGGCGGTGAGCGGCGTGAACGATTCCATATGGGTCACTCGCAATTTTGTTTGCCCGCAAGGTTATCACTCGCCGGTCGGCCTGTGCCAGCGCCGCCGCAGCGACTTTGTGCCGCCAGGGTGGCCGTGAATGGAAAACTCTGCCAATGCGCCTTTCCTACGCGCCAAGCTCCGCTTACGTTGCGCATGAACAGACTCGAAATGGAGCCGACAATGCTTGAGCTTTTGGCCGATCCCAATGCCTGGATCGCCTTTGGTACCCTGACGATCATGGAAATCGTGCTGGGCATCGACAACATCGTCTTCATTTCCGTACTGGTGTCACGCCTGCCCAAGGAGCAGGCCGATCGCGCCCGCCAGATCGGTCTGGCGCTGGCGCTGATTTTCCGCATCCTGCTTCTGCTGGTCATTTCCTGGATCATCAGCCTCACCCAGCCGGCCATTTCGGCCTTTGGGCTCGACCTGTCGTGGAAGGACCTGATCCTGATCGCGGGCGGCGCCTTCCTCGTCTACAAGGCTACGCACGAAATGCATGCCGCCATCGAGGAGCCGCACGAAAACGACATGGCGCAGAAGGCCGGTGCGGTCTTTGCTGCCATTATCGGCCAGATCATCGTCATCGACATGGTGTTTTCGATCGACTCGATCGTCACGGCGGTGGGCATGGCCGACGATGTGGCGGTGATGATCGCCGCTGTCATCGTTGCCGTCGCTGTCATGTTCGTCGCCTCCGGCCCCGTCGCCAAGTTCGTGGCCGACCATCCGACCACCAAAATGCTGGCGCTGGCCTTCCTGCTGCTGATCGGCGTGTCGCTGGTGGCCGATGGCCTCGGCTTCCACATTCCCAAGGGCTACATCTACGCTGCCATGGGCTTCTCGGTGCTGGTCGAGGCGATCAACATCATCGCCAAGCAGCGCAAGCAGGACGGTCGCCCGAGCAAGCCGGGCTTCACCCCGTTCACCGGCGATACGGGCTCGGTCTCGGCGGCGGACGGCGTTGCTGCGGTCACCGGCAAGCGCCCGAGCCCCAGGAATAACCCGGCGGCACGGGCCCAGTCGCGGCCCAAATCGGCGCCCCGCAAGCCGCGGGCGCCGAAGTGACCAAGGCTGTTGTCGTCCATGCGGTAGGCGGTCCCGAAGTCCTGAGCTACGAGGATTGGCCGCTGGCCAGTCCCGGGCCGGGGCAGGTGGCGCTGCGGCAGACGGCCATCGGGCTCAACTTCGTCGATACCTACCAGCGTTCCGGGCTCTATCCGGTGCAACTGCCTTTCGTGGCGGGCAATGAGGGCGCCGGCGTCATCACCGCGCTCGGCGAGGGCGTGACGGGCCTCAAGGTCGGCGACCGGGTGGCGTATCAGGGGCATGTCGGCGCCTATGCGACCGAGCGGATCGCCTCGGCCGAGCGCATGGTGCCCATTCCCGATGGAATTGACGACCGCACGGCCGCGGCGATCATGCTCAAGGGGCTGACGGCCTATTACCTGCTGTTCAAGACCTGGGCCCTGGCCAGGGGCGAGACCATCCTCTGGCACGCGGCAGCGGGCGGCACCGGGCTCATCGCTACGCAGTGGGCCAGGGCGCTCGGCGCGACCGTCATTGGTACGGCCGGCAGCGACGAAAAGGTGGCCCTGGCCAAGGCGCATGGCTGCCATCACGTCATCAACTACAATAGCGAAGACTTCGTCGCCCGCGTCCGCGAGCTGACGGATGGGCGGGGCGTCGACGTGGTCTATGACGGCGTCGGCAAGGCGACCTTCGAGAAATCGCTCGATTGCCTCAGGCCCCGTGGACTGATGGTGAGCTTCGGCAATGCCTCGGGCGTGGTGTCTATCCCCGATGTGACGCTGCTATCGCGCAAAGGCTCGCTCTACGTGACGCGGCCCACCGGCACGCATTACCTGGGCAAGCGAGAGGACCTGCTCGAAGGCGCCGGCAAGCTGTTCGAAGCGGTCGAGAGCGGCGCCATCAAGGTCGAGATTAGCAGGATATTCCCCTTGTCGCAGGCCGCCGATGCGCATCGTGCGCTGGAAGGGCGGGAGACGACGGGCTCGGTGGTGCTCATTCCCTGACATCGTGCCACGCTCTGGACAGTCCGCCCCTCTGCCGCTAAAGGCTGACGCAACGGGTAGATGGCAGAGCGGTTGATTGCTCCGGTCTTGAAAACCGGCGAACGTGAAAGCGTTCCGGGGGTTCGAATCCCTC
>CBFGMY010000316.1:0-2409 GCA_965650055.1 uncultured Devosia sp.
CCATTGAACCTGAACCAGGTCATGCTGGCGGAGGAAGTTCGAGATGGCAAGGGCGTCTCGACGCCCTCTCCATTGACACACATCCCTTCACCCATGGCCGTGACACCATTGAAGGGAATGACCCATGGTCAAATTCACCCGTCTGGCGCTTGCGGTCCTTTCCGGATTGTTCGTTGCTCCCGCCTTCGCCGAAGAAGTGCCGATCCTCAAGATCTATACCTATGACGGCTTCGCCGCCGAATGGGGTCCCGGTCCGGCGCTCAAGGCCGGCTTCGAGGCCATTTGCGGCGGTTGCATCGTCGAGTGGATCGCCGCCGACAGCTCCATCGGCACGCTGCGCCGCGTGCAGCTCGAAGGCGATACCACCGAGGCGGACATCATCGTCGGGCTCGATACGGCCATTGCCGGCGAAGCCCGCGCCACGGGCCTGTTTGCCGATCACGGGCTCGACCTGACCGGCCTCAACCTGCCCGAAGCCTGGACCGACACCCAGTTCGTGCCCTTCGACTACGCGCATTTCGCCTTCGTCTATGACCAGGACAGCGTGACGGCGCCGCCCAAGTCCTTCGAAGAGCTCATCGCCATGCCCGCCGATTTCAAGATCGCCATCCAGGACCCCCGCTCGGCCACGCCGGGCCTGGGCCTCGTGCTGTGGATCGCGGCCGCCTATGGCGATCGGGCGCCCGAAATCTGGGCCGGCCTCAAGCCGCATATCCTCACCGTCACGCGCGAATGGAGCGAGAGCTACAGCCTTTTCCTCGAGGGCGAGGCCGACATGGCACTGAGCTATTCGAGCTCACCCGCCTACCACATCATCGCCGACAAGGACGACACCATCCACGCAGCGCTGTTCGAGGAAGGGCACCTGGCCCAGACCGAAGTGGCGGGCATCCTCAAGTCGTCCGACAAGCAGGAACTGGCAAGGAAATTCCTCGCCTACCTCACCTCGGTGGACGGCCAGAAGATCATCCCCACCACCAACTGGATGTTCCCGGTCATCGACCTGGGTGCTGATCTCGACCCGACCTTTGCCACCCTGCCCCAGCCGGAAAAAACTCTGACACTGAACGACGAGGCCATCGCCGCCAACAGCCAGCGCTGGATCGACGAGATGGTGGCTGCGGTGCAGTAGGAGCGAACGCGGGATCGCGGCCGTGACACCCCCCACCCTCATTCCCTCCCCACAAGGGGGAGGGAAGCCTGTGCGGAGCGAGGTTGCGATTGTGCCCCGGACCGTCGTCCCATCGTCTCCCTCCCCCTTGTGGGGAGGGATCAAGGGTGGGGGTGGTTTGGCCCGCATGCCGGAGCAAGGCCCATGCTGACCCTGCCCCATCGCCCCCTCCGCATTGCTGCCGCCAGCACCCTGGCCCTGGCCATCACCGCGCTCATCGCGCTCGTGCTCTGGGCGATCCTGGTTGCGGCCAGCGGTGGCGGCAGCGGGTCGCGCATCGATATCCCGCACCTGTTGCGCATGACCTCGATCCAGGCCGGGCTCACCACCATCCTCTCCATCGCGGTCGGCATGGCGCTGGCCTGGGCGCTCAATCGCCTGCGTTTCCCGGGCCGCGATCTGGTCGTCGGTCTCTTCGCCTCGGCCATCGTCACCCCCGGCATGGTCGTGGCCTTCGGCCTGCTCTCGATCTGGGGCCGCAATGGCTGGATCAATCAGGCCAGCGAAGCCCTGTTCGGATTTCCCCTGGGCAACCCAGCCTTCGGCCTCTCCGGCATCCTCTTTGCCCATGTGGTGCTCGATGGCGCCTTTGCCGCGCGCATCATGCTGGCCCGGCTCGACGCCATTCCCGCCAGCCGCCTCAAAACCGGCCAGTCACTGGGCCTCTCGGCCTGGCAACGCTTCATCATCATCGACTGGCCAGCTCTGCGCGGCACCGTTCCGGGCCTCGCCGCCATCATTTTCCTTCTCGCCTTCACCAGCTTCCCCATCGTGCTGCTGCTGGGCGGCGGCCCGGCCAACCAGACGCTGGAGGTCGCCATCTATGCCGCGGTGCGGCAGAACTTCGACCTGACAGGCGCAGTCCTGCTGGCCGCCACCCAGATCGCGGTCTGTTCGCTGGTCATCCTGGCCGCGTCGGCGCTGGCGCCGATCCCCACCAGCTTTGGCGCCTCGACTCCGCCACGCTGGCGGGACCGGGGCGGAGCCCGCCTGCTGCAGGCGGCCATCCTGCTTCTCTGCACTGTCGGCTTCCTGCTGCCGCTGGTGTCCGTGCTGGTCGACGGGCTGGGCGCCGGCGTCGTCCGCGTCGTCGCCCAGCCGGCTTTCTGGTGGGCCACCGCGAGCAGCCTCGTCATCGGCGCAACCTCCGCCTTGCTCACACTGGCCCTGGCCCTGCTGCTGGTCCTTGGCCGCGGCGCCACCGGCAGCGGCTTCCTGCGCACGCTGCTGGGCATGCC
>CBFGMY010000317.1:0-2390 GCA_965650055.1 uncultured Devosia sp.
AGCTCTCATGCTTGTAGAAGGCCGAGAGGCGCCAGATGGCCTTGATGATGTCGGTCTGCTTGTCCATGACGATCACAGCAGCGGTGCCGAGGGACGAACCGACTTCACGCAACCCGTCGAAATCCATCACGGCATTGCGGATCTTGTGGCCGGGCACGCAGGGAACCGAGGCACCACCGGGGATCACGGCGAGCAGGTTGTCCCAGCCGCCGCGGATACCGCCGCAGTGCTTTTCGATGATCTCTTCGAAGGTGACGCCCATGGCTTCTTCGAAGGTCGCCGGCTTGTTCACGTGGCCGGAGACGCACATCAGCTTGGTGCCGGTATTGTTGGCACGGCCAATGGAGGCGAACCAGGCGCCCGAGCGACGCAGGATTTCCGGGACGACGGCGATGGATTCGACGTTGTTCACGGTCGTCGGGTTGCCGTAGACGCCCATGCCGGCCGGGAATGGCGGCTTGAGGCGGGGCTGGCCCTTCTTGCCTTCAAGCGACTCCATCAGCGCGGTCTCTTCGCCGCAGATATAGGCGCCGGCGCCGTGGTGGACGATGATGTCCAGGTCCCAGCCGTGGATATTGTCCTTGCCGATCAGCTTGGCTTCATAGGCCTGCTCGACCGCTGCCTCGAGGCGCTGGCGCTCGCGGATGAACTCGCCGCGGACATAGATGAAGGCCAGGTGCGCATCCATGGCGCGGGCCGCCAGCAGGCAGCCTTCCACCAGATGATGCGGATCATGCCGCAAGATATCTCGGTCCTTGCAGGTGCCCGGCTCGGATTCGTCGGCATTGACCAAGAGGTAATGCGGACGGCCGTCATTGACCTTGGGCATGAAGGTCCATTTAAGCGCGGTCGGGAAACCGGCGCCGCCGCGACCACGCAGGCCCGAGGCCTTGACCTCGTTGGTGATCCAGTCACGCCCCTGGTCGATGAACTCCTTGGTGCCCACCCAGGCGCCGCGCGAACGCGCGCCCTCGAGCGTCCAGTCGCCCTGGCCATAGAGATTGGTGAAAATGCGATCCTTGTCAGCGAGCACTCTTCACACTCCTAACGCGGCTTCTTGCCGAAGACGCGGATATATTCTGCCTCGCCGCCACGGGCGAGAACCTCGGCCTGCGCCAGCCAGTTGTCGCGTGCGACGCGGCCGGCAAAGTTGAGCGAGCCTTCGACCTGCCCGATCTGCTCGGGGGTCAGCGCGGCAACCTGGCTCCACTTGGTGATGCCAAGGCCATTTAGACGGCCTTCGAGCACCGGGCCGACGCCCGAGATCAGCTTGAGATCGTCGGGCGCACCTGCGGGTGCAGCAAAGAGCGGCGCGCTGCTGCCCTTTTCGGCGACCGGATTGACCTCGGCCGGGTTAGCCTTGGGCGCGATGATGGTGCGGCTCTTCTTGACCGCCGTGCTGGTGCCGTCGGCGGCCGGAGCCTTGGCCGAGGCCTTGCCCGGAGCTTTGCCACCGTCGACCTTGGCGGCCGCGGACTCGGCACCGGTTGCGTCTTCGCGCATCGCCTTGTTGGGCTTGCCGTTGGCCTTGGCGGAGGCGTTGGCGGCCTTGCGCTCGCCCTCAGCCTTGGCTTCGGACACCTTTGCGGCGGCAGGCGTACCCTTGATCGCTGGCGCGTTCTCTTCGCTCACGTCCTTTGGCTTGGCGGCCATGGTCGGTGCGGGTGCTGCGGGAGCCGCGGCGGCAGGAGCAGCTGCAGCAGGCGCTTCAGGCGCCGGCGGCGGCACGAACTTGGTGCGCTTGGCGCTCGGCTTTTCGAGCAAGGTCGTGCGACCACCTTCGGAAGACGAATGCAGCCGGTCAATCTGCGGACCCGGCTTGACGCTCGCTCCGTTGCCGGCAGCGAAGGCATCGACGATTTCCTCGAAACGCTCGGGTGTCAGGTCTTCGTAGGTGTCGTGATAGATCGTGACCATCGGCGCGTTGACGCAGGCGCCGGCGCACTCGACCTCTTCCCAGCTCATCGTGCCGTCGGCATTGAGATGGTGCGGGTCGTGATGGATCTTGCTCTTGCAGATGTCGATCAGCTTTTCAGCGCCGCGCAACTGGCAGGGCGTGGTGCCGCAGACCTGGATATGGGCGCGGGTGCCGACAGGCTGCAGCTGGAACTGGGTGTAGAACGTCGCCACTTCCAGCACGCGGATATAGGCCATGCCGAGCATATCGGCGATGGATTCGATCGTGGCGCGGCTGACCCAGCCGTCCTGATCCTGGGCGCGCATGAGCAGCGGGATAACAGCAGACTGCTGACGGCCGGCCGGGTAGAGCCCGATCTTCCATTCCGCCCATTTGGCGTTTTCAGCACTGAACGCGAACGCGGCCGGTTGAACCGACTCGTCCGCAAGGCGACGCGCAACCATCAGCGATCAACCTCTCCGAACACGATATC
>CBFGMY010000318.1:0-2369 GCA_965650055.1 uncultured Devosia sp.
ATCGAGGAAAAGCAGCGCTGCGGGATCGGTGACGCCCCAATTGGCGAGATCGAGTGCGAAGCCGCTGAGATCGGCCGCCAGGATTTCCGGGGTGTCAAAGGCTTCGAGCGCCGAGGTCTGGCCCTGGTTCCACAGGCGGATGGCGACGCCGGGACTGGTGCGGCCAGCGCGGCCGCGGCGCTGATCGGCGCCGGCGCGGGAGACGCGACGGGTCTCAAGCGTGGTGAGACCGGTGCCCGGCTCGTAGACCGGGACGCGGCGGAAGCCGCTATCAATGACGATGCGGACGCCATCGATGGTGAGCGATGTCTCGGCGATGGAGGTGGCGAGCACGACCTTGCGGCGGCCCGGTTCGGCGGGGCGGATGGCGCGATCCTGCTCTGCCGGCGTGAGCTGGCCATAGAGCGGAGCGATGTCGGTATTGGCGGGGACGCGACCGGCAAGACGCTCGGCGACGCGCATGATTTCGCCCTGGCCGGGGAGGAAGACCAGGGCGGAGCCTTCGTGGGTGCGGAGGGCGGAGAGCACGGCCGCGGTGACCTGGTCTTCGAGGCGCTGCAGCGGATCGGGTTCGCTGTGGATGGTCTCGACCGGGAAGGCGCGGCCGAGGCTCTCGATGACCGGGGCATCGCCCAGCAGGCGGGCGACGCGGGCGCCATCAATGGTCGCCGACATGACGAGCACGCGCAGGTCGGGACGCAGGGCCGAGGCATCGAGGGTGAGGGCCAGGCCCAGATCGCCATCAAGGCTGCGCTCGTGGAACTCGTCGAACAGCACGGCGGCGATACCTGATAATTCCGGATCGTCGAGCAGCATGCGGGTGAAGACGCCTTCGGTCGCGATCTCGATGCGGGTCTTGCCGGAGACCTTGCTGTCCATGCGGACGCGATAACCCACGGTCTGGCCGACCTCCTCGCCGAGGAGACGGGCCATCTGGCCGGCAGCGGCGCGGGCGGCGAGACGCCGGGGTTCGAGCATGATGATGCGGCGGTCCTGGCGCCAGGGGGCTTCGAGCAGAGCCAGGGGCACGCGGGTGGTCTTGCCGGCGCCGGGCGGGGCGACGAGGACGGCATAGGGTCCGGCGGCCAATGCGGCTTGCAGGTCCGGCAGGGCGTCGTCGATGGGGAGGGGCGGCAGGGACATTGATGGTGTTTGGCGGATGGGGGCGGTTTGGGCAAGGGGTGAGGGGTGCGATGGTCCCAGCCGGGGGTGCCTGGTTCGGGCATAAGGGCTCCCCCCACCCAGCTCCGCTACGGCCCAAAATGGGCCTAGCTTCGCTACCCTCCCCACAAGGGGGAGGGATCAAGGGTGGGGGTGGGTCGGTCGAGATGTCTTGGACAGCCTTCTTTCCGCGCAGGCAGAAGGGGAAAGTGAACCAAGATTGCCTTGCGGGTGGTGCCAGTTGCGATCGGTCTGCATTAGGGTGGGGCGCATTGGGAGTTTTGCATGAGCAATATCCGGATCGCTAATGAGCACGTGAGCGTCGAAATCTCCCCGCTGGGCTCGGAGATGCAGTCGATCGTGACCAGTGACGGACAGAGCTGGCTCTGGCACGGAGACGCCGCCTTCTGGAGCGGGCGGTCGCCGGTGCTGTTTCCGATGGTGGGCAGGTCACCCAATGACCAGGTCAGCATCGAGGGCCAGCGCTACTGGATGAACCAGCATGGCTTTGCGCGGCGCAGCGAATTTACGCTGGTCGACAGCGGGTCCGACTTCTGCCGGTTCCAACTGGTGGCCAGCGAGGCCAGCAAGGGCATGTATCCGTTCGACTTCGTGCTGGTGCTGGAGCATCGGCTGGAGGGGCGGGCCGTGGTGGTGACGGCGGAGGTGAGCAATCGCGACCATCGGCCCATGCCCTACGGGATCGGGTTTCACCCGGCCTTCGTGTGGCCGCTGCCCGGCTGCGCGGGGCTGGAGCATAAGGTGACGCTGGATAATGGCAGGGCGCCGGTGCTGGTGCGCCTGTCGGGGGGCCTCGTGGCGCCATTTGCGCACCCGTCGCCGTTCAAGGCGGGGGTGATGACGCTCAGTCCCGATCTGTTCGAGGCCGACGCGATGCTGTTCCCCGAAGGCGCGGGGGCGGGGCTGACCTATGCGTCCGGCGATCGGGCGATCCATTTCACCTGGGAGAACCTGCCCAACCTGGCCATCTGGTCCAAGCCCGGCGCGCCCTTCGTGTGCCTCGAGCCCTGGCACGGGACGGCCGCCGAGGTGGGCGAGAACGACGCGCTCGACGAGCGGCCCTATGTCGAGGTGCTGGGGCCGGGGGCGACGGGACGGTATTCGTTCAGGGCGGAATTGGTGGGCTGAGATATCTCAGTCGACACCCTCCCCCTTGCGGGGAGGGATCAAGGGTGGGGGATGTTTGG
>CBFGMY010000319.1:0-2366 GCA_965650055.1 uncultured Devosia sp.
CCGCGCGTCACCACACCTTCTTCGAGATGCTCTGCAATTTCTCGTTCGGAGACTATTTCAAGGACCATGCCATCGAGCTGGCCTGGAACCTGCTGACCAAGGACTGGGGCCTGCCCAAGGACAAGCTGATGGTCACCGTCTACCAGGACGATGACGAGGCGATGAGCCTGTGGAAGAAGATTGCCGGCATCGGCGAAGACCGCATCGTGCGGCTCGGCGCCAAGTCGAACTTCTGGCAGATGGGCGATACCGGTCCCTGCGGCCCGTGCTCGGAAATCTTCTACGACCACGGCGAGCATATCTGGGGCGGTCCGCCGGGCTCGCCGGAGGAAGATGGCGATCGCTGGATCGAAATCTGGAACCTGGTGTTCATGCAGTACGAACAGCAGGGCGACGGGTCGCGCACTGGCTTGCCACGACCATCGATCGATACCGGTATGGGCCTCGAGCGTATCGCCGCGGTTATGCAGGGCGTGCACGACAATTACGATATCGATCTGTTCAAGGCGCTGATCGGCGCTGCGGCGCAGGCCACGGGTGCCGATATCAATGGCGAGGGCAATCGCAGCCTGCGCGTCATCGCCGATCACCTGCGTTCGATGAGCTTCCTGATCGCCGAGGGCGTACTGCCCTCCAATGAAGGCCGTGGTTACGTGCTGCGCCGCATCATGCGCCGCGCCATGCGTCATGCGACGCTCTTGGGCGCCAATGAGCCGGTCATCCACAAGCTGGTGCCGACCCTGGTGCGCGAGATGGGCCAAGCCTATCCCGAACTGACCCGCGGCGAAACGTTGATTTCCGAGACGGTACTGCTGGAGGAAGGTCGCTTCCTTAAGACGCTCGGGCGCGGCCTGCAGCTATTGGCCGACGAGACCCGCGACATGGGCGAGGGCACGGTGCTCAATGGCGCCAGCGCCTTCAAGCTCTATGATACCTATGGCTTTCCGCTCGACCTGACCCAGGATGCCCTGCGGACCCGCGGCATAACAGTCGACCAGGCTGGTTTCGACGCCGCCATGGCGGCGCAGAAGGCCGAAGCGCGCAAGAGCTGGTCCGGCTCGGGTGAGGCGGCGACCGACACCGTCTGGTACGGCCTGGCCGACAAGCTGGGCCCAACCGAGTTTCTTGGCTACGAGACCGAAACCGCCGAAGGCGAGATCAAGGCGCTGCTCAAGAACGGCGCCGAAGTCACCTCGCTGGCAAGCGGCGATGAGGGCATTGTCGTGCTCAACCAGACGCCCTTCTATGGCGAAAGCGGCGGACAGGTCGGCGATACCGGCCGGCTGCATGGCGAAGGCCTTGCCGCCACCGTCACCGAAACGCAGAAGCACCATGGCGTGTTTGCCCACAAGGTCGTGGTCACCGAGGGCACGCTCAAGGTTGGTCAGCCGCTGACGCTGTTGGTCGATCATGACCGGCGCTCCTCGATCCGCGCCAATCACTCGGCTACCCACCTGCTGCATGAGGCGCTGCGCATCGTGCTGGGCGACCATGTCGCGCAGAAGGGCTCGATGGTTTCGGCCGATCGGCTGCGCTTCGACTTCGTCCACACCAAGCCGGTCTCCGAGCAGGAAATGGCCGCGGTTGAAGACATCGCCAATGCCATCGTTCTGCAGAACACACCGGTCGAGACGCGGCTGATGGGTGTCGAAGAGGCCAAGGAATCTGGCGCTCGCGCCCTGTTCGGCGAAAAATATGGCGATGAAGTGCGCGTCGTGGCTATGGGCGAGCCCACGGGCAATGGCCTCGGTTGGTCGGTCGAACTCTGCGGCGGTACGCATGTGCGTCGCACCGGCGATATCGGCCTGGTCTCCATTGTCGCCGAAAGCGCTGTCGGCGCCGGCGTCCGCCGCATCGAGGCGCTGACCGGCAAGGCCGCCCGCCATCGCGGCAATACGCATGTGGCCATTGTGGATGCTGCCGCCGGCCTGCTGCGTTCGGGCAGTCATGAGGTGCTCGATCGGATCACGGCACTGCAGGACAATATCAAGAAGTTCGAGCGCGAGCTGACCGATGCCCGCAAGAAGCTGGCGCTCGGGGGCACGGGTGCCGGTGCTGCGGCCACGGCCGACGAAACCGTCAACGGCGTGACCTATGTCGGCCGCACCGTCGAAGGCATTGCGGCCAAGGACGTCAAGGGCCTCGTTGACAGCGAGAAGAAGCGCATCGGCTCTGGCGTGGTCACCGTCGTGCTCAAGGGCGAAGACGGCAAGGGCACCGTGGCTGTGGGCGTGACGCAGGACCTGACGGCGCGCTATGCGGCCGGCGAATTGATCAAGCTGGCCACGGCGGCTTTGGGCGGGCAGGGCGGCGGCGGCCGTCCCGACATGGCGCAGGGCGGCGGACCGGACGGCTCCAAAGCCGCC
>CBFGMY010000320.1:0-2352 GCA_965650055.1 uncultured Devosia sp.
GTCCATTGTCTACGTGCTGGCGCTGCCCGAGCTCTTCTACACGGTGCAGGTGATCTATCGCCGCAACCTCGAGGTCATCCCGCTGCTGATGGTGGCGACGGTCTGGTACCTGATCATCATGATCGTGCTGTCGAGCGTGCAGTATTTCGTCGAGCAGCATTTCGCCAAGGGCGCCCGCCGCGATGCCGGGCCGACGGCCATCGACAAGGCCCTGCGCCTCTTGGCCCGCCGCCCGGTCGAACCCGTCGCCACGCCCACCATTGCCCGCAAGCCCTTGAGCGCTGCTTTGGGCAATACCGGCGAAGGCCAGGTGGAGGTGCATGGCATCGACAAGAGCTTTGGCAGCCACAAGGTGCTCGACGATGTCAGCCTCACCATCGCGCCGGGCGAGGTCATCGCCATCATCGGGCCGTCAGGCGCCGGCAAGTCCACCCTGCTGCGCACCATCAATCACCTCGAGCGCGCCGATGCGGGCGTCGTGAGCATCGATGGCGAGCTGATCGGCTATCAGCGCCGCGGTCACGTGCTCTACGAACTCAAGGAGCCGGCCATCCGCCGCAACCGTTCGGCCGTCGGCATGGTGTTCCAGAGCTTCAATCTCTTCCCGCATCTGACGGCGCTGGAAAACATCATCGAAGCGCCGGTCTCGGTGGGTGGCGTGCCGCGCGCAGAAGCCATTGCCGATGCGCGAGACCTGCTGGCCCGCGTCGGTCTCGGCGACAAGGCGGACGCCTATCCGCGCCACCTCTCGGGCGGTCAACAGCAGCGCGTCGCCATCGCCCGCGCCCTGGCGCTGCGACCCAAGGTGCTGCTGTTCGATGAGCCGACGTCGGCGCTCGATCCGGAGCTGGTCGGCGAAGTACTCGATGTCATCAAGGAACTCGCCAAGTCCGGCACAACCCTGATCATTGTCACCCACGAAATCGGCTTTGCCCGCGAAGTGGCCGACCGGGTCGTGTTCATGGAAGGCGGCAAGGTGCTCGAAGTGGCGCCGCCTGATCGCCTGTTCAACGATCCCTCCCATCCGCGCACCCGCGAGTTCATCGCCAAGGTCCTCTAGCCCCTAACCCATTCGCCTGCCCATGCCGCTCGACCGGCAGGATGGCGCACGTCTCGACAAACACATGGAAAGTCCACCAATGCTGACCCGCAAATCCTTCGTTCTGAGTAGCCTTGCCGCTGTGCTTGCTGCGTCGTCATCCGGCATCGCGCTGGCCCAGACCACGTTCGACCTCAGCCCCGAGCCGGCCAATCGGCTGCATGCCGAAAAGGTCGATGCCATCGCAGCCCTGCTGCCGGCCGACTTCGACTATGCCAAGGATGGCGTGCTGACCGTCGCTATCGCCGCCGGTGCGCCCCCTATCGCCACCTATGCCACTGACGGGGCAACCGTGGTGGGTTTTGACCCCGATATCGGCCGGCTGGTCGGCGAGGTTCTCGGCGTTCCGGTCGAGATCATTCCCATCGCCTGGGCAGACTGGCCACTGGGCCTTACCGGCGGCAAATATGACGCCGTCATTTCCAATGTCGGCGTCACCGAGGAGCGCAAGGAGAAGTATGACTTCTCCACCTATCGCATCGGCGTGCACGGCTTCTATGTGGGCATCGATAATCCAATCACCGAGATCAAAGAGCCCAAGGACATTGCCGGGCTGCGCCTGATCACCGGCTCGGGCACCAACCAGGAGCGCATTGCCCTGGAATGGGATCGCCAGAATCAGGAGGCCGGTCTCGCGCCCATCGAGGTCCAGTATTACGACGACGAGGCCGCCTCGCTCCTGGCAATCAGTTCCGGCCGCGCCGATGTGCAGCTCAATCCCAATGCGCCGCTGGCCTATCAGGCCGCCATCACCGGACAGACCAAGCTGGTGGGTCTCATCAGCTCCGGTTGGCCCAACCCGGCCGATGTCGGCGTCACCACCCGCAAGGACAGCGGCCTGGCCGAGCCGATCACCGCCGCGATCAACAACCTGATCGAGACCGGTGTTTATGGCGAACTGCTGACCCAATGGGGCGTCGAGGCCGAGAGCGTCGAGGTCTCGCGCACCAATCCCCCGGGCCTGCCCAAGCCAAAGCCCTGATCGATCATGACCTTGAATATCCGCCATATCGGCTTCCTGACCCCGGGCAATTACAGCAACGACGATCCCTTCACAGGGATCGACGCCACGCTGGACCTGATCGCCTTCGGTGAGCGGCTGGGCTTTGACAACGCCTGGGTGCGACAGCGGCATCTGGAGCCGGGCATCGGGCAGGCGGCGGTGTTCCTCGCCGCGGCTAGCCAGCGCACCAGCACGATCCAGCTCGGTTCGGCGGTGATCCAGATCGGCTATGAAAGTCCGTTCCGGCTCG
>CBFGMY010000321.1:0-2339 GCA_965650055.1 uncultured Devosia sp.
TGGAGCGTGTGCGGAGCGAGTTTGACAACCGGTAGAAGCGCCTTTCCTCTCCCCATCGGGGTGTGGTGGCTCGGCGGAGCCGAGTCGGTGAGGGGGAGTCCTGGGCTAGCCACAGCACCCCCTCATCCGGCGCTGCGCGCCACCTTCTCCCCGATGGGGAGAAGAACTAGTGCTTGGTGACCTCGCTCAGCGCGGCGGCGATGTGTTCCCACTCGCTGGCCACGCTTGATGTGGCGCGGCGCTTGCCCGCGCGGCGATACCAGTAGTCGGCATTGCCCATGTCGGCTTCGATCCAGTGCATCAGGGCGTGCACCCAGTCAAAGGCCTGCACGCCTTCCATGGCCTGGACGATATTGTGCGCCTGCTCCCATTCGGGGCCGACGCGCAGTTCGCCCTTCTTGAGCCACCACAGCGCCTGCAATGGCTTGCTCATGTCCTTGGGCGGCTCGGACCAGTCCAGCGAGGTGAAGATGTCAGCGGCCATCGGTGAAACCCTTGTCGGCCCGGACGCCACGCGGGGCGACGTCACAACCAATTTCAATTTGTGCATTGCGGGCAAATAAGGCGGAACGCCGTCGGGATCAAGTGGCACCCTTCTTCTCCCCGTCGGGGAGAAGGTGGCGCGCAGCGCCGGATGAGGGGGATTATTGGACTAGCCCAGGGTGTCGAGCATGCCCCGACCTCCCCCTCACCGACCCGGCTGCGCCGGGCCACCTCTCCCCAATGGGGAGAGGAATAGGCCCTACCACCAGGCCTTGGGCGCAAAATCTCCACCAGCCGCCTTCTCGATCACCCGAGCCGCTGCAAACAGCGTTTCCTCGTCGAACGGCTTGCCGATGAGCTGGAGGCCGAGCGGCAGCCCTGCCCCGTCCTTGCCCGCCGGCACGGCGATGCCCGGGAGGCCCGCCATGTTCACCGTCACGGTGAAGACGTCGTTGAGGTACATCGCGACCGGATCGGCAGCCAGGGCCTCGTCGCCAACGCCGAAGGCCGCCGAGGGCGTCGCCGGGGTCAGTATCGCGTCGACGCCGGCATTGAAGGCGTCCTCGAAATCCTTCTTGATCAGCGTACGGACCTTCTGCGCCTTGACGTAATAGGCGTCGAAGTAACCGGCCGACAGCACGTATGTGCCGATCATGATGCGGCGCTTCACCTCGCGGCCGAAACCGGCTGCGCGGGTGAGTTCGTACATGTCGGTGATGTCTTTGCCGGAGACGCGCAGCCCGTATTTGACGCCGTCATAGCGCGCCAGGTTGGACGAGGCCTCGGCCGGCGCCACGATGTAATAGGCCGGCAGCGCGTATTTGGTGTGCGGCAGGCTGATATCCTTGACCGTGGCGCCCTCGGCCTTGAGCCATTCGAGCCCCTGGGCCCAGAGCTTTTCGATCTCCGCCGGCATGCCGTCCATGCGGTATTCGCGCGGCACACCAATGGTGAGGCCCTTGACGCCGCGTTCGACGGCGGCGGCAAAGTCCGGCACGGCCAGGTCGACGCTGGTGGAATCCTTGGGGTCGAAGCCCGACATCGACGTCATCATGATCGCCGCATCTTCGACGGTGCGGGCAATCGGGCCGGCCTGGTCGAGCGAGGACGCGAACGCCACCACGCCCCAGCGCGAGCAGCGGCCATAGGTCGGCTTGATGCCAACCGTGCCGGTGAAAGCTGCCGGCTGACGGATCGAGCCACCGGTGTCGGTCGCTGTCGCACCCGCACAGAGCCAGGCCGAAACCGCCGCAGCCGAGCCGCCCGAGGAGCCGCCGGGCACCAGGTTGGCATTGCTGCCTTCGGCGCGGAACGGGCTGACGACGGGGCCGTAATAGCTGGTCTCGTTGGACGAGCCCATGGCGAACTCGTCCATGTTGAGCTTGCCCAGCATGACGGCGCCATCGCGCCAGAGATTGCTGGTCACGGTCGATTCATATTCCGGCTTGAAGCCGTCGAGGATGTGGCTGGCCGCCTGCGTGTGCACGCCCTTGGTGCCGAACAGGTCCTTGATGCCCAGCGGGATGCCTTCGAGCGTGCCGCCCTGCCCCTTGCCGAGCTTTTCGTCGCTGGCCTTGGCCATGTCGAGCGCCTGGTCCGGCGTCACGGCAACATAGGCGTTGAGCGCAGGATTGGCCTTCTCGATGGCCGAGAGGTAAGCGCCGGTCAGCTCGGTAGCGGTGAAGCTTTTGGCCTTGAGGCCCTTGCGGGCATCGGCCAGGCTCAGCTTGGTCAGGTCAGTCAACGTGAAAACCTTTGAGTTGGAAACGCGGACGGGCAAATGGCGCTCGCCCGCGGCAGAGGGTTGTCAGGGGGCGGTGCAACGATGATAGCTGCCGTCGGCCAGTGCCATGTCG
>CBFGMY010000322.1:0-2309 GCA_965650055.1 uncultured Devosia sp.
CCTGCATGGCACCACCGAGCCCTACACCATCGGCACCAATGTTTCCTCGGGCTGCATCCGCCTGATGAACCAGGACATTATCGACCTCTATGCCCGCGTGCCCGTGGGCGCCAAGGTCGTGGTGATCAACTAGACGCAATTCCGGGGAAAGTGGTCGCCGGTTTCCCGTCCGAAATTGCGATCTGACGAGACCCTATCCCGGGTCGCTGCCGCGGCAGCGGGACGCCTTGTTTCGGAATCCGTAGTCACCGAAGCAAAGTTTTCCGCTGCCGCGACAAGGGCCCGGGAATGACGAACAAGGCGCGGCCCAAGGGCTGCGCCTTTTCTATTTGGGCTCGACCGGTGGTACCTTTCGCAGCGCCAACGCCGCGACCGCTTCGAACTCACTTGCGGAAGCAAAGGCCCGACGCGGCAGCACGATGGCTTCACGCCGGCTGATCGCCAGGAACAGGTGCTCGGGACCAACGATGACCTTGCGCACCAGCGGCCAATCAAGCCGGGCATCGCGGCCGGGGCCGCTGACGCGCACCGCCGCTTCGCTGATCTCCAGCTTGACGTCGCGATCGGCAATGGCGTTCCAGGAGTACATCCGCATGGCTCGCCAGCGGCGGATCTGCGGTGCGAACACGATCAGCGCCACGAACAAGCCCAGCAGCACGTAGATCGAGGCCGGCACATTGTGCATGCTGACCAGATCCCGCGCCGCCACGAGGAAGTCGCTCCAGTCGTCGGTGGCCAGCAGGATCAATCCAAAAATCATCGCCACTCCGGCCAGCAGCAGCCCCAACCGCAGCCGGCCCATGGAGCGGCTCATGGCATTGATCAGCGCCAGATAATCGGCGCGGTTGAACTGAAAATGGCCGGTGAAGGCGGCAGGTTCGGCTTCGGTCATGACGGGGGCTCAAACAAAAAGGGCACGGATTGCTCCGTGCCCTTGATCTATCGCGGCCCCGATGAACGGCGGCTGAGTGGTTAGAGCGTGCGCTGCACGGTCTCGACGCGGAAGCATTCGATGACGTCGCCGGCGCGCATGTCTTCGTAGTTTTCGAAGGCCATGCCGCATTCCTGACCCATCTGCACTTCCTTGACCTCGTCCTTGAAGCGCTTGAGCGTCTTGAGCTTGCCTTCATGGATAACGACGTTGTCGCGGATAAGGCGCACGCCCGAGCCACGCTCCACCATGCCTTCGGTGATCCGGCAGCCGGCAACCTTGCCGACCTTGGTGATCGAGAAGACTTCCAGGATCTCGGCATTGCCGATGAAGGTCTCGCGACGTTCGGGCTTGAGCAGGCCGCTCATGGCGTTCTTCACGTCATCCACGAGGTCGTAGATGATGTTGTAGTAGCGGATTTCGATACCGTCGCGGGTGGCGAGATCGGATGCCTGCTTGTTGGCACGGACGTTGAAGCCGATGACGATGGCGTTGGACGCCGAAGCCAGCGTCACGTCCGACTCGGTGATGCCGCCGACGGCGCTCATCAGGATCTGCGCCGACACTTCGTCGGTCGAGAGCTTGTTGAGCGAAGCCACGATCGCCTCGACCGAACCCTGCACGTCGCCCTTGATGATCAGCGGGAACTTGGCAATGCCGGCCACCTTGAGCTGATTCATCATCTGCTCGAGGCTGGTGGCGCCGCCGCCGGCCGTCTTTTCACGGATGGCGCGCTGACGATATTCGGTGACTTCGCGGGCACGGGCTTCGGTTTCGACGACCGAGAAGCGGTCGCCCGCACTCGGCACGCCGGTAAAGCCCAGCACTTCCACCGGAATGGAGGGACCGGCTTCCTTGACCTGCTCGCCCTTGTCGTTGATCAGGGCACGCACACGGGCAAACTCGGTGCCGGCGACAAGGATGTCGCCGATAGCGAGCGTACCGCGCTGCACCAGCACCGTCGCCACCGCACCGCGGCCGCGATCGAGCTTGGCTTCGATGACCAGGCCCTCGGCACGGCCATCGCGGGCCACCTTGAGCTCGAGCACTTCGGCCTGCAGCAGGATGGTCTCGAGCAGCTTGTCCAGGCCGACCTGCGTCTTGGCCGAAACCTCGACGTCGAGCACGTCGCCGCCCATCGATTCCACGAACACTTCGTGCTGCAGCAGCTCGGTGCGGACGCGGGTCGGGTTGGCTTCGGGCTTGTCCATCTTGTTGATGGCCACGATGATCGGAACACCGGCCGCCTTGGCATGCTTGATGGATTCGATCGTCTGCGGCATCACGCCGTCATCGGCCGCCACCACGAGAACCGCGATGTCGGTCGCCTGGGCGCCACGGGCACGCATGGCGGTGAACGCCTCGTGGCCCGGGGTGT
>CBFGMY010000323.1:0-2251 GCA_965650055.1 uncultured Devosia sp.
CACGTTCCAGGGCTGCAACGGCCCGTTCCGCGACGACATCCTGCGCGCGGTTTACGGGGCGTAGCGGGATGGGCATGGAGCAGCGTCTCGAGGCCGCCGTCAAACGGGCCATCGCGGAGAACCGGATCGTCGGCGCGGTGCTGATCGTGCGACGGAATGGCGAGCTGATCTATGAAACGGCGCAGGGCCTTGCCGATCGCGAGTCCGGCCGGGCGATGACCCAGGATGCGATCTTCCGGCTGTCGTCGCTGACCAAGCCGATCGTCGCAGCGACCATCCTGGCGCTGGTGGATGCGGGCAAGCTACGGCTCGACGACCTGGTGACCCGGCACCTGCCCGATTTCCGGCCGCGACTGGCGGATGGGTCGGCGCCCGATATCTCCATCCATCACCTGCTGACGCATACATCGGGGCTGAACGTCGCCCCGTTCGTCAGCGCGGAGGAAGAGGCCGCCGGGGTCAATCGCTGGCGGCTGGGCACCGATGAAATCCTCCGCCGGCTTGCCGCGATGCCGCTGCTGTTTGCGCCCGGCACTGGCTGGTCCTATGGGCCCTCGATCGATGTGCTCGGCGTGATCGCCGGCAGACTGGTGGGCGGATCGCCCGAGGACGCCATCCGGAAATATGTAACGGACCCGTTACGGATGGTCGATAGCCGCTTCAGCGCCACCGACCCGGCGCGGCTGGCGGCGGCCTATGCCGATAGCGCCAGCGGCCCGGTGCTGATGGGCAATCCGCATATGGTCCCCAACCAATGGGGCGGGATCACCACCTATGATCCCAAACGCATCTTCGACGCGCAGGCTTTTCAATCGGGCGGTGGCGGCATGGCCGGTACGGCACCGGATTTCATGACGCTGCTTGAAACGCTGCGGACGGGCGGCGGCGAGATCCTCAAGCCGGAAACTGTCGCCAGGGGCATGGCCGACCAGACGCCGCAGCTTGCCCAGGCTCAGGGGCCGGGCTGGAAATTCGGCTACTTTGGCGCCTGGCTCGACGATCCCCAAGCCGGGCAATCCCCGGCGCCCCGTGGCATTGTGCGCTGGGGCGGCATCTATGGGCATAACTGGTTCATCGACCCGGTGAACGGGCTGTCCGTGCTGTCGATGAGCAATACCGGGCTCGAGGGCAGCGACGGCGCCTATCGGGACGAGGTGCGCAACGCTGTGTATGGGGCCGCGCGCTAGTTGCCCCCTGCCCGGCTGATCGGTAGCCTGCCCGGCAATGGAGACTCGTCATGCGCATCGCCACCTGGAACATCAACGGCGTCAAAGCCCGGCTCGAACTGCTGCTGAAGTGGCTGAGCGAGGAAAAGCCCGACATCGTCGTGTTGCAGGAGATCAAGACTGTCGACGAGGGCTTCCCGCGGCTCGAGATCGAGGCGCTGGGCTACAATGTCGAGACGCATGGGCAGAAGAGCTGGAATGGTGTTGCCATCCTGTCGCTGCTGCCGTTCGACGAGGTGACTCGTGGGCTGCCCGGCGATGACAGCGACGAACAGGCTCGATTGATCGAGGGTGTGTTCTCGGTGGAAACAGGCGCGGTCCGCGTCTGCGGCATCTACCTGCCCAACGGCAATCCGGTCGACACCGAGAAATTCCCCTACAAGCTGGCCTGGATGAAGCGGCTCGAGGCCTTCGTCGAGGGCCGGCTGGCGCTGGAGGAACCGTTCATCCTGCTCGGCGACTTCAACATCATCCCGGCCGCGATCGATGCGCATAATCCGGAAGGCTGGTGGGGCGATGCGCTGTACCGGCCCGAAAGCCAGGAGCGCTGGCGGTCGCTGGTCAATCTGGGACTGACCGATGCGCTGCGCTCGGTGACATCGGAGCCGTCCTACACGTTCTGGGATTTCCAGGCCGGCGCCTGGCGTCGCAATGCCGGCATCCGCATCGACCATCTCATGCTGTCGCCGCAGGCGGCAGACCGGCTGGACGGTGTCATCGTCCACAAGGATGTGCGCGGCTGGGACAAGCCGAGCGATCACGTGCCGGTCGAGGGAATGTTTCGGTTTTAGCGGGAAATCCGATCGCGCCCCACCAGCCGGCCGTCACCCTCGGGCCTGACCCGAGGGCGTTGCATTTCCCGAGCTCGGCAAGTGTAGGACCCTGGGGTCAAGCCCGAGGGTGACGATCTGTGGAGCGGCGCGCCAAGGCGCCAACCACCAGATGGAGTTCAAAAACCAGCGAACTGAGGGGCGATGCTCTGCGCCAAAGCGGTCGCTTCGGCGCTTTCCTCGGGTGTGGCGAGG
>CBFGMY010000324.1:0-2181 GCA_965650055.1 uncultured Devosia sp.
CTACACCAGCCCACCCATGCGGGGATAAGTCAGATTGACCTCCGGCCGCACTTGGCGCAACTAGGCGCAGAACAAAGGATTTTCTGCCATGGCCGTCGACCAGCTCTCCTCCATTCCGCTCACCAAGGACCAGGCCTACGCCCTGGTCGATGCCGTGATGGAACGCGACGATCTGGCGCTGACCGCATCGGCGCATGAAAACGAGGAAACCGGCGAGTGGTTCTTCGAGGCCACCTGCGACAGCCCACCCGATATTGAATCGTTTGTTGAACTGGCGCGACAAACCCTTGGTGGCGCAGTAGAATTTTCCGTCGCACCGATCGACCCCGAGATCAACTGGGTGGCCAAGTCGCTCGAAGGCCTCGCCCCGGTCATCGCCGGCGGCTTCTATGTCTATGGCAGCCACGAAACCGGCCCGGTTCCCGGCGGCCTGACGCCGATGAAAATCGATGCGGCACAAGCCTTTGGCACCGGCCACCACGAAACGACCACGGGGTGCCTTGAAGCCATCGACAAGGTGCTCAAGCGCAAGAAGCCGCGCTACATGATCGATGTCGGCACCGGCACGGGCGTCCTCGCCATTGCCCTCGCCAAGCGCACGCGCACCACCGTGATCGCCAGCGATATCGACCCCATTTCAGTGGTCACCACCATCGAGAATGCCGCGCAGAACGGGGTGGGAAAGCACATTATCGCGCTTGAGGCGACGGGGGTAAACCACCCCACCATCATGCAAAATTCGCCCTATGACCTGATCGTCGCCAATATCCTGGCCGGTCCGCTGATGGCGCTGGCCCCCTCGATCGGCCGCATCGCGCAAAAGGGCGCGACGGTGATTTTGTCGGGCATCCTGCAGCATCAGGCGCGCGGCGTCATCAACGCCTATGCGCGCCAGGGCATGGTGCTGAGCCAGAAATTGCAGCGCAAGGACTGGACCACGCTCATTCTCGAGATGCCGTAACATACCCTTCGATGTGACACCGCACTCTGGGCCAATTGGGTAACGGACTGCGGCACCTGAGCAGCTCCAACCGGGCCGGGCGTCCTCACCACTCTGTGGGAGAGGCCAGAAAAGCAAAATCCCCGAAGCATGCTCCGGGGATCAAACAGAATCGTCAGCAGTAAACTGCAGCGCTTTACGGGCGCTTGGTGAACGCGCCGATCAGCTGGTGCTGCATGCGATAGCTGATCTGACGGCTCGATTCACGACCGCGGGCGTCGATGACGCTACCCAGGGCCTTGCGGAAATCGTTCTTGCTCTCAGTCATTCTAGGCTCCATGCACTTGTGACGACGGTCTATTGCCCCCGTCACGATCTATTTAGTCTGCCCCGCAGGTTTTGGTTAGGCCCTTACGGTCAGACCAGCCTTGCAGGACTCGCAAGTCCCGTTACCGCTTTGTTAATTTGCCATTCAGCCTGCCGTATTCGCGCTCGTGGCGCGCGACATAAAGCTGCGCCTGCCGTTCACGCCCGGCGATCAACGCATCGAACGCCCGCGCGAGGAAATTCTTGTCCTGACCCATCTTCGCTCTCCTGGCTTCTGTAACTAAGGTAGGCTGCGGTCGGCGATTTGCCATGGGCCGATCCATCACGCCAGCCATGACCGGGACGCAATCCGGCACAAGGACCGCAAGCCATGACCACCCAGAGCTTCCCGCCAGCCGTGTTCCAGAGCTTTGAGGAAAAGTCGGACAAAAAGACGGTGGCACCGCGCCTCGCGGCACTACGGGCGGCCATGACAAAGGCTGGCATGGACGCATTCCTCATCCCCCGCGCCGACGCCCATCGCGGCGAGTCGGTGCCGCCGAGCGATGCCCGGCTGGCCTACATCACCGGCTTCACCGGCTCGGCCGGGCTGGCCGTGGTGGGCCCCAAGAAAGCGGCACTGTTCGTCGACAGCCGCTATACGCTGCAGGCACCTGCCCAGACAGATACGGGCAAGGTCAGCGTGGTGCAGACCGACCGTGGCGACATGAGCGACGCGGTCAAGGCCATCATCCCCAAGGGCGGCAAGGTGGCCTATGACCCCTGGCTGCACACGCCGGGCGAAGTGCGGGACATGACCAAGCGACTGGCGGGCCACGCAACGCTGGTGCCCGGCCCCAACCTCGTCGACGCCATCTGGGCCGACCGCCCCGCCCCCCCCGGGTCGGGGATCGAATTTAACGGCCCAAACAGAG
>CBFGMY010000325.1:0-2173 GCA_965650055.1 uncultured Devosia sp.
CTCCCCCGTCGAGGGGGAGGTGCCGCGCAGTGGATGTGGCCAGATAAGGACCGCGTCCACGTCGCGCCCGTCCAAAGCGCCGGCCGCTGGGGCGAGTCGAAAATGCCGGTTCGCGAGAACCGAAAGCGCAGCGTACGTTTGGTACGTGAGCATCGGAAGCGGAGCGGACTGGTATTTGCAGACCGCCCCAGCGGCCGGATCGAAGGACGGACCCCGGCTCTCAACGGCCGGGGTTTGCTTTTGCCGCGCTATCCCCTACCAATCGGCGACGAACCGACTGGATAGATCATGACCGCCCTGCCCCTCGATCCGGCCCGCCTCCGCGAGCAGTTCCCCGCCTTTGCCGAGCCGTCCCTCAAGGGCCAGGCCTTCTTCGAAAATGCCGGCGGCTCCTATACGTCACAGGCCGTGCTCGCCAAGCTCGACCACTATTACCGCGCCACCAAGGTGCAGCCCTACGGCGTCTACCCCGCCTCCCAGGCCGCAGGCGAGGCGATGAATCTCAGCTTCGAGCGGATAGCCCAGGCGCTCAACGTCACTGCCGACTGGATCCATTTCGGCCCGTCGTCTTCCGCCAACACCTATATTCTGGGCAAGGCGTTCGGCGAATGGCTCAAGCCGGGTGACGCCGTCATCGTCACCAATCAGGATCACGAGGCCAATACCGGCGCCTGGCGCAAGCTCGCCAAAATGGGCGCCGAAATCCGCGAATGGCGCGTCGATCCCCTGACCGGCCGCCTGTCCCTTGCCGATCTCGACCGCCTGCTCGACGCCAAGGTCAAGCTGATCGCCGCGCCGCATTGCTCCAACATTTCAGGCGAGATCAACCCCATCGCCGAGATCGCCGTCCGCGCGAAATCGGTGGGCGCCGTGACCGCTATCGACGGCGTCAGCTATGCCCCCCATGGCCTGCCCGACCTTCTGGAACTGGGCGCCGACATCTATTTCTTCTCCGCCTACAAGGTCTATGGCCCGCATCAGGGCGTCATGGCGGTGCGGCCCGAGCTGGCCATGGCCCTGCCCAATCAGGGCCATTTCTTCAACGACGACAAACCCCGCTACCGCCTGACGCCATCAGGTCCTGACCACGCCCAGATCGCCGCCGCGTCCGGCATTGCCGATTATCTCGAAACCGTCGCGGCGATCGCCGGTGACAGCGTCGGGGGCGCTGATCCGTTCCGCCGGGCCCATGCCGCCATGCGCGCCCAGGAAATCGCCCTCGCCACCCCGCTGCTCGACTATCTCAGCCGCAAGAATTCCGTCCGCATCATCGGCCCTGCCGATCCCGCCACCCGCGCGCCAACCATCGCCCTCGGCCTCTCCGAGCCCGGCGCCGCTGTCGCAAGCCGCCTGGCCAGACACGGCATCATGGCCGCGGGCGGCCATTTCTACGCCTACCGCCTGCTCGAAGCCGTCGGCATCGCCCCCACCCACGGCGTCCTGCGCCTGAGCTTTGTGCATTACACGACGCCCGAGGAAATCCAGCAGCTCATTGCCGCGCTGGATGCCGAACTCCCGTAAGCCTCAGTCAGCACCCTCCCTCCCCCTTGTGGGGAGGGTGGCCCCGAAGGGGTCGGGTGGGGGTATGGCCCCGCAAACTCGGTGCGCGTGACTCACCCCCACCCTTGATCCCTCCCCACAAGGGGGAGGGAGACGACTGAGAGCTTTGAGAAACCACCATGTCCCGCCCCGTCGCCACCCTGCTGCTCCTGATCTGCACCATGCTGTGGGGCTTTGCCTTCATCGCGCAGAAATCGGGCATGGGCACCATGGGGCCGCTGACCTTTGCCGGCGTCCGCTATCTGCTGGGTGGCCTGCTCATCCTGCCGCTGGCATTGTGGGAAAAGCGGCGCCGACCCGAACCGCTCAGCGGCGGTCATTGGGTGCTGGTCGCCGCTGTTACCGTGGTCTTTTTCATCGGCTCCTGGCTGCAGCAGGCAGGCCTGGGCACCACCACCGCCACCAATGCCGGCTTCCTCACCAGCCTCTACGTTTTCTTCGTCCCGCTGCTGGGCTTCCTGCTGTTCCGCACCCGCCCGCACCCGATCATCTTCGTCTGCGTGCCGCTGGCACTCGTGGGAACCTACTACCTCAATGGCGGCGGTCTCGGCAGCTTCAACCAGGGCGATTGGCTCATCGCCAGTTGCGCCGTGTTCTGGGCGTTGCATGTCAT
>CBFGMY010000326.1:0-2168 GCA_965650055.1 uncultured Devosia sp.
CCCGAGGCATAGGCCAGCGCGATGTCATGGGCATTGCCCGACGCATCCTGGTGCACAGCGATCAGGCACGGCACGCCGCCACCCTTCTGGTATTCGCCACGCACGGTGTGGCCCGGGCCCTTGGGGGCGATCATGATCACGTCGACGGTCGACTTGGGTTCGATCAGGTTGAAATGGACGTTGAGGCCATGGGCGAAAGCCAGGGCAGCGCCGTCACGGATATTGGGCTCGATATGCTGCTTGTAGATGTCGGCCTGGAGCTCGTCCGGGGTCAGCATCATGATGACATCGGCCCATGCGGCGGCATCGGCAACCGACATCACCTTGAGGCCTTCGCCCTCGGCCTTCTTGGCCGAAGCGGAGCCGGGACGCAGGGCCACCACGACATTGGTCACGCCCGAGTCACGCAGGTTCAGCGTATGGGCATGGCCCTGCGAACCGTAGCCGACAATGGCGACCTTCTTGGATTTGATGATGTTCAGATCGGCATCACGATCGTAATAAACGCGCATGGGTTTCTCCCTTGAAATACGGTGTTAGAGGTTGGCTTTCGCCCCATAGAGGGCAAAGAACTGGTCGGTCGCGGCCTTCACATCGGCCTCGATATTGGCTTCGACATTGGACTGGGTCAGCGCCTTGTCGCCCAGCAGCAGGCGAATCTGCACATCGCGGACGACCAGGCCGAAAAAGGTACGATAGGCGTCTTCGCTGGAATCGAACCGCAGCAGGCGCGCGTCGCGCCCGGCTTCGAGAATGGGTTTGAGCCGGCGGCGAATAGCCAGCGGGCCGTTTTCCAGCACGATCAGGCCCAGGCTGTCCTTTTCCTGCGCGGCGTGGGTGACAGCCGTGCGGTTGAGCGTGACCGAGACTTCGCCGACGATGACCGTCAGCAGGTCGCGCGCAAACTGCTCGATGGAGAGGCGCAGCGCCTTGGCATTGAGATGCGACCGATCGACCACCGGCATGCGCACCTTGGCCGCCTGCCATTGCACGGTGGCGGTGAGCAGCCCGTCGCGATCACCGAACCACTTGTAGAGTGTTTCTTTCGAGCACGAGGCGCGGCGGGCCACGGCCGTCATGGTCAGGCCATCGCCATTCTCGACGAGCAGGTCCAGCGCCGCCGTCAGCACAGCCTGCTGGCGCGGAGTGAACGTCTCTTCGTTGACCTTGATGGTCACTGGCACGGGGGGCCCTCGACTGGCGGCGGACCGAACGATATCGGCCCAATTCGTCCGCAGGCGTACCGTACGGTACGGTTCCAGGCAAGCGCTATTTGCTGGCCGCGGTCAATTCTCCCGGCCCACGCGCCCTAACTCATTGGCGGCGCTAAGTGCGTTGCGAAAAAGGCCAGCGCTGCCTGGCGCATGGCCGGGGTTTCCTGGTGGCCCACGCCCGGCTCGCTGACCAGCTCGAGCCGATCGCGAACATCGGCATAGGCAGGCTCGAGTTCCGCCCAGGCGCGTTGCACCGCCAGCGCTGGCGTAAGGCTATCGGCTTCACCGATGCAGACCAACTGGGGGCGCGGGGCGATGAGCGCGGCGATGCTGCCGGCATCGCCTTCCCGCAACAGCCCGGGCACGGTGAGATAGATGCCGTGCCCGTCATGGGCACCAAGCTCGATCATGGTGCGGAAATCAGCAAAGCAGCAGAGATGCGCCACGGCGGCGATCCGCTCGTCCGCCGCTGCCAGCCAGTAGCTCAGCACGCAGCCCATCGAGAGGCCGAAGGCGCCGATGCGGGCCGGATCGACATCGTCCCGGCCAGCCAGATAGGTCAATGCAGCCGAATGGTCCGACAGCATCTGCCCGAACAGCGATTTGCCATGCCAGAGCAGCGCCTTGGCGGCATAGCCTTCGCTCACCGTGGCACGCTCCCCGAAGACCGGCATGTCGATGCAGAGCGTGACATAGCCAGCGCGGGCGAAGACCGGGCCGAGCGGATCGAGCAGATATTCGCGACCCTCCAGCAGCTCGGCCGCACCAATGCCATAGCCGCCGCCATGCGAGTGACCGTAGAGGATGGCCGGCAGCCGGCGCGTATCGCCCTCCGGCCGGGTCAGGATGCCGCGAACCTCGGTGTCGCCGAGCCGCAGCCGCAGATGCTCGATGAGATAGCCATCCCCGGCCTCGACCTTGCTCGATAGCAATGCCACTGCAGGCTCAACGAGG
>CBFGMY010000327.1:0-2162 GCA_965650055.1 uncultured Devosia sp.
CTCAAGCACCGTCTTTCCAGTGGCGCGCCAGATAGCGGCCTTCCTGGCCTTCGAGGACGTTGAGGAGCCTTTCTAGATTGGACAGCCTTGCCGATGGTGACTGGAGACGGCCCAGATAGCGCAGGACCTCTTTCTTCCGGCTTGGTGGTAGCTTCTCCCAGTTCGATGCGGCAGCGATGTTGTCCAGCAGCGCCGTGGCGAGGTCGTCGGGCATGTCCTGAGCCGGACCGCCGCGATACTCGGCATCAAAGCCCAGAGTGACCATCACCTCATCGCCGACGGCGGTCTTGGTCGGCTTTCGGATGCCATTGTCGAGGTAAAGGTAAAAACTGCCATCGCCCACCGGCATCATGTTGATCCGCCAGGGCGGTGTGGGGCCACCGTTGAGCTGGACCAGCACAGGGATCGGGCGGCGCCAACCAGGGGCAATCGTGGTCGCTTGCTCGGCCGAGACAGCTATGTATGGATTGTAGCCCCGCAGCTCGATAGTGGCCTGGAACTCTATCTCATGCATGGCTGGCTCCTGCCTTGACCCAGATCTTCAACAGCCGCAGCTCGGCTCTGCAGGCCATCGACACCGTATGGACCGCACACGCGCTTGCCGATGGCGTCTACAATGCGACACCCGATGGATCGTGGGACCTCATTCACGTCGAAAAGCCGGGTGGCGAGCATCTGGTGTTTCTGACCGGACAGCAAACCCAACCGGCAAGCGTGCCCTACCAGGCGGGCGAAATATCGGTGGTGATCTCCTTTGCGGCACATTTCTTCCTCCAATCCGGTCCCTTGCCGCCCGATGGCCCTACTATTGAGTTCCTGCCCGTCCACGCGCAGCGTTTCCTGCTCGCCGGCCTCAGTCTGCCGCTGCCGACCTACGAGAATGCCGAACTCATAGCCTCTGAGCTCGTCGCAGCCGGCCTGCTCCGGATGGACCCGATCGTGACGGGTGGGCTGGGGCTCTCCAGGTTTGCGTCCTCGGAGCGTTCGCTGCAGCGGCATTTCCGTGAGGCCACCGGCCTTTCGCAAAAGAGCTTCGAGCAGATCCGCCGCGCCCAGGAGGCTGTCCGCCTGCTCCAGGCCGGGGGCAAGCCGGCGGACGTCGCCGTTGCTGCCGGCTATACCGATCAGGCGCATATGACCAAATCCATCAAGCGCATCATGGGCAGGTTGCCCACCAAGGTGGGCGATATCAACAAGCTGTAAGAGGGACGGCGGGCCGAAGCCCGCCGCGTTGCTCAGCCGACCAGGCGTGCGAACTTGCGCATGTCATCGACCCACAGATCCGGCGTCATCTGCGTGGCAAAGTGCCCGCCCGCCTGATGCCGGTTCCAGAATACGATATTGCTGTGGTCGCGCTCGGCCAGTGTCCGGATCGACTGGAAGTCCCAGGCGAAGTTGGAGAGGCCGATCGGAACCTGCGTCGGCGTAGTGGGCACGTCGGCGGCATGGGCATCCTCGTAATAGATGCGCGCGGAGGACGCCCCGGTATTGGTGAGCCAGTAGATCATCACATTGGTGATGATGAATTCCGGCGTCACCACCTCCCCGAACAACTGGGCGCTCCAGGCCAGCTGGCCGACGGGCGTATCGGCAATGGCGTGGCCGATATTCTGCGGCTTGGTCTGCTGCAGTTTCTGGTAGCCGTTCATGCTGGCCTCGAACCACTGCAGCACCTTGAGCTGCTCGTGCTCCTCGGGGCTGAGCTTTTCCATCTCTGCGGGATCGCCGGACGGGAAGGAGAACAGCTGGGTCACGTGGACGCCCATAACGTGCTCGGGGTCGACACGACCGACTTCGGGCGACACCAGCGAACCGACGTCGTTGCCGCCGGCAATGTAGCGATCATATCCCAGGCGCCGCATGAGCTCCTTCCAGGCCCGCGCGACCCGGTAGCGGTTCCAGCCAGCCTCGCTGGTCGGCCCGGAGAATCCAAAGCCCGGCAGCGAAGGAATGACGACGTTGAATGCGTCTTCCGGATTACCGCCATGAGCCGCCGGGTCGACCAGGCGGTCGATGACATCGGCATATTCGACGAAGGTCGTCGGCCAGCCATGGGTGAGCAGCAGCGCCCTGGCGCCGGGCACGGTGGATTTGACATGGACGAAGTGGATACGCTGACCATCGATGAGGGTGGTGAATTGCGGGAGCTGGTTCAGGCGGGC
>CBFGMY010000328.1:0-2024 GCA_965650055.1 uncultured Devosia sp.
CACCTTCCCAGGCTTTGATGTTGCTGAGCACGAGGTCGCCGGCCTTGATCCATACTGGCTTTTGCCACGTAGCTTCTGCACCATCGAAATCGGGTTTGATAAACAGCCCCTTGCCAAATGATCGTGCGCCCACCTCGCGGTATCGGGTATCGATGTCGATTGCGACCGTGCGGCGAATGGACGGCGCAACGTCCGCCATCGGCCGCAGCGGAGCATCAGCAATGGCATCGCGGAAACGCAGTGCCAGCAGGTGTTCGGCGTCCCGCTCCACAGCATCCAGATGCGATTCGACCTGCCGGGCTTTCTCAGCCAGCGCATCAAGGCGGGCAACAATGGCTTGCTGTTCCGCCAGCGGCGGCAGCGCGATCTGCTGATCTAGAAAGCGATCTTCCTTGATACGAACCCGATTGGTCGTACCCTCGCTAGCCGCCTTGCACAATTCGACAAAGGGCGATGAGCGGACCAGCCAGCCCATGAACGCCGCGTCACACCGATCCGGGTCGCGAAACCCAAATGACGGGAAATCGTTGCTGACGATGGCGCCGTCGAGTTCCGGCGGCACTAGACCAATCGCGCCATTACGTGCGTCGATCTTGGACAGAATCAACTGATTGGCTCTGACCGTTCTGCGCGCTGAGACGACATCGCTGCCACGTACTTTTCCCCGGCTGACAATACCTTTGCCTCGGAGCTTGATCGTCACCTCGTGGTATTCGGCTGCAGGATTAAGCAAAGCGGATTCGTCAGAGCGCTGTAGCAGCTCGCCCAGAGCAACTTTGGGCCACGCTTTCATTCGCCGCCCTCCATATCGTCTTTGCGCCCAACACGCCGCGCCTCCAACTCACGCCGCGTCTTGTCCAATTCCTCTGCCAGCAGCTTTTCATCCGGCAGCACGGTCTGGTACTCGGCAGCCAGCACCTTGTTGGGTAGACCTTCCAGCGCGTAGTGGGCCTCGTTGCTGCCTTTGCTCGCACACAGGATCAGACCCACGGGTGGGTTTTCCCCCGGCTTCATCCAGTGCTCGCGGGCGTAGTTCAGATACAGGTGCATCTGCCCGGCATCGGCATGGCTGAACTTGCCGATCTTGAGGTCGATGATCAGCAGACACTTGAGCCGGCGGTGGAAGAACAGCAGGTCAACGCGGAACCAGGTGTCATCCAGCCGCAGGCGGCGCTGGCGGCCGACGAAGGCGAAGTCGTCACCCAGCTCCAGCAGGAAGTCGGCCAGATGCTGGATCAGCGCGTCTTCCAGATCGGATTCGGAATACTCGTCCTTGAGGTTGAGGAACTCCAGCACGAAGGGGTCTTTGATGGCCTGCTCGGGCGTGATGGCGTCACCGGGCTCAGCCACTTCACCCTTTTCCAGCATCGCCGCCTTGTTGTGCGACAGGGCTGTACGTTCATAAAACTGGCTGTTGACCTGGCGGTCGAGCTGGCGCACCGACCAGCCACAACGAAGCGTCTCGGTTTCATAGAAGGCGCGGGCCTGCGGGTTCTTGACCGAGAGCAAGCGCACGTAGGCCGACCACGGCAGCGGGAAGGCCTGTGCCAGCGCCGCGAGGTCGCTGGAGTGCCGGCGTGTGTCGGGCAGCGGGCTTGCCGCCAATTCGCCAGACAGCGTCTGGCGAATGTTGGGGACGGGCAATTTCGCAGACGCTGTCTGCGACATGTGCTCTGGTGACCAGGCCAGGTAGAACAGGCGCATTTGCTGCAGGTTCTGTCGGCTGAAGCCTCGACCAAACCGGCTGCCAAGATCGAAAGCCAGGCGCTCGATCAGCGCATCCCCATAGGCAGCCCGCTCCTGCCCGCCTTGCTCGAATTCGACGATGCGCCGCCCGATTTCCCAATAAGAGGCGGTCATCAGCGCATTGACGCTGCGGGCGGCAGCATGACGCGCAGCTTCCAGCAGCGCGACGATGTCGGTGTGGACAGCGACGTAGTCGGCCTGATTCGGGGGCGTCGGCACGGTGGGGGCTGTCATGCCTGCACCTCGGCGACCAAGGCCTCGATCTCGCCCAGCAGGCG
>CBFGMY010000329.1:0-1999 GCA_965650055.1 uncultured Devosia sp.
TTGGCGTTGTACATCTCTTCGAGCTTGACCCAGCTCTCTTCGCGGCGAGCCTTCTCGCGCGACAGCACGGCTTCACCGGCAGCGTTCTCGACGCGGTCGACATAGACCTCGACGATCGAGCCCACCTTGATGGTGCCGTCACGGCCAGCCTGGCCGAATTCCTTGAGCGCGATGCGGCCTTCGGTCTTGAGACCGACGTCGATGATCGCCAGGTCCTTTTCGATCGCGACGACGGTGCCCTTGACGACGGCGCCCTCTAGCGGCTCGTTGTCGACGAACGAGTCCATCAGCAGCGATTCAAAATCTTCTTTCGTCACAGTTTGCTGTGCCAAATATCTTCTCCGTTGCACCGGTGGTTTGATTGAAGACCGAAAGCCCGCCATCTCGCAAAACGAGAATGCCGGCGCGCGAGCGCCCGATCGAACGTTGATTTGAGATTGTTCCCGCCAGCTACGCTGGTGATTGCCGGGACCGATATCGTTCAAGGTTGGATTAAGGTCTTATGACCCTGCCTTGGACGCCATGGCCCCATCGACGATCGCGATGGCTGCGCGGAGTGCGGCTTCTATATCGAGAAGCGTCGTATCGAGCAAGTGCGCGTCATCGGCTTTGTAGAAGCCGCCATTGGGGTTGGCCATATCGCGCGCATCCCGCTCCTCGATCTGGTGATAGAGCGCATAACGGTCGACCACCTGGCCGCGGGCTTCGAGCTGCCGCGCCCGGCGCTCCATGCGCGCCTTGCTGTCGGCCTGGATGAACAGTTTCGCATCGGCTTCCGGTGCGATGACCGTGCCGATATCGCGTCCGTCCAGCACCGCGCCGCCATCCTGGGTGGCAAATTGGCGCTGGTAGTCGAACAGCGCATGCCGCACCGCGCCGATGACCGCCACCTTGGATGCCAGGATGCCGACCTTGGCCGACAGCAGGTATTCCGGCTCGAGGTCGTTCTCGTCCAGCGTCTGCGCCGCCGCGATGGCGCGCTGCTCGAATTCGGGCGAATTCTCATACTGTTCCACGGCCCGGCCGACAGCCCGGTAAAGCAGGCCCGTATCGAGATAGGGCAGGCCATAATGCTTGGCGAGACCGCTTGCCAGCGTCCCCTTGCCCGAAGCGGCGGGTCCATCGACGGCGATGATCATCCCTTTTGTCCTTTCACCGGTTCGAACCGCGCGCCTGCGGCGGTCATGGCCGCCACGAAGCCCGGAAAGCTCGCGGCAATTCCGCTGGTGTCGTCCAGCGTAACACGCTTGTGGCTGGCCAGGCCCAGCACGAGGAAGCTCATGGCGACCGCGCCATCGCCGCGGCTCGCCACCGTGCCGCCGCCCTCGACCTTGCTGCTGCCACCGATGGTGAGGCTGTCTTCGCCCTCTGCCACCGTCACCTTGCAGGCGGCCAGCCCCGCCGCGATTGCGGCAAGGCGGTCGCCACCCAGCGCACGCAACGGCGCCAGCCCCTCAATGACCGTCTCACCCTGTGCAAAGGCCGCCGCGACGGCCAGAACCGGGATGTCGTCGAGCATGGCCGCGGCATGGCCGGCACTGATATGGATGCCCTTGAGCCGCGACGACCGCACCCTGAGGTCGGCGACATGCTCGCCCTGGCTTTCATGCTGGTTGAGAAACTGGATGTCGCCGCCCATTTCGAGCAGCGTGTCGATCAGGCCGGTCCGGGCGGGGTTGACCAGCACATTCTCGAGGACAAGGTCCGACCCCGGCACGACCAGTGCCGCCACCAGCGGATAGGCCGCGGCCGACGGGTCGCCCGGCACCACCACGCGGCGCGGCTGCAATTCGGTCAGGCCCGCTACGCTGACAACGGCGCCGCCGGTCTCGTCGGCCGCCACTGTCACGGCGCCGCCAAAGTCGGCGAGCAGCCGCTCGGTATGATCGCCGGTCGCCACCGGCTCGACGATGGTGGTGGTGCCGGCCATCTGGGCGCCGGCAGCCAGCATTGCGGATTTGTGCGAAACGGCCGCCACGGCCTGCCCATCGTGAACCGG
>CBFGMY010000330.1:0-1975 GCA_965650055.1 uncultured Devosia sp.
GACGTTTGCTGCCCTGTTGGCAGCCAGCCTGATGCTGGGTGTTTCGGCACAGGCGCAGGACAAGCAGCAGCTTGCCTTCGTGGTGAATGCCGCATCCGATTTCTGGAAGCTGGCCGAAGCCGGGGTGAACAAGGCCCAGGAAGAGCTGCCCAATTACGAAGTGCAGTTCCGCTATCCGGCACAGGGCACTGCAGCGCTGCAGAATGCGCTGATGGATGACCTGGTCGCTGCCGGCACCGACGCCATCATGATCTCGTCGGCCGACCCGGCCAACTCGATCGATGCCTTCAACCGCATTGCTGCGCAGGTGCCGCTGTTTACCACCGATAGCGATGCGCCGCAGAGCGATCGTATCGCCTATCTGGGCTCGTCCAACACGCTGGCAGGCGTGCAGGCCGGCGAAGAAATGGTCAAGGCGCTGCCCGATGGCGGCAAGTGCATGGGCTTTGTCGGGTTCCTCGGCGCAGACAATGCCAAGGAGCGCATCGCCGGCTTCAAGCAGGCGATCGAAGGCCACAATATCGAGCTGGTCGACGTGCGCGGCGATGACGTGGACTTTGCCCGCGCCCGTACCAATGTGGACGACGTGCTGGTCGCAAACCCGGAAATCACCTGCATGGTCGGGTTCTATTCCTACAACCCGCCCAAGATCTATGAAGCCCTGCAGGCCGCCGGCAAGCTGGGCCAGATCACCGTGGTGGCGTTCGACGAAGACCCGGTGACCCTGGGCGCGGTGCGTGAAGGCAGCTTTGCCTCCACCGTCGTGCAGCAGCCCTATGAATGGGGCTACCAGGGCATGAAGCTGATGGCGGCGTATCTTGAGGGCGACAAGTCGGGCATCCCTGAGGATGGCCTGATCATCGTGCCGACCAAGGTCATCAATGCCGAGAATGTCGATGAGTTCGAGGCGGACCTGAAAGCCAAGATCGGCGGCTGATCCGTCACCACCTGATCGATCGGCGGCGTGGCTTGTTGCCACGCCGCCGTTTCTTGTAGTCTCGGACCTGCCATGACCCTGAGCTATCCTGCTACCGGCGCCCCTGCCCCGGCTGCACCTGCAGCGGCGGAGCCATTCCTGCGGCTCAGCGGTGTGCGCAAATCCTATCCCGGCGTGTTGGCGCTCGACGGTCTCGATCTCGAGGTTCGCCCCGGCGAAGTCATCGGGCTCGTCGGCGAAAACGGCGCCGGCAAGTCGACGCTGATGAAGATCCTGGGCGGCGTCACCACGCCCGACAGCGGCACGATCGAGGTGGATGGCGTTCCCTATGCCGCGCTGACGGTGGGCGGCTCGCTGCGCGCCGGCGTCGCCTTCGTGCACCAGGAACTCAACCTGTTCGACAATCTCGACGTCGCCGCCAATGTCTTCATCGGCCGCGAGCCACGGCGCTTCGGCGTGCTCAACCTGGTCGATACGGCCAAGCAGCGCGCCGCCGTGCGGCCGCTGCTCGAACAGCTTGGCGCCAATTTCTCACCGGAAACGCCGGTGGCCAAGCTATCGCTGGCGCAGCAGCAGCTGGTCGAAATCGCCAAGGCATTGTCGCAGGACGCCAGGCTGGTGATCCTGGACGAGCCGACATCGAGCCTGCCCATTGCCGAAACCGAAAAACTGCTGGCCGTGATCGACCGGCTGCGCGCCCGCGGCATCGCCGTCATTTTCGTGTCGCACCGGCTGGGTGAAATCGAGCGCGCCTGCGATCGCGTCGTGGTGCTGCGCGACGGCCGCCTGGTCGGCAAGCTGGCCAAGGACGAGATCAGCCACGACCGGCTGGTCAAGCTGATGATCGGCCGCGAACTCAAGGTCATCTATGCCCCGCCCAAGTCGGAGCGGGGGAGCGTTGCGCTGGCGGCGCGGGGCGTTCGCACAGCCGCCTATCCGGGCCATCCGGTCCAATCTGCCGCCGGTGCTCGCCCGCCAGCGCGCGGGCGGCGGCTCCATCGCGGTGGACGCCTACGACCGCGAGGGCCGCACGAAGCT
>CBFGMY010000331.1:0-1964 GCA_965650055.1 uncultured Devosia sp.
CATTCTGCTCGGCCAGGTGGCCCGCGCCACAGGCCTGCCCATCTTCGTCTCGGCCGTCAGCTTCCTCGTGGCGGGCGCCATCGCGCTTTCGCTGGCCTTCATCATCGAGAACCCGACGCTGGCAGGCATTTCCGGTGGCTGGATGCAGATCGCCTATGCGGGCATCTTCTCCACCGCCATCGCCTTTACCTTCCAGGCCATCGGCCAGCAACACGTGCCGCCCGCCAATACCGCCATCATCCTGTCTGCCGAGAGCCTCTTCGCCGCCCTCGGCGGTGCGCTGTTCTTGGGCGAGCGCCTGCCCGCCATCGGCTATGCCGGCGCCACGCTGATCTTCGCGGCCATCATTGCCGTCGAAGCCGTGCCCCCACTCTGGGCCAAGCGGCAGACACATATCCCCAGAACGACGAACTAGGACTTCTTCGCCTCTCCCCCAAAAGGGAGGGGCGAAGCCCCTACTCCGCGTACCGGTACATCTGGTATGTCTTGCAGATGACGAAGGCCACGCAGCCCTTGAGCGTGATCTGGTCCGCGCCGATCTGGGTGATCGTGCCGCTGGCGCGATTGCCATAGATGTTGAGATCGCCCTTCCACTGGTTGGGCTTCACCTGCCGGGCGTGGTCGATCAGCAGCGTGTTGAGATAGGGCAGGTTTTCGGCATTGTCGGCGCCATTGCCCAGCCAGATCAGCGTGCCGCACAATTGCGTGCCGTCGCCGCACAGCTCGACACTGTAGCGCGAGTCGCGCATCTCGATTTCCCAGGTCCCCGCGGGCGAGGCCAGCGCCGGCTGGGCCAGCATGGCGAGGGCACCAAGGACGAGAACGGGTTTCTGCATAGCGACGACTCCAAGGCTGTGGAAAACCAGGCTGCCAGAGCCAGCCTGAACTGTGCCTGAACGCCCAATGACTGGGCGCGTCACGCCCCCGTCATACAAGCTCGCTAACTCTTCAGCCGTTCCGGCGCATCCCCCATGTGGCCCGAACCTGCCGCGCCCCACGTCCCCAACGTCGCGCCCGGCCCCTTAGGAGAGTGCGGCCGCCAACCCCCACTCTCCCCGCCGATCCGATCGGCATTCTGGCCGCCCCCGGGCGGCCTCTTTTTTGTGGAGCAGCCGTCTTTGCACTCGCGCCTTGCCAGCCGCTCCGGCACAACGGGGGCCATGGCCAAGCTCTACTTTTCCTACGCGGCGATGAATGCCGGCAAATCCACCTTGCTGCTGCAGGCCGCCTACAACTACCGCGAGCGCGGCATGCGGCCGCTGCTCTATACCTCCGCGCTCTATGCCGAGAACGGTGTCGGCCTCATCTCGTCGCGCATCGGCATTTCCGAACCGGCCGCGCTCTACGCGGCCGATGACGATCTCTATCAGGCGATCCGCGAGGAAACCGAGACCGGCAAGGTCGACTGCGTCTTCGTCGACGAGGCCCAATTCCTCACCCCCGACCAGGTCTGGCAACTGGCCCGCGTCAGCGATCGCCTGAAGATCCCGGTCATGTGCTTTGGCCTGCGCACCGATTTCCAGGGCAAGCTGTTCCCGGGCTCATCCGAATTGCTGGCTGTTGCCGACACCCTGCGCGAGATACGCACGATCTGCGAGTGCGGCGCCAAGGCCACCATGGTGGTTCGCCAGAACAGCGAAGGGCGCGTGATCACCGCTGGCGAGCAGGTATCGATCGAAAAATCGGTCTATGTCTCGCTGTGCCGCAAGCATTGGGAAGAAGCCGTCGGCCGCTGGCCGGTGAAAGGACCTTGAAACATGCAGTCTGATGCAACCGAGCCGACTGGCGCGCTGACCATCCGCACCCTGGCCATGCCGGCCGATACCAATCCGGCCGGTGACATCTTCGGCGGCTGGGTCATGAGCCAGATGGATATTCCCGCCGCAAACGCCCCGTACGAGCCCAGCGGCGGCCGCGACTACACCGTGCCGGTCGAAGCCATGACATACAACGCCCCCGGCAAG
>CBFGMY010000332.1:0-1950 GCA_965650055.1 uncultured Devosia sp.
GACCTCTCCCCCAAGGGAGAGGTGAAGTGGACATCACTTCGTCCCGTACATGCGGTCGCCCGCGTCGCCCAGACCCGGAACGATATAGCCCTTCTCGTTGAGATGGCTGTCGATCGACGCGGTGAACACCGGGACATCAGGGTGGGCCGCCGTGAAATTCTTGACCCCCTCGGGCGCTGCAAGCAGGCACAGGAAGCGGATATTGTTGGCGCCGCGCTCCTTGAGCTTTTCGATCGCGGCCGTGGCTGAATTGCCGGTGGCCAGCATGGGATCGACGACGATGATCAACCGATCTTCAAGGTTGGACGGAGCCTTGAAGTAATACTCCACCGGCTCCAGCGTCTCGTGATCGCGATAGATGCCGATATGAGCGACGCGAGCGGCCGGCACGAGGTCCAGCATGCCATCGAGCAGGCCGTTGCCGGCGCGCAGGATCGAGGCAAAGACCAGCTTCTTGCCCTTGATCGCCGGGCTATCCATCTGCGCCATCGGCGTCTCGATGGGGATCATTTCCAGCTCCAGATCGCGCGTCACCTCGTAGCACATCAGGTGGGCGATCTCGCGCAGCAGGCGCCGGAACCCCGCGATCGAGGTCTCCTTGTTGCGCATGATGGTCAGCTTGTGCTGGATCAGCGGGTGATCGATGACGGTTACGTTGCTCATGAGATCACCCGGTTGGTTAGAGGAAGCTCTTGCCGTGGCGGCCGGGCGCGAGGCCGAGCCAGTGGGCAATGCTCTCTCCTATATCAGCGAACGTCGTGCGAATGCCAATCTCGCCCGGTGACAGGCTTGGGGAAAAGACCAGGATCGGCACCTGTTCGCGCGTATGGTCGGTGCCCGGCCAGGTCGGATCGTTGCCATGGTCGGCGGTCAGCACCAGAAGATCGTCGTGGCGCAGCTTGGCGATCAGTTCGGGCAGCCGGGAATCGAAATATTCGAGCGCGGCGGCGTAACCCGGCACGTCGCGACGATGACCGTATTCGCTGTCGAAATCGACGAAATTGGTCATGATGAAGGCGTTGTCGGCAGCCATTTCCATGGCGTCGAGCGTCTTGTCGAACAGCTGCGGCAGGCCGGTGCCCTTGATCTTGTGGGTCACGCCATGGCCGGCATAGATGTCTGAGATCTTACCGATGGCATAGACCTGGTTGCCGGCCGCCTGGTTGCGATCGAGCAGAGTCGGCTCCGGTGGCGAAATGGCGAAGTCGCGGCGATTGCCGGTGCGCTTGAAGCTCGCGGCATCATCGCCGACAAACGGGCGGGCGATGACGCGGCCGATCATCAGCGGCGAGGTGAGTTCGAAGGCGATCTTGCAGATTTCGTAGAGACGTTCGAGGCCGAAAGCGCCCTCATGGGCGGCGATCTGGAACACGCTGTCGATCGAGGTGTAGCAGATCGGCTTGCCCGTGCGGATGCTCTCTTCGCCAAGCGCGGCGATGATGTCGGTGCCCGAGGCGTGCTTGTCGCCCAGGATGCCCGGCAGCTTGGCGCGTTTGACGAATTCGGCGATCAGGTCGGGCGGGAAGGTGGGCTCGGACTGGGGGAAATAGCCCCAGTCGAAGGGCACAGGTACACCGGCGATCTCCCAGTGACCGGATGGCGTGTCCTTGCCGCGCGAGACTTCGCGGCCGACGCCGAAGCGGCCGCCCTTGGCGGTCGCCGAAAGGCCCGGCGGCAGTGTGCCGGTGGAGAGTTCGATAGCGGCGCCGATGCCGAGTGCATCCAGGTTGGGCACATTGAGCGGGCCCGAGCGCAGGCCGGCGCGATCCGCCTTCCCCGACGCGGCCCATTCGGCAATGTGGCCGAAAGTGTTGGAACCGACATCACCATATTTGTCGGCGTCCGGCGCGCCGCCAATGCCGACGCTGTCGAGAATGCAGAGAATGGCGCGGGGCATGGTCGGCTCCTAAATCAGGTGTCGGGCTCCCCTCCCCCTTGAGGGGAGGGGTG
>CBFGMY010000333.1:0-1934 GCA_965650055.1 uncultured Devosia sp.
CGGGGGGCGCCGCGGGGGGGGGGGGGGGGCCCCTTTTCTGGCCTCGGCGCTTGGGGAAGGCCCCCTCACCCGACCCAAGAGGGTCGACCTCTCCCCCGAAGGGAGAGGTGAAGAAAAGAAAAGGCCCGCTTCCAAAGAAGCGGGCCAGAGAGCCACACGGATCGCGAGGGAGGGCGGGCCGCGGGTAAGAGGTTGATCGTGGAGTGCGGCCCGTGCAGTTTTGCGAGTGGGAAGCCTCTGTGGCGGGCCAAGAGGGACACGAGCCGCACGCCACGATCAACGGGGCCCGGGCGGCGCGAACGCCGCCCGGAAAGTCAATCTTAGTTGTAGGCGCGTTCGCCATGGCTCGAGAGATCGAGACCATCGCTCTCGCTCGATTCGGGGACGCGGGCGCCGCCGAAGATGGCCTTGACGATGAACATGGCAACCAGCGCGACCACACCCGACCAGACCACGGCGATAGCCACGGCGGTGAGCTGGATCATGAACTGGCCGCCGATCGAGTAGGCAGCGGCATCGCCCAGCGGGTAACCACCCAGGCCCGGCGCGGCAACGATGGCGGTGCCGAGGGCGCCGACGATACCGCCAACACCATGGATACCGAACACGTCGAGGCTGTCGTCATACTTGAGCATCGGCTTGAGGTTCACGACCGCCCACAGGCAGACGATACCAGCAACAGCGCCGAGCACGATGGCGCCACCGATACCGGCAAAGCCGGCAGCCGGGGTGATGGCCACGAGGCCGGCAACAGCGCCGGAGACAGCACCCAGGGCCGAAGCATGGCCGCGGGTGACCTTTTCGCCGATGGCCCAGGCCAGAGCCGCAGCGGACGGCGCCAGGATGGTGTTGATCAGGGCGACAGCGGTCAGCGAATTGGCTTCGAGGTTGGAGCCGGCGTTGAAGCCGAACCAGCCAAACCACAGCATGCCGGCGCCAACAAAGGTCCAGACCAGGTTATGGGGAGCGATCGGCTCCTTCATGTAGCCCAGGCGCGGGCCAAGCACGATGGCAGCGACCAGGGCGGCCACACCGGAGTTGATGTGAACCACGGTGCCGCCGGCAAAGTCATAGGCACCCATGCCGAACAGCAGGCCGGGGCCGGCCCAGACCATGTGGGCGATCGGCAGGTAGGAGAAGGTGAACCAGATGGCCAGGAACGTCAGCAGCGCGCCGAACTTCATGCGCTCGGCGATGCCGCCGACGATGAGGGTCGAGGTGATGCAGGCGAAGGTCAGCTGGAAGGCCACGAAGACCATTTCGGGCAGCTGGAAACCGGCCGAGAAAGTGGCAGCGGTAGATTCAAGCGTGACACCGGACAGGAAGAACTTGGAGAAGTCGCCGATGAAGGCCGAGAGGCCACCTTCGGTCGGGCCGGCAAAAGCCAGCGAATAGCCATAGGCAACCCAGAGGATAGCGATCAGCGAGAAGCCGAGGAACACCTGGGTCAGGACCGACAGGATGTTCTTGGCGCGCACCAGGCCACCATAGAACAGGGCCAGGCCCGGCACGGTCATGAAGATCACGACCATGGTGCAGACCATCATCCAGGCGGTATCGCCCTTGTCGATGACCGGCACGACTTCGGCGACAGCTTCCGCGGCGGGGGCGGCAGCGTCCTGGGCGAATGCCGGCAGGGCCAGCAGGAGGGAGGCCAGTGCGACGCTCCCCAGAATCTTTGACGTCTTCATCTTTTTCTCCCGAGGACGCTTAGAGGGCAGCCGCGCCGGTTTCACCGGTACGGATACGGGTGACGGCGAGCAGATCGAGCACGAAAATCTTGCCGTCACCGATGCGGCCCGTCTGGGCACTGTCACGGATGGCGGTGCTGACGGCGTCGGCGAGCGCGTCATCGACGGCGATCTCGACCTTGAGCTTGGGCAGGAAGTGCACGGCATATTCGGTGCCGCGATAGATTTCCGAATGCCCCTTCT
>CBFGMY010000334.1:0-1931 GCA_965650055.1 uncultured Devosia sp.
AGCCTGTTCCGGAGCCGGCTCCGGAACTTGAGCCAACGCCGGAACCGACCCCGGCCCCCACGCCAGAGCCGACCCCCGAGCCAACGCCGGAACCCACACCGGAACCGACGCCTGAGCCGGTGACGCCAGCCGTTGCCGCGCCGGTGCCGGCATCGCGTCCTAGCAACCTGACGCAGCTGCGCGAGCAATTTGCTGCGGCCGAAACCGCGCGCAAGAAGCGCGAGGAAGAGGAGCGCCAGCGGGCCGCCGCGGCCGAGCAGGCGGCACAGGAACAGCCGGCCGAGCAACTCGATGCGTCGCTGGCCGACGATATTTCCGCCATCATCAACACCGATACCACCACTGGCGGAACGACCGGGCAGGGCGGTACGCCTACACTGGGTGACACGACCGGGACCTCGGCGCGGCTCAGCCAGTCGGCCATTGACGGGCTGGTGGCGCGCATCAAGACCTGCTGGAACCTGCTGCCCAGCGACATCAATAGCGGGCTCAACGTGACCCTGCTGGTGTCGATGAACCAGGATCGGACGGTTGCCGGCTCGCAGATCGTGTCCGCCGATCCGTCACCAGCGGGCGGCGCCGTGGCGCGGGCGGCACAACGCGCCGTGCAATCCTGCGGTCCCTACGACATGCTGTCGGCGGATGCCTATGACGAATGGCGGCAGATCGAAGTGGAACTGCGTCCGTGACTTTGAATTGGTACGTTTGGCGGGCAGAATGCTCCCGGCGGCGAGAATGGAGACTGATATGACCCTGATTACCCGGCGCAATGCGCTCAAGCTTGGCCTGGCGGGTGGAGCCCTCTTGGCCGGCTCGTCCATGGCGATGGCGCAGTTGCGCATCGTGGTGGAGGGCGCCAATTTCCAGCCGCTGCCGATCGCCATTCCCGACTTCGCTTCGTCCGATCCGGCTTTCGGCAAGGAAATCGCCGATATCGTGCGCGCCAACCTGCGCCGCTCGGGCCTGTTCCTGCCGCTCGATCCGGCCTCGCTGCCGGTCCAGGTCGGCGACCCCAACGGGACGCCCGATTTCAACACCTGGCGCACGGCCAATGTCGATGCGCTGGTGATGGGTGGCGTCGAGCGCGGCGGCACGATTTCGTCGTCGGTGCGCGTCTGGGATACGCAGCAGGCAGCCCAGGTCGTCGGCAAGAGCTACAATACCGACCCCAATTCCAGCCGCCGCGTGGCTCACATCATCTCGGACGCGATCTATGAATCGCTGGCCGGGGGCACGGGCTATTTCGATACCCGCGTCATCTACACCGCCGAGAGCGGCCCCAAGGCCAACCGCGTGCGGCGCCTCGCCATCATGGACCAGGACGGCGCCAATGTGCAGTACCTGACCGATGGCGCGACCATGGCGCTCACCCCGCGCTTTTCGCCCAATGGCGACATGGTGGTCTATATGAACTTCGCCGAGGGCAATCCGCAGGTTTACCTGCTGCAGCTCTCGACCGGGCGCCAGCAGCGCCTGGCCAATGTTGGCGCCATGACCTTTGCTCCGCGTTTTTCCCCCGATGGCGGCACGGTTGCCTTCTCGGTGGAGCAGGGTGGCGCGACCAATATCTATGCGGTGGGCACGGGCGGCGGCACGCCGCAGCAGCTGACCTCCGGCGCGGCGATCGATACGGGTCCGTCCTATTCGCCGGACGGCGCGCGTATCGTGTTCGAGAGCGATCGCGGTGGCTCGCCGCAGATCTACATGATGGGTTCGGGCGGCGGTAACGCCCAGCGCATCAGCTTCGGCCAGGGCAGCTATTCGACCCCGGTCTGGTCGCCCAAGGGCGATCTCATCGCCTTCACCCGCCAGTCGGGTGGCCAGTTCAATATCGGCGTCATGAACCCCGATGGTTCGGGCGAGCGCATGCTCTATTCGAGCTTCCACGCCGAGGGCCCCACCTGGGCGCCCAATGGCCGCGTCATCATGTT
>CBFGMY010000335.1:0-1894 GCA_965650055.1 uncultured Devosia sp.
GCGGCATGGTCGTCGTGGCCATGCGCGTCGTGACCGGCCGGGCGCGGAGCGCCGTGGAAGGTCAGGTGGATCAAGCGCCACGAGTAGAAGCTCGTGAACAGCGCGGCAACAACCAGCAGCCAGAAGGCGAAGGTGCCCGTGTTGCCGCCGACGGCGTAGGCCGCCTCGATGATGGAGTCCTTGGAGAAGAAGCCGGCGAAGCCGAGCCATTCGGTGCCCGGAATACCGACGCCGGTCAACGCCAGGGTGCCGATCAGCATCATGGCATAGGTCACCGGAATCTTGTGGCGCAACCCGCCCATATTCCGCATGTCCTGCTCATGGTGCATGGCGTGGATGACCGCGCCGGCGCCCAGGAACAGCAGCGCCTTGAAGAAGGCGTGGGTGAACAGGTGGAAGATACCGGCCGAATAGGCCCCTGCCCCCAAAGCCACGAACATGTAGCCAAGCTGCGAGCAGGTCGAATAGGCGATAACGCGCTTGATGTCGTTCTGGACGAGACCAACGGTTGCCGCGAAGAAGGCGGTGATGGCGCCGATGACCAGTACGACGGTCATGGCGAAAGGCGAGGTTTCAAACAGCGGCGACAGGCGCGCCACCATGAACACACCGGCAGTCACCATGGTCGCGGCATGGATGAGTGCCGACACCGGCGTCGGGCCTTCCATGGCGTCCGGCAGCCAGGTGTGCAGCAGGAACTGCGCCGACTTGCCCATGGCGCCCATGAACAGCAGCAGGCAGATCACGGTCATGGCATCGAGCTGCCAGCCGAGGAACTGCATCACCGGCAGGCCTGTGGTGGAGAACTCGCCCGCAGCGTGGAAGGCGCCGTCGAAATCGGCATGGCCGAGCACGAAGAAGGCCCCGAAGATGCCGAGGGCGAAGCCGAAGTCGCCGACACGGTTGACGATGAAGGCCTTCATGGCTGCGGCCGTCGCCGACGGCTTGGTGTACCAGAAGCCGATGAGCAGATAGGACGCCAGGCCCACGCCTTCCCAGCCGAAAAACATCTGCAAGAAGTTATCGGCCGTCACCAGCATCAGCATGGCGAAGGTGAAGAGCGAGAGATACGCGAAGAAACGGTTGCGGTGCGGGTCATCGGCCATGTAGCCGATGGAATAGACGTGCACCAGGCTCGAGACCGTGTTGACCACGACCAGCATGATGGCCGTGAGCGTATCGATGCGCAGGATCCAGCGCAGGTCCATGTCACCGACCTGGATCCAGCGCATGACTTCGACTTTGACCACTGCCGTATGACCATCGACCACGGCACCGGCCAGGCCGCCGCCAAAGGCGACGGGCAGGAAGACGACCCAGCTCAGCACCGCCGAAATCAGCAGGAGGCCGGTGGTGATATATTCGCTCGGTCGATGCCCGATGGTGCGGCCCAACAGCCCCGCGATCAACGCGCCGATGAGGGGCAGGAAAACAATCGCCTGATAGATCATAGCGGTGGCTTAGCCCTTCATGCTGCTGATGTCCTCAACCGCGATGGAGCCGCGGTTGCGGTAGAAAATGACGAGGATGGCAAGGCCGATGGCGGCCTCGGCGGCAGCCACAGTGAGGATCAGCAGCGCAAAGATCTGGCCCTGCAGATCATTGAGCGTGGCGCTGAAGGCCACCATGTTGAGGTTGACCGCCAACAGGATCAGCTCGACCGACATCAGGATAACGATGACGTTCTTGCGGTTGATGAAGATGCCGAACACGCCGAGCGTGAACAGGATTGCTGCTACGGTCAGGTAGTGACCGAGCCCGATACCCAAGCCCATGTTTGCCTCCTACAACCCTTGACCGCTTTTGACTTTGACGACTTCCAGCGTTTCCGAAGCCCGACGAGCGACCTGATCGATCGGGTTCTGACGCTTGACGTTGCTCTTGTGACGCAGGG
>CBFGMY010000336.1:0-1837 GCA_965650055.1 uncultured Devosia sp.
AGCGATCCGGTTCGCGGGCGATCATCGCCTTGGTGGGCGTCCAGCGCGGCCACTCGGCCTTGCGGCCGATCGTGGCGGTGCCGCGGAACACCAGGGCTTCGGTCTTGCCCACGCCAATGCCATAGCGCAGGGCGCGACCGCCCTCGAGCACCAGGTAGAGGAAACGCTGCGGCGTATCGACGACCAGCGTGCCGGGGCGTTCGGTGGTGCTGTAGGGCACTTCCTGGCGCCACCACTTCGGATCGACACGGCGCAGGTCCATGGCGGCAACACGGAACGGTTCGCCGATCACTTCGCCATACATGCGCAGGTAGTAGGGGTCGATTGTCGGCTCCTGCACGACCGGGGTACGGGTGGAGGAGCAGGCAGCGAGAGCGACGGCGGAGACGCCGATCAGAAACAAGCGACGAGTGAGCAAGGCAATTCCTAGGTGGTAAGCGGGTGACGCAAATTCTGTTGTGTCGTCAGTGGGTAAGGCGCGACGGAGAGCTTCGCTAGTGCAGGAAAGCCTCACTCGCCAAACGGCCAGTTAACGAGGGGGTTCCTCGCATAGATGTGATGGATAGCGGCTGTTGCATGAACGGCACATGAAGGCGTGCGCTCCTGTGTGCAAGCCGCGACGAGCGGCTTCCTTCCTGCGCAAAGCCCGCTAACGTCGGGGGCAAGAACACGCCAGGGCCCCATGGAACAGACCAGTGAAATTCCGATCTACGTGCAGCTCATCTCCGGTACGATCCTGGGCGTGGCGCTTGCCAATCTGCTGAGCGGTGCCGCCAAGTTCATCCAGCAGCCAAAGACGCACCAGTTCAACATCCTGCACGGCCTGTGGATCTTCTTCGTTCTGGGCTCGATCATGGTGTTCTGGTGGCAGGAAGGGCTGAACTTTGCCAATGTGCAATGGACCTACCCGCTCTACATGTTCCAGGTCGCCTATTGCGCCACCTATCTGTTCATGACGGCCATCCTGCTGCCGGACGGGGTGCAGGGCTACGAGAACCATTACGACTATCTCATCGGACGCCGGCACTGGTTCTACGGCTCGCTGGTCCTGAGCTATGTGCTGGGCATCGGCAATGAGCTGGTCAAGGAAGGCTGGGACGACATCTTCGTCGACCCCACCTATATCGGGCTCAATGTGGTCGTGCTGGCGCTGCTGGTGTCCGGCATGGTGTTCAGCCGGCGCTGGCTGCACCTGAGCCTCGCCATCATCTTCGCCCTGCTCACGCTGGGCTCGATGCTGATCGAATAAGGGGCGTTCGCCTTTATCGATCTGGCCGCAACCGCCGCCGGTGGGTGTTGCGGCATGGGCGCTTAACCTCGGCAAACAAAAAGGCCCGGATCGCTCCGGGCCTTCTGCATTTTCGGGCAAGCGGGCGGCCGATTACTCGGCGGCGGCTTCCGCGTCCTTGGCGATTTCCTTGCCGGTCGCCTGGTCGACGATCTTCATGGAGAGGCGGACCTTGCCGCGCTCGTCAAAGCCGAGGAGCTTGACCCAGACCTTGTCGCCTTCCTTGACCACGTCGGTGGTCTTGGCAACACGCTGTTCGGCCAGCTGGGAGATGTGCACGAGGCCATCCTTGGCGCCGAAGAAGTTCACGAAGGCGCCGAAATCGGCGGTCTTTACGACGGTGCCCTGGTAGATGGCGCCGACTTCGGCTTCGTCCGTAATGGAACGGATCCACTTGATGGCGGCTTCGATCTGCGAACCGTCCGAAGACGCGATCTTGATCGTGCCGTCGTCCTCGATGTTGATCTTGGCGCCGGTCTTTTCGACGATCTCGCGGATCACCTTGCCGCCGGTGCCGATCACTTCACGGATCTTGTCGGTCGGGATCTT
>CBFGMY010000337.1:0-1825 GCA_965650055.1 uncultured Devosia sp.
AGGCCACCGCTTGCCAACACCAAGCCCGGCAGTCCCGCGCCGATGGTCGGGGCGGGGACCGCTCTGACGCCCGCCACCAGCATCGCTTTTACAAAGTTCAATCGTCAACTACTCGTAGAGTTCTCAAGCGTAAGCGTAGCGTAAAAAAACGTAGCCGCGATGTAACCGCGACGTAAGCGCATAACCTGCTGCGATCTGCGCGTTAATGAGTACACGCCCTAGCACTACTTTGGCAGATTTTTGCTGCTGACGAGCGTGATGGGATTCCCAAATCAGTTTTTCAATGATTCATGGGTGGTCGGCATTTGGAGGGCCGGCCATGGTGGGAACAACGTCGGATTGGGAAGACGAGCTTGGGCGCTGGCTCGAGCCGTTCCTAGAGCGCTTGGGTCACAGGTCACGGCAGCGAATGTGTCCACTTTACGTGGCGGGGCTGATCGGACCGGGTGATCGCAAGAGCGTTCAGCCAATGGCAGAGCGTCTTGCGCCGGGTGACTATGATCAGCTGCACCATTTTGTTGCTGCTGGCGTCTGGAAGGAGGCTCCGCTGGAGACAGAACTTCTCATCCAGGCTGATAAGCTCGTCGGCGGCAGCGATGCGGTGTTGGTGATCGACGATACGTCGATGCCGAAGAAAGGCAAGCACTCGGTCGGTGTCGCTGCGCAATATGCTTCGGCATTGGGCAAGACGGCCAATTGCCAGACGCTGGTGTCACTGACGCTGGCGCGCGGCGAGGTGCCGGTGACGGTAGCGCTGCGCCTTTTCCTCCCTGAGAGCTGGACGAGCGATCGAGCACGTTTGAAGCGGGCTGGCGTTCCGGCCGAACATCGAACGGCACGGACGAAGCCGGAGATAGCGCTCGCCGAGATCGATCACATGATCGCAGCCGGTGTCCGCTTCGGCTGTGTGCTGGCAGATGCCGGTTACGGGCTGAGCGCGCCATTCCGGCAGGGACTCACGGCGCGCAGTCTGGCCTGGGCCGTTGGTATCCCGCGTCACCTCAAGGTGTACCCTGTCGGCGTGCGGCTCATCTGGCCCATTGCCGGGCGCGGCCGTCCTCGTCAGCGGCACGTCCCGAACATTCTATCGATGGCAGCCGAAGATATGCTCGCTGATGCCAGGTGGCAGAACATCAGCTGGCGCACCGGCACGAAGGGAAAGCTCAAAGCCCGCTTTGCGGCTGTGCGTGTGCGCACGGCCGACGGACCACCGCAGCGGATCAGGGACAAGGGTCAGCAACATCTGCCGGGGGACGAGGCCTGGCTCATCGGCGAACACCGCCCTTCGGGAGAGAAGAAATACTATCTTGCCAACCTGCCCGCCAAGACGGGCCTGCGCATGCTCGCCGCCATCATCAAGGCTCGATGGATTTGTGAGCAGGCGCATCAGCAATTAAAAGAAGAACTCGGCCTCGACCATTTCGAGGGACGCTCCTGGCAAGGCCTTCACCGTCACGCCCTCATGACAATGATCGCTTACGCCTTCCTTCAGCATCGTCGCCTCATCCGAGCGAAGCGGGAAAAAAAGAATCAACGGACCACCACCTCAGCCAAGCTTGCCAGCCGTGCGCCACGCTATCGTCGATCTCATCATGCGACCGCTTCAGCGCTGCCCGAACTGCCGACGATGGGTCCGCGCGGGATTGCGGCCTAAACTCAATCTGCCAAAGTAGTGCTAGGTCGTGGACTCATTAATACGCAGCCAAAGCCTGATCGACGCAACGGTGAGCATGATTCGAGGCTCCGGTTTGGAGGCTTGAGGACTTTTTGGTCGTTACAAGCCCGAAAGCGGACTCGTTATGCCCACTGTCAGTTTTGTCGGTCC
>CBFGMY010000338.1:0-1767 GCA_965650055.1 uncultured Devosia sp.
ATGCGCGATCTCGGCGTGGCCGGCGTCGTCATTGGCTGCCTGACATCAGACGGCCGCATCGACGAGGTCAGGACCAAGGCGCTGGTCGAGGCGGCGCGGCCGCTCAAGGTCACCTGCCACCGCGCCTTCGACATGACTGTCGACTACCGCGAGGCCATCGAGGCGCTGGTGCGCTGCGGCGTCGACCGCGTCCTGACCAGCGGCCAGCGCGACACGGCCATCGAAGGCATCGATATCCTGAGGGATACCCAGGCCATTGCCGCTGGTCGTATCGTCATCATGGCCTGCGGCGCACTCGACGCCGGCAATATCGGCCAGGTCAGGCAGGCGACCGGCGTCGACGAGATGCACTTTGCCGCGCTCCACACCATCAAATCAGGCATGGCCTTTCGCAATCCCCATGTCGGCATGGGCGGCACCGCCATCGAGCGGGAGTATGAGATTACCCTGACCGATGTGGACGCGGTGCGCGCCACCATCGCCGCGGCGCGCGCTGCCGCCTGAAAATCCTGTGTCTGCCGGCGCCCTGCGACTTGCCCGCGGCGAGTCGCCGCACGAAGGATCAACCTGCCACGCCTGATTCGGGTGCGGCATGGGAAGTCCTTTTTGGGGGTCATGAAGCGTCATGAACAAACTGATTGCGGAATTCATCGGCACGGCAGTGCTGGTGCTTGTGGGCTGCGGTGCAGCCGTATTGGGCGGCGACGCCATCGGACAGGTCGGCATTTCGCTGGCCTTTGGCCTCGCCATCGTCGCCATGGCCTATGCCATCGGCCCGATTTCGGGCTGCCACATCAACCCGGCCGTGAGCCTGGCACTCTTTATCGACGGCCGCCTTGAGCTGGTGAGCATGATCCAGCACTGGGTCGCGCAGTTCGCCGGGGCACTGGTTGGCGCCGCCATCCTGTGGGCCATAACAGGCAGCAACGTCAATCTCGGCCAGAACGGCTGGGGCCCGGGCTATCTCGGCGAATATTCGCTCGTCGCCGCGCTGATCTTCGAGATCGTCTTCACCGCCATCTTCGTCATCGTCATCCTCGGCTCGACCGGCGAACGGGCCGCGCCGCACTTTGCCGGCCTCGCCATCGGCCTCACCCTGGTGGCCATCCATCTGGTCGGCATCCAGGTCACCGGCGTGTCGGTCAATCCGGCCCGCAGCTTCGGCCCGGCCATCCTGGTCGGCGGCAACGCCCTGGCCCAGCTCTGGCTCTTCATCGTCGCGCCCCTGGCCGGCGGCGCACTGGGCGGGCTGGTCTATCGCTTCAAGATCCTCAAGGTCTGAGACTATACAGAACCTTTAGTCAGCGCCTCCCTCCCCCTTGAGGGGAGGGAATGAGGGAGGGGGTGGTTCGGTTGGTCACTGATGGACCCCCAACCCCAACCCCTCCCCTCAAGGGTGAGGGGAGCACCAAGACCCGCACTTCCGTCGCCGCGTCACCCGCGCTAGAACCCGCTCATGGCCCGCTCCTTCCTTTTCGCGCAAGACACCGGCGATGCCGCGACGACGCGGCTGATCGCAACGGCGGCGCAATTGACCGGTTTCATGAAGGGCGAACCCGGCCCGGCGCGCGCGGGCTGGTACCAGCCCGGCGCCGACAATAGCGCCGTGCTGGCGGACCTGCATGCGGCCCTCGCGGCCACCTATCCCCAGGCAGGGCCAGCCTTTTACGCGGTCCGGCTCTGGACCAACCTGATCTGGCAACCGGCCTACCTGGCGGTGATCGACCACGCGCAGCGCCACCAGCCAGCAGATCACGAGGCCGCAGC
>CBFGMY010000339.1:0-1764 GCA_965650055.1 uncultured Devosia sp.
GCTGGCGAAATTGGTGGAAGCTTCCCAGTAGACCTCATCCTTAGCGTGTCGAAGGACGAGGTCGTGGCATCTAAGCCTCCACTCGCGCGACCTCGTGGTTCGACGGGCTCAATGAGGTCTCATTCCGCTCCGATGCTTCCCCCAACGTGGTGTCATTCCCGCGAAAGCGGGAACCTCTGTTTACTTCACCATCCCGGAACGGAGGTTCCCTGAGTTCTCAAACGAAGTGCAACACCTTGGTATGGTGTTGTCATGGGACAGAGATATCGACAGTTCAGCGTTGCGGAGCGGGTTGAGATTGCCCGCCTATCGGCCCAAGGGACCTCGATCCGGCAGATCGCTGCAGGTCTGGATCGCGCGCCATCCTCGGTTGCTCGGGAGCTGAAGCGCAATAGTGGAGCCCAGCTTGGCTACCAGCCGATTTATGCCCAACACCAGGCGCGGGCCCGGCGCTGGAGCGGCAGCAAGCTGGACCGTGACGCGGCTTTACGCGATCAGGTGCTGGGCCAGCTCAAAGCCGGCTGGTCACCCGAGCAGATTGCCGGACGCTCCGGCCACAGCATCGGCACCGAGACCATCTACCGCTTCATCTATGCCCAGATCAGGCGCCACAAGGACTATAGCTGGCGTTACTATCTGCCCCGCGCCAAGTCCAGGCGTGGCTGGCGGGGCAAGAAGGGTGGCAGTCCGGCCCTGCATATGGCGCACCGCGTCCCGCTCAGCGCGCGCCCGGACGAGGTTGATGACCGCCTTGTGCCGGGCCATTGGGAGGCCGATCTGATGGCCTTCGCCAAATATGGCCAGAACATCCTGATGCTGCACGAGCGCACCAGCCGCGCTCTGGTTGGCGCGCGACTGGTCTCCAAGCACGCCGAACCTGTGGTGGCCACCATGAGCGCCATCATGGCCGCCCTGCCTGCACCACTGCGCCGCAGCATCACCTTCGATAATGGAACCGAGTTTGCCCGCCACTACGAGCTGGCTGCGCTTGATATCGCCACCTACTTCTGCGATCCCCACGCACCCTGGCAGAAGGGCGGCATCGAAAACGCCATTGGCCGCATGCGGCGCTTCCTGCCCCGCAAGACCGATCTCGCTCAGATCAACCAGGCCAGCTTCCAGAACCTGATCGATACATACAACAACACACCCAGAAAATGCCTTGACTGGAAAACTCCGGCCGAAGCCTTCTACGAGCATCTGTTGCACTTCAAACGAGAATCCACATTCCCGCCTGCGCCGGAATGACATTGTGGGGGTAACAGACCCGCGCAGACCCTAAGAATGCCCCCGCGTCAGCGTCTTGATCTCATCCGGTTCCACGCTGCGCGCTTCATCCAGGCTCAACAGCGGCACGCCCTTGTTGATCGGGAAGGCGAGGCGCGCGGCAACCGAGATCAGCTCGGTATGGTCGCCCGACAGGATCAGCCGCGTCTTGGTCAGCGGGCAGACCAGCATTTCGAGCGTGCGCACATCCAGCACATGGCGCGGATCGACGCCGGAGGGCATCAGTTGAGCGGGGGGCGGTCATTGCCGCCGCGTGCCATTTCAAATTCGGTCATGGCGATCAGGGTTTCGGCGCGCTGCTCCAGCGTCTGGGCTTCCAGCAGCACCTGCTTTTCGGCGGCGCCATAGGGGGAGACCATGCAGCAGAAATTGACCAGGTCGGCGGTGCCGGTGCGCTCGATTTCGTCCCAGTTGAGGTCGATATTGGCGAATTCGGCATAGTCGCGCATCATCTTGACGAAACGGGTGCGGTTGACC
>CBFGMY010000340.1:0-1758 GCA_965650055.1 uncultured Devosia sp.
CCTGCACAATTTCGGCGAGGGCCTGGCCATCGGCGCCGCTTTCGCGGCCGGTTCGGCGGGCCTCGGCACCTTCCTGGTACTGGGATTTGCCGTCCACAACGTCACCGAGGGGGTCGGCATCGCCGCCCCTATCCTCAAGGTTCGCCCGCCGCTCTGGAGCTTTGTCGCGCTGGCGCTGCTTGCCGGCGCACCGGCGGTGTTCGGCCTGTGGCTGGGCAGCCTTGCCTATGCGCCGCAATGGTCGGCGCTGGCGCTCGCGCTGGGGGCCGGCGCCATCGCCCAGGTCATCGTCGAAGTCGGCGCCTACCTGCTGCGCTCCAATGCCGGTATCCGCTCGCCCCTGTTCTCGCCGCCGGTGCTGGGCGGCTTCCTCGCGGGAATTGGCTTCATGTACCTGACGGCGGCCATCATCAAGATCTGACGCGGCTCAGCGCAGCCGCATCAGCCCGGCCGCGGTCGGCCCGAAGCCGCATTGGCGGTAGAACGCTTCCAGATGCGGCTCGAAATCGACATGCAGCCACTCCGCGCCGCGCTGCCGTGCCAGCTCCGCGGCGCGCTCCACCAGTTGGAGCGCGATGCCTCGCCGGCGATAGCCAGGATCGACGCAGGTATCGAGGATGAAGGCATGCACGCCCCCATCCCAGGCGACATTGACGAAGCCGACCAGCGTCGCCCCGTCATAGGCGCCGACATGCGCCAGGCTTCGCTGCAACAACGGCTGGAAACTCTGCGGCCCCTCCCCGTTCCACGCTCCCCGCCACAGCGCTCGCATCGCGGCATCGCCGGGAAACGGGTCGCTCACGATCTCGATCACATCGGCCTCCGCTTCCTTACCAACCTGACCAAGTCTTCACCTGCTCGCAAGGTCGTGAACATGCGCCATTGTCTAGGGTCGTTCTTGCCGGATCAACCGGCTCCCATGCAAAGGACCTACCATGAAGACGATCACGAAGACCGCCATTGTGGCACTGATGACTGCGACCATTGGGCTATCTGCCATCGCCCCCTCTTTCGCCCAGGACGCTGCGCCAACGCAGGTTCAGGCCGAGAACGGCCCCGGCTTCCGCCACGGCAACCAGGGCCCCGGCCCGATGGGCGGCCAGCGGGGTGGCGATTTCCTCAACTTCGCCCGTGGCGGCGAAGCCATTGAAGTGGCCCTGGTGCATCTCAGCCACCGCATCGAGCTGACCGCTGAACAGCAGCCGCTGTTTGACGCGCTCAAGGCCACGGCTCTGTCGGCCGCTGCCGATTTCGCCACCGCCACCGAAGGCCTCCGCCCCGAGGGCGGCCCCGGCGGCGCGACCCCGCCGGCTGAAGGCGAAGCAGCGACGGCCACCGCGCCTGACATGTCCGAGCGGCTCGAGAACCGTATCGCCATCGAGAAGGCTCATCTCGCCGCCCTCGAGGCCGTGCAGCCCGCCGCCGCCGCCTTCTTCGACAGCCTGACCGACGAGCAGAAGGCCCAGCTGATCCCTGAGCGCCACGAGCGCGACGGCATGCCCGGCTTCGGCAAGGATGGTCCGCGCCACCACCAGGGCCAGCAGCAGGGCGGCCCGGCCGCCCCGGATGCCCCTGCCGCTAACGGCTAAGCTCCGATACCTCAGTCGACACCCTCCCCCTTGCGGGGAGGGATCAAGGGTGGAGGACGTTTAGCCCATATATCTGGGCCAAACGACCCCCCCACCCAACCACCCCCCGACAGGGGGAGGTGCCGCGCAGTGGATGTGGGCCGATAAGGACCCCACGGAGTAGGCGTAG
>CBFGMY010000341.1:0-1734 GCA_965650055.1 uncultured Devosia sp.
GATAGTCCTTCTTGACCGTGCGGCGCGTGCCGATGGTAGCGGCGCGACGCTCCAGCGCCGAGCGGTTCATGCGCACCCGTTCGACCCAGTCGAGATCGAGCGGGTAGCCGGGATTGCGCTTGTGCGGCGTTTCGGTGTGCTTGGTATCGACGACCCTTAGGCTCATAGCTCCTCCACCAGCGCGGGTATCAGCTTTTTCAGCTTTTCCGCGCCCTGCACTGCCATGGTCTTGGTGTGCTCATGGCTGATGTTTTCGGTCGACAGACCCGCGCCCATATTTGTGATGGACGAGCAGGCCCAGACTTTCATGCCAAGGAAACGCCCGAGAATGACTTCGGGTGCCGTCGACATGCCCACGGCATTGGCGCCCAGGCGAATGGCCATCTGGATTTCGGCGATGGTTTCGAAGCTCGGGCCGGAATACCAGAGGTAGATGCCCTCGCCGAGCTTGATGTCGAGCCGTTCGGCCAGGCCCTGCGCCTTGGCGCGCAGGTCGGGGGCATAGCAGTTGACCATGTTCACAAAGCGGCGGTCGGTGGGCTCACCGATCAGCGGGTTCATGCCGGCATAGTTGATGTGATCGGAGATCAGCATCAGGTCGCCCGGGCGGAAGCGCTCGTCGAGCGAGCCGGCCGAATTGGTCAGCAGCAGCGTCTGCGCGCCGATCTCGGCCATGGCTTCGAGTGCCGGGCGCATGGCGGCGGCATTGCCGTGTTCGTAATAGTGCTCGCGGCCGGTGAGGATGGCGACGCGCTTGCCACCCATGGTGCCAACAAGCAGGTCACGGCCATGGCCGGAAACGCCGCCGCCGGGAAAGCCCTTGAGCTCGGAATAGGGGATGGTGACCTTGTCGGTCAGCAGATCGCCAATGGCCGACAGGCCGGAGCCGAGCACGATGGCGGCAGCGATGGGCTCCTTGCCCGCGATCTTCTGGATGGTCTTGGACGCTTTGGTCATTTGGGCAGGTATTCCGGGCCGAAGGAGTGGGGCAGCAATTGTTCGAGCGTGCAGACGAGCGGTTCGCCGTCGACACCGTGGGAGATCACCGAGACGTTGAGATCGGCGAATTCCCGGATGCGTTGTCTGCACCCGCCACAGGGTGTGACCGGAGCAGAGCCCGGGCCGGTGACATAGATGCGTGTGATGCGCTTGCCGCCGCCGGCAATCATGGCGGCGATGGCCGAGGCTTCGGCGCAATTGCCCACGGGATAGGCCGCGTTTTCGATATTGCAGCCGGAATAGATCTTGCCGTCATCGGCCAGGATCGCCGCGCCCACATGGAAACGCGAATAGGGCGCGTAGGCCTTGGCGCGAATGGCTTCGGCGGCCTTGAACAAGGCCTCGTCGGTCGGGGTTTTCGCCATCGTCGTCACACTCCGTTCTTTCCTTCTCCCCTGAGGGGAGAAGGTGGCCCGAAGGGCCGGATGAGGGGTTCAGCGTCGAGGTTGAGCCTCATGGCTTTCACCCCTCACCCCAGCTTTGCCAGGTCGCTGCGCTCCCGGCTACGCTACCCTCTCCCCTGAGGGGCGAGGGAGCAGCCCTAGCGCTCCTTGGTGTAGGGCACGCCACCGGCCTTGGGGCCGACGGCCTTGCCGATGAACCCGGCGAGCAGAATGACGGTCAGCACATAGGGCAGAGCCTGGATGGCCTGCACCGGAATTTCGATATCGAACAGCCGCGCGCTTTGCAGGCGGATCTGCAGGGCGTCGAGGAAGCCGAAGAGCAGGCAGGTGA
>CBFGMY010000342.1:0-1635 GCA_965650055.1 uncultured Devosia sp.
CAGGCAGCACGATGCCCGCATAGAACCGGACTGGCGCCTGTCCTGTATCGGCAATCACCAGCGGTTGCGTCGCCGCGACGGCGCGGGTCTCAAGCGCCGGTATCGGGGGCTGGACGCCCGCCGAAGCGACGATCGCCAGGCCATCCGTCGTTTTGTTGCTCAGCCGCGCGCTGGCTATGCCGAGCAGATCACAGAGGCGCTGCAAACGGGTACCAACGACCAGGTCCTGCGGTGTATCGACGGCAGGAATCGGGGCTATGGCGGCGGCAAGACTGCGCAAGGGGCGCTCCTGAATAGTGCAGGAACGGTAACGTGCGCTGGTTAAGAATTCTCAGTGGCAACCCACTGAGATAGAGAACAAATTTGGCAGCGGGTCGCCGGTCTAGCGCGAGAACGGGACTTCCGCGCGCAGGCTGTCGCCGCTTTCGACATAGACCACCTCGAAGACCACCTCGATCGCATCGCCCTGCAGGCTGATTTGGGCGGTGATGTTGAGGTCCTTGCCCTCTTCGTCCTTGTCCCGCTCGCGCAGGTTGAAGACGAGACCCCCGCCGCGCTTCTGGCCCACGGCGACACCGGTAAAGGTGGCGTTGGAGCTCATGGCGGCTTCAAAGCGCCGGTTGGCCTCGATATAGGCCATGGTGCCGGCGACCGAAAGCTGGGTGCCCGCAAGGCTGCAGCGGCCGCTATAATTGACCTTGTCCTGGTTGCCCTGGGTCAGCGACATCCGGCACACGACGGTCTCGGTATTGGCGCCGATCAGCACCCCGCGGCCGCGCCAATCCCCGATATAGGACTGAAGCAAGGCCACATCGGCCGGAGCCGCAAAAGCCGGCGCCGTACCGGCGGCAGCCAACAGGCCTGCCAGTGCCGCAGCGCGTGACAGGGGTCCGAATTTGGTCATCTGCATTAAGCCTCCACAGAAATCATGCCTTCGGCAGATTTTGAAATCATGCGCCCCCGCAGATTCCGCCCCAACCCATATCAAGATCGACACGATCGCCGACCAGCTTCTCGACAAATTGACCGCCTGAAAACCCCGCTTTGTGGGGATTGGCGGCAGAATCAACACTGCACCATGTAAGCGGGCGCCGCTTTGGCTCGCAAGCGCCTGCCATTCAGCTCGTATGCGGCTGCCCGCCCTCCGTTCCACCGTCGCCCGTGAGCGTGTCGCCGGTCGGATCGTCCGGTGTCGCATCGTGGTCGGCGGTGCGCACCCTGATCTTGCCCAGGGGCTGGAAGAACTTGCCGCCCGCCGCCAGCAGGGCCGGCAGGATGAAGAGGTCGCCGATCACAGCGAAGGCGAGGGTTGAGACGAACAGCGTCCCGAACAGAGCCACCTGAGGCAGCTCCGAGAAGGTGACGATCACCACCCCCGAACAGAGGATGATGGTCGTCGCCACAATGGCCCCGCCAATGCGGTCGAGTGTGTGCTTGACCGCCTCCATATGCGGCCGCTTCTCCTCGCGACGCGAATGCAGGTAATGCGAGAGGAAGTGCACCGTATCGTCCACCGCGATGCCGAAGGCGATGGTGAGGGCGATAACGGTGGTCAGCTGCAGGCCCTGGCCGGTGAAGTAGAGCCAGGCCTCGGTGCCCAACACCGGAAAGAGGTTGGGAATGGCCGAGGCCAGC
>CBFGMY010000343.1:0-1590 GCA_965650055.1 uncultured Devosia sp.
AGGCGACCAAGCGTCATACCATCACCTGGAAATGGGTTAAGGGTCACGCCGGGCACGAACTCAACGAGCGGGCCGACCAGCTTGCCAATGAAGGCATGGCGCCATTCAAGCCGAAGAAGCGTGACGACCGGCTGATGCCGCCGGTCTAGGCGTCAGCCCGCTTGGGCAGCAGGCGCTTGGTGGCTTTCAGCGCCGGGGCGATGACGTAACCCGCTACCGGGATCATCAACGCGCCAAGGGCCAGCCCGATGATGAAATCGACCAGCGCAGTCGCGAACCAGCCGGCAAGGCCTGATATTGCAGGCAGTGTATGCTCGGCCCAGTGGGCGGCGGTTTCCACGATATGCTCCGGGCCGGCAAAGCCGAATTCGCAGAGCCCGTGCACGATGATGCTGCCGCCGACCCAGGTCATGGCTGCTGTGCCGATGACGCTGAGGACCTGCATGAAGACCGGCATGGCGACCACGAGGCCGCGGCCGAATGCACGGGCCGCCCCGGTGCGCGCATTGCGGGCCGTCCAGAGGCCAAAGTCGTCGCCTTTGACGATGAGCGCGACGACGCCATAGACCGCCACGGTAATGCCGATGCCGGCCACGGCCAGGATGGCGGCGCGGGTCCAGAAGTCCGGGACTTCGATGGCAGCGAGGATGATGGTCATGATCTCGGCGGAGAGGATGAAATCGGTCTGGATGGCGCCGGCGATCTTCTGCTCCTCGAGGGTCTTGGCGTCGATGGCAACGGGCTCCAGCGACGCCTCGTGGGCTTCGGCATTGTGCGGCGCCAGAGCGTGGAACACCTTTTCGGCGCCCTCGTAGCAAAGATAGGCGCCGCCGATCATCAGCAGCGGCGTGATGAGCCAGGGCGCGAACAGGCTCAGCAGCAATGCCGCCGGCAGCAGGAACAGCAGCTTGTTCTTGATCGAACCCCAGGCGATGCGGCCGACAATGGGCAGCTCGCGGTCGGCGGTGAAGCCATGCACATAGTTGGGCGTGACCGCCGCGTCGTCGATGACGGCGCCGGCCGCTTTCACGCCGGCCTTGGCCGCCTGCCCTGCCACATCATCCAGCGACGCCGCGGCGACCTTCACCAGGCCGGCAACGTCGTCCAGCAGCGCCAGCAAACCAACACTCATGCAAATATCCTTGGTAGCGCCGGTTTGAATTGGCAGGCGTGCCGGCTTGGCGCATCATCTGGTGATGTTTCGCCCAATTGCAATCACCCTCGCCCTGCTTGCGCTGACAACGGCGCCGGCTTTCGCACAGTTCCCGCCTCCGGGGGTCTATCAGTGCGTCGACATGAACGGCGGCGCCTTCGGTACGCTGACGCTGCTGGTCGCGGGTGACTACGACTTCACCTCCAGCGCCACGGTCGGCGGCAGCGGCCAGGTTGCGTCATCTGGCAACAGCGTCAACGCGCTGACCGGTCCGCTGGCCGACATAGACCTCAACGGCAGCTTCACCACCGACGATCGGGGCGAGGCCTCGTTCATGTTTTCCACCACGCTGGGCAGCGTGTTGTGTGCGTTGCCGGCGCGCTAGCCGGCCACTTTGCCGAAGTCAGCCACCAGATGCATGGTGTCACGCAGGCGGG
>CBFGMY010000344.1:0-1541 GCA_965650055.1 uncultured Devosia sp.
GAGTCCTCCGTGAAGAACGCGGACGACCGCTGATTTAAGCGATCTTTTGAGCCGGGACAGTTTCGGCGAAGGCCCGGATGATGGCACGCAAGAGTTCTGCGAGCCACCGCAGGAGCAGGCCGAAGTTGTAGCCGGCCGCGGCGAGGACGGCGTTGATGCGGTCGCCGACGCGGCCTTTGAGATAGTTGCGGTCCATGCGGTGCTCGGCCTTGACGTGGCCGATGACGGGCTCGACAGCCGCGCGACGCTTCATCTCGCGCCGGATGGAAGCCGTGACGCGGCGGACCTGTCCCGAGATCCAGACCCTGAGCCGGTGCGGGTGGTTGTGGCCGCGGTACCCTTTGTCGACATGGATGCGGCGAGCCTCCACGCCGGTGAGCTTCTCCATGTCGGCGACCACGGGGCCGAGCGTGTGCCCGTCGAAGGGATTGCCGTGCAGCGCCTTGGCATGGAGCACGAACTGTCCGCCCTTCGGGGACGTCACGGGGGTGGCGATACTGACCTTGCAGCCGAACTCGTAAGGCGCGCGGGCTTTCCCCTTGCCGATGCACTCGACCTCCGGCGCATGTAACGCATAGACCTTGGGGCCGCGCTGATGCTGATCCTGGCTGCGCACCCGCTGCGCCAGATCGAGTAGCGGGCCGAAGCGAGCTTCCAGCGCCGCATCGCCATCAATCTTGCGGCGGATGTCGCGGATGATCCGGCCAAGTCGCGTCCGCAGGAACTTGAGTTGGCGCCGGGCGCGCTTGAACTGATGAGCGTGGGTATAGCGGCCGACCATGATGGCGGCGCGCTTCGCCAGGCGCAGATAGCTCTGGCGCAGCGGCACACGATTGCGCTTGGCGAGCCCGACGAGCTTGGTGATGGCCCGATGCATCAGCCGCGCGTCGGTCGGATGCGCAACGGCCTTTGGCTGCACCGTGGTATCGACCGCCACTCGCTCCAGGTCCTTGGGACCGATGGCGCCAGTCTTGTGCGCCACCGACAGACTTTCCTGGATCAGCGCGACGAGCTGCTCCTCGCCGAGCCGCTGGCGCCAGCGCGTCATCGACGATCGATCGAACGGCAGCCGGTGGCAGAAGCTCAACTCGCCGCAAAAGTATTGGTAATAGGGGTTCTCGATCCAGCGGGCGCACAGCACCTCATCCGAGAGATTGTGCATGTGCTTCAGGATGAACAGGCCAGCGACAAGCCGCGTCGGCAGGCCAGGCTGCCCCGGACCGGTTTGGCACACCGAACCAAAGCGGTCATCCAGAAACTTCCAGTCGATCAGCGCCGCCAACCGCACCAGCGGGTGGCCCATGTCGATGATTTGATCGAGGGCCGGAAGCAACAGGTCTTTCTGCCGATCATCCCGCGGTTTGCTCATCGCCTTCCCCAATGCCGATGACCCGCCGTCAGGGAATCACGAATCGCTCGAAAGCAAAATCCCAAAACGCAAGAAAGCGCGGCCCAACACCCGGCTTTCCTGCAAAATCGAATACTTTATCGAGACAACTTCTGCCTATCTCTCAGGCCGATCTGCATTCTTCACGGACGAC
>CBFGMY010000345.1:0-1516 GCA_965650055.1 uncultured Devosia sp.
ATTTCGGTGTCGGCAACTTCCATCGCGCCCATCAGGCCGTCTATCTCGACGACCTCTTCGCGTCTGGTGCCGATCACGATTGGGCCCTGGTCGGCGCCGGCGTGCGCGAAGCCGACGAGGCCATGCGGCAGAAGCTCAAGTCGCAGGATTGGCTGACCACCGTCGTCGAGCAGGAAGCCGATACCAGCAGCGCCCGCATCACCGGCGCCATGATCGACTATCTCCGCCCGGGCGACAGCGCCGCCACCATCGCGCTTCTGGCCGATCCGGCCATTCGCATCGTCTCGCTGACCATCACCGAGGGCGGCTACTATATTGACCCCGCCAGCCAGAAGTTCGATCCCAACCACCCCGATATCGCCTTCGACGCCGCCAACATGGCCGACCCCAAGACGGCTTTTGGCCTGATCCTGGCCGGCCTTGTCCGCCGACGCGATGCCGGCATCGCCCCCTTCACCGTCATGAGTTGCGACAACATTCCCGGCAATGGCCATGTCACGGAGAATGCCGTGGTCGGCCTGGCCCGGCTGATCGATCCGGCGCTCGCCCAATGGGTCAAGGACAATGTCGCCTTTCCCAATGGCATGGTCGATCGCATCACCCCCGCCACCTCCCCCCGCGAGACCGCCCTCCTCGCCGAAAGCTTCGGCATCGAAGATAATTGGCCCGTCTTCTGCGAGAGTTTCCGCCAGTGGGTGCTCGAGGACAACTTCCCCGCCGGCCGCCCGGCGCTGGAAAAGGTCGGCGTGCAGTTCGTGCCCGATGTCGCGCCCTACGAGCACATGAAGATCCGCATCCTCAATGGCGGCCACGCCACCATCGCCTATCCGGCTGGGCTGATGGACATCCACTTCGTGCATGAAGCGATGCAGCACCCGCTGGTGTCCGCCTTCCTCGCCAAGGTCGAGCGCGACGAGATCGTGACGGTCGTGCCCCCGGTTCCCGACACCAACCTGCACGACTACATCGCCCTGTGCGAACGCCGCTTCGCCAATCCCAAGATCGGCGACACCATCCGCCGCCTGGCGCTGGACGGCTCCAATCGCCAGCCCAAATTCATCATCCCCTCGGCGCTCGATCGCGTCACATCAGGCCAGTCCGCCACCGGCCTCGCGCTCGTCTCCGCCCTCTGGTGCCGCTACTGCTACGGCACATCAGATTCCGGCGCCGTCATCGAACCCAACGACCCAAGCTGGGACCGCCTGACCGCCCAGGCCCACCTCGCCAAAGCCGACCCCAAAGCCTGGCTCTCCATGGTCGACATCTACGGCGACCTCGCCCGCCACCCCAGCTTCGTCGCCGCCTTCAGCCATGCGCTGACCACGCTGTGGGACATCGGCACCAAGGCGACGCTGGAACGCTACCTGGCGGATCAGCTTTAGCACCGCGATCCTCAAGCGGTCATAGTCTGCGCCTCCCTCCCCCTTGAGGGGAGGGAATGAGGGTGGGGGTCCCTCGGCTATCACTGAACCACCCCCACCCTCGATCCCTCCCCCTCGAGGGGGAGGGAAGGCCG
>CBFGMY010000346.1:0-1503 GCA_965650055.1 uncultured Devosia sp.
CCCCCCCTGTTTCGCTCCGGCCTTCGGCCTAGCTGCACTACCCTCCCCGCGTGGGGGAGGGTGTCGACTGGGAACTCAGCGCCGCACTCCCAGCCTTGCCATCTTCTCGCTCAGTGTCCGTCGCGGCACTTGCAGGGCGTCGACGACGGCGGCGATGGAGTCGTTGTGGCGGGCGAGTTCGGCTTCGATGACGTGGCGCTCATAGGCGGCGAGGCGGTCGGCGAGGCTGGCGGTGGAACTGATGGGCTTGGGCGATTTGGGACCCAGGATCGCGTCGAGCGAGCGGCCGGTGGCGTCGAGGCCGAGCGCGAAGCGGTCGGCGGCGGCCTTGAGCTCGCGGACATTGCCGGGCCAGGTGTGAACCAGCAGCGCATTGATATCGGCCGGATGCAGAGGCGGGGCGGGCCGATTGAAGCGCTGGGCGGCGAGGCCCAGGAAATGATGGAACAGCAGCACGCTGTCCTCGCCGCGATCGCGCAACGGGGCAAGGTGAATGGTCGCCAGATTGAGCCGGTAGTAGAGATCGGCGCGGAAGCGGCCGGCCTCGCTTTCGGCGGCGAGATCGACCTTCGAGGCGGCGACGATGCGGACATCGAGCGGGATCTGCTTGTTGGATCCGACGCGCTCGACCATGCGCTCCTGAATGACGCGGAGCACCTTGGCCTGGGCCAATAACGGCATGGACTCGATCTCGTCGAGCAGGAGCGTGCCGCCATTGGCGAATTCGAACTTGCCGATGCGTTTTTCCCTGGCGGAGGTGAAGGCGCCGGCCTCGTGGCCGAAGAGCTCGGATTCGATCAGCTCGGCGGGAATGGCGGCGCAGTTGACGGCGACGAAGGGGCCCTTGGCGCGCGGCGAGAAATCATGGAGGCAGCGGGCGACCACTTCCTTGCCGGTGCCGGTTTCCCCGAAAATGATGACATCGGTCGGGATAGTGGCGAGTTCCCGAACGGCATGACGCAGGTCTTCCATCACGCGTGACGAACCGACGAGGCGGGTGGAGAGTTCGGCCTCGCCGCCATCGAGCTTGCGACGCAGCTCGGCGACTTCGCGCTTGAGGCCGGCCTGTTCGGCGGCGCGGCGCAGGGTTTTCACCAGCTGGTCGGGCACATAGGGCTTTTGCAGGAAATCGAAGGCGCCACCCCGCATGGCGTCGACGGCCATGGGCACGTCGCCATGGCCGGTGATGAGGATGACCTCGGAGGCCAGCGCGCGCTCGCGCACGGTGCGGAGCAGATCGAGGCCGGACAGGCCGGGCATGCTGATATCGGTGAGGATCACCTGGGGGTGGATATCATCGAGCATGGCGAGGGCCTCGCCGGCGCTGGAGGCGACATGGGTGGCAAAGCCGGAGAGGCGCAGCCACTGCTCGAGCGCGGTGCGGACCATTTCTTCGTCGTCGACGATGAGGACGGTGGGGGTCATGGGTGTCATCCTTCTTACCTCTCCCCTGAGGGGAGAGGTCGGCGCGCAGCGCCGGGTGAGGGGTTCAGACTCTCGGAT